>JBQCCP010000149.1:0-14811 GCA_051962095.1 Rhodanobacteraceae bacterium
CGCCACCAGCCTGCCGGCCAGCAAATCGTCGGCGACGAGTTGCCGTGGCGCGATCGCGACGCCCAGGCCTGCCACGGCGGCTTCCAGCAGGTAATACAGATGCTCGAAGCTTTGGCCGAAGTGCAATCGGCTGACCGCGACGCGCTGCGCGCGTGCCCACGCCGGCCAGGCCTGCGGACGCGATGACGTGTGCAGCAAGGCTTCCTTTCCGAGCGCGGCAAGACTTGCCTTGCGCAGGCTCGAGAAACCGGGATATCGGGGACTCAGGACCGGGCCGATGCGCTCGGGTGCCAGCAGGTGCACTTGCCAGGCCGGTGGCCACGGCGGTTCGGCAATCAGCAGCGCCGCGCCCAAACCCGGCATCGAAGATGAGGGCGTGGCCTCGATTGCCGACAGGTGCAATTTCAGTGACGGCAGGTCACGGCTCAATCGCTCCAGTCGCGGGATGACCCAGCGCGCGAGCACGCTGCCGGAACAGCCGAGCACCAGTGGCGCCCGGTTGGTTTCGCGGCGCACTTCATCACAGCACGAGCGCAACTGGTCGAATGCGCCCGAGGCGCCGTCGCGCAACCGCCGGCCGGCTGGCGTCAGCGTCAGGCCGCGCCCTTCGCGGGTGAAAAGCGCCACGCCCAGTTCGGTTTCCAGTGCGCGAATATGACGGCTCACCGCGCCGTGGGTCACGTGCAGTTCGGCGGCAGCGCGGGTCGCGCTTTCCAGGCGCGCCGCGGCCTCGAAGGCACGCAGTGCATTCAACGAGGGCAGATCGCGAGCCATGAATGCGTGAGTTTTCCTGACAGGTTTCCGCAATCTTATCGCTTTTGCCGGGTGCGTCGTTGCGATAGGGTGGAATGCGTACGCAACGATGCGTGCGACGGCGACGACAATGCCCAGGATTGAGGATTACCATGTCTTTCCGGACGAGCAAGGCCGCTTCGGTCCCTACGGCGGCACCTTCGTCGCGGAAACGCTGATCGCGCCGCTGGAGCAACTGACCGCGGCGTACACGCGTCTGCGCGACGATCCCGCATTCCAGAAGGAATTCGCCGACGACTTGAAGCACTACGTCGGCAGGCCGTCGCCGATCTATCACGCAAAACGTTTGTCGGAACACGTCGGCGGCGCGCAGATCCTGTTGAAACGCGAGGATTTGAACCACACCGGCGCGCACAAGATCAACAACACCGTCGGCCAGGCACTGGTCGCCCGGGCGATGGGCAAGGAAAGGATCATCGCCGAGACCGGCGCAGGCCAGCACGGCGTCGCCACCGCCACGGTGTGCGCGCGTTTCGGGATGCAGTGCGTGGTCTACATGGGCGCGGTCGACATCGAGCGCCAGAAGATCAACGTGTACCGAATGAAGTTGCTCGGCGCCGAGGTGGTAGCGGTGACGTCCGGTTCGCAAACCTTGAAGGATGCGCTGAACGAAGCGCTGCGTGACTGGGTCACCAACGTCGCCGACACGTTCTACATCATCGGCACCGTCGCGGGGCCACACCCGTATCCGATGATGGTGCGCGACTTCAACGCGGTGGTCGGGCGCGAGGCGCGCGCGCAGATGCTGGAACAGTTCGGACGCCTTCCCGATGTCCTGACCGCGTGCGTGGGCGGCGGCTCGAACGCGATCGGCTTGTTCCATGCATTCCTCAACGATCGCGGCGTGCGCATTGTCGGCGCGGAAGCCGCAGGCGAGGGCATCGCGACCGGGCGTCACGCCGCATCGCTCGCCGCGGGCCGGCCCGGCGTCCTCCATGGCAACCGGACCTACGTGCTGTGCGATGACGACGGCCAGATCACCGAAACGCATTCGATTTCCGCGGGGCTCGACTATCCCGGCGTCGGCCCCGAGCACGCGTTCCTGAAGGACAGCGGGCGCGCGGAATACGTCGGCGTCAGCGACGACGAGGCGCTGGCCGCGTTCCATCTGCTGTGCGAAACCGAGGGCATCCTGCCGGCACTGGAATCCAGCCACGCGGTGGCGCAGGCGATCAGGCTCGCGCGCGAATTGCCGAAGGACAAGCTGATCCTGTGCAATTTGTCGGGGCGCGGCGACAAGGACGTACACACGATCGCGAAGCGCGAGCACATCGAGCTATGAGCAACCGCATCGAGGCACGCTTCCATGCGTTGCGCGAACAGAATCGCGCCGCACTGATTCCGTTCATCACGGCGGGCGATCCGATTCCGTCTGCAATGATCGCCTTGATGCACGCGCTGGTGGACAACGGCGCGGACATCATCGAACTCGGCGTGCCGTTTTCCGATCCGATGGCCGACGGCCCGGTGATCCAGCACGCCAACGAACGCGCGCTGCGCAAGAAAGTTGGCATCACGGACATCCTCGGCTGGGTGCGTGAATTCCGCGCCGAGGACCACGAAACCCCGATCGTATTGATGGGCTATTTGAATCCGATTGCCATCCACGGCATCGAACGCTTTGCCCGTGAAGCTGCCGACGCCGGCGTGGACGGCGTGCTGGTGGTCGATTGCCCGATCGAGGAAGATGCAACCTTGCAGCCGCTGCGCGAAGCCGGGCTGCAGCGCATCCTGCTCGTTGCGCCGACAACGTCCGACGCGCGGCTTGCGCGCGCCGCCGGAGCGGCCGAAGGGTATCTCTACTACGTGTCGTTCGCGGGCATCACCGGCGCGGCGAAGTTGTCTGTGCAGGACATCGCGCAACGGGTCGAGAGTCTTCGAGCGCGCGCGGAGGTGCCGGTCGCTGTGGGCTTCGGTATCAAGAATGCGGCCAGCGCCAAAGCCGTGGCCGCGTTCGCCGATGCGGTGGTGATCGGCTCGGCGCTGGTTGCCACGCTGGCCGATGCCGCGACGCCGGAACAAGCCTGCGGTCGCGCCAAAATATTCCTTGCGCCCATTCGCGCCGCCCTCGACGGAGGCTGAGGCGAGGCATCGGGACCCGGCGCGTTGTATCCTTGGCGGCGGAAATCCGGCGGGAACCCCTCGTGTCCTGGTTGCAGAAGCTGACCACCCCGAAGATACGCACCGAAGGCGCGCCCATTCGTGGCAAGGTGCCTGAAGGCGTGTGGGAGAAGTGTTCCGGCTGCGGGATCGGGCTGTACCGTCCCGAGCTTGAGCGCAACCTGATGGTGTGTCCGAAGTGCGGGCATCACCATGCCATCGGTGCGCGTGCGCGGCTCGCGGCGTTCCTCGACGAAGGCGGCGACGAACTCGACGTGGGCCTGGCGCCGGTCGATGCGTTGAAGTTCAAGGATTCCAAGCGCTACCGCGATCGAATCCTGGCCGCGCAAAAAGCCACGGGTGAAAAAGACGCGCTGGTCACCGTGAAGGGCACGCTGAAAACCCTTCCTGTCGTCGCCTGCGCGTTCGAGTTCGGCTACATGGGCGGCTCGATGGGTTCGGTGGTGGGCGAGAAGTTCACCCGCGCGGCCGAAGCCGCGTCGCGCGACAAGACATCGCTGGTTTGCTTCACCGCCACCGGCGGCGCGCGCATGCAGGAAGGCCTGCAGTCGCTGCTGCAGATGGCCAAGACTTCCGCCGCGCTCGCCCGCCTGCGCGCCGCGGGACTTCCGTATATCGTGGTGCTGACCCATCCGACGACCGGCGGCGTGTCGGCCAGCCTTGCGATGCTGGGCGACGTCCACATCGCCGAGCCGAAGGCGCTGATCGGTTTCGCCGGTCCGCGCGTGATCGAGCAGACCGTGCGCGAGACGCTACCGGAAGGTTTCCAGCGTTCCGAATTCCTGCTGGAGCACGGCGCGATCGACATGATCTGCGATCGCCGTGAACTGCGCGATCGGATCGCGGACCTCATCGCGATCCTTACGCACCAGCCGAAGGCGGCGTAACGCGACCGAGCGGTCGTCTTGCGGGCGGGCGCCACAAACAGTACCATGTTGGTACCCATTTGCAGTCGAATCCCCGCATGATTCGCGTCAGCCGCCTTGCCGACTATGCCTCCGTGGTGATGGCCTGCCTTGCGCGCCATCCGGGCGAGGTGCTGCCGGCGGCACAGGTCGGCGAAGAAACGCACCTCGAATTGCCGACCGTCAGCAAATTGCTGAAGCAACTGGCGCGCGCGGGGCTGGTGGAATCGTTCCGTGGTGCCGCGGGCGGCTATCGCCTCGCAAGGCCCGCGCAGGACATTTCGCTGGCGGAAATCGTGGAGGCGCTGGACGGACCGATCGGCCTGACCGAGTGCAGCATCGGTCACGCGGGTTGCGAACGCCAGTCGTACTGCTCGGTGGCGCGGGACTGGCAAGGTGTCGGTGCCGCCATCGACAACGCGCTGCGCGGCGTGAGCCTGGCCGACATGTTGCGGCGCCAGCCGGCACGCGCGCACGGCGCGAGAGCTTAGGGCCTGTCAGCGCTACGCCACGTGGCCGCGCCGCTGGCCCTTTGCCCCCAGGGCAAGGAAGAGTGAGGAAGATGTATGTCGATACATAGACGAGCGATGGCGCAGCCATGCGGGCAAAGGGCCCCGGCCCGGAGGGTTGCTCCGCAGCGGCCGCCATCCTTCGGTGCGCGCCTTGACCAGAGAACCACTCTGGCGCTGCGGCGCGCGCCTCGGCTGGCGACCGCTGCGGAAGCAACGCGGCTCGCGTGGCATAGCGTTGGCAGGCCCTGAGGAGAACCTGATGGCAACCCAACCAGGCGAAGTCCAGGCCGCGTTGTCTCGCCGTTACGGAGCGGGCTTCGTCACCGACATCGAATCGCACAGCTTGCCGCCGGGCCTCGACGAGGACACCATCCGCGCGCTTTCCGCGATCAAGGAAGAGCCGAAGTGGATGACCGAATGGCGGCTGGCGGCGTATCGCCGCTGGCTGAAGATGACGCCGCCGAACTGGGCGCACCTGAAACTCGGTCCCATCGATTTCCAGGCGATCAGCTACTACTCGGCGCCGAAGAACAAGCCGAAGTCGCTGGACGAGGTCGATCCCAAGCTGCTGGAAACTTACGACAAGTTGGGCGTGCCGCTGCACGAGCGCGCCAAGCTGGCGGGCGTGGCGGTGGATGCGGTGTTCGATTCGGTGTCGGTGGCCAATACCGCGCGCGGACAGCTCGCGAAAGTCGGCGTGATCTTCTGTTCGATGAGCGAGGCGATCCGCGAACACGGCGATCTGGTGCGGCAATACCTCGGCACGGTGGTGCCGCAGGGCGACAACTTCTTCGCGGCGCTGAACTCGGCGGTGTTCTCGGATGGCTCGTTCGTGTTCATCCCCAAAGGTGTGCGTTGCCCGATGGAGCTCTCCACGTACTTCCGCATCAACGCCGGCCACACGGGGCAGTTCGAACGCACCCTGATCATTGCCGAGGACGGCGCGACGGTGTCGTACCTCGAAGGCTGTACCGCGCCGATGCGCGACGAGAATCAGTTGCATGCGGCGGTGGTGGAACTGGTGGCGCTGGAAAAGGCCAACATCAAGTATTCGACCGTGCAGAACTGGTACCCGGGCGACGAGAACGGCAAGGGCGGCATCTACAACTTCGTGACCAAGCGCGGCGAATGCCGCGGCGGCGATTCGAGGATCACCTGGACACAGGTCGAGACGGGTTCGGCGATCACCTGGAAATATCCGAGCTGCGTGCTGCGCGGTGACCGTTCGGTCGGCGAGTTCCATTCGGTCGCGCTGACCAACAATTTCCAGCAAGCCGATACCGGCACCAAGATGATCCACATTGGCCGTGATACCAAGTCGAAGATCGTATCGAAGGGCATCAGCGCCGGCCGCAGCCAGAACAGCTATCGCGGACTGGTGAAGGTGGAGAAGGGCGCGGTGAACGCGCGCAACCACACCCGCTGCGATTCGATCCTGATAGGCAAGAAGTGCGGCTCGCATACTTTCCCGTACATGGAAGTGAAGAACCCCACCGCGATCGTCGAGCACGAAGCAACGACTTCCAAGATTTCCGACGACCAATTGTTCTACTGCCGCAGTCGCGGGATCGGTGAGGAAGACGCGGTGTCGATGATCGTCGACGGCTTCTGCAAGCAGGTGTTCCGCGAACTGCCAATGGAGTTCGCGGTGGAAGCGAAGAAGCTGCTGGAAGTCTCGCTCGAAGGTGCGATTGGGTGAGCCGGGGCTTTCGCGAGATGCCAGTGGCATCTCGCGCCGGCGAACGCCCGTACAGGGATGTACGGGCCGGCGCCCAGCACCATGGATGGTTGCTCGCCTGACTGATTTTGAAGGGAACGAAATGCTGAAGATCGACAATTTGCACGCCCGCGTCGCCGGCAAGGAAATCCTGAAAGGCCTCTCGCTGGAGGCCAGGCCCGGCGAAGTGCACGCGATCATGGGCCCGAACGGTGCGGGCAAGTCCACGCTCGGCAACGTGATTGCAGGCCGTTCGGGATACGAGGTAACCGAAGGCTCTGTCACGTTCAATGGCCAGAACCTGCTGGCCCTGGAACCCGAAGCGCGCGCTGCCGCCGGGGTGTTCCTGGCGTTCCAGTACCCGGTGGAAATCCCCGGCGTCAACAACACCTATTTCCTGCGTGCGGCCCTGAACGCACAACGCAAGGCGCGCAGCGAGGACGAACTCGATTCCATGCAGTTCCTGAAGCTGGTGCGCGAGCGCGTCAAGGAAATGGGCATGACGCCCGAACTTTTGAACCGCGCGGTCAACGAAGGCTTTTCGGGCGGCGAGAAGAAGCGCAACGAGGTGTTCCAGATGGCCGTGCTGGAACCGCGCCTCGCGATCCTCGACGAAACCGACTCCGGGCTCGACATCGACGCGTTGAAGCAGGTCGCCGAAGGCGTGAACCGCCTCCGCTCGCCCGAACGCAGTTTCCTGGTGATCACCCATTACCAGCGGCTGCTGGATTACATCGTGCCGGACTTCGTGCACGTCCTGGCCGACGGCCGCATCGTGGAAAGCGGTGACGCGACGCTGGCGAAGGAACTCGAAGCGCACGGCTACGCCTGGGTGCGCGACCGCACGCCGACGGAAGCGCACGCGTGAACGCCGCGGCAACGCCATTCGTCGAATCCATGCAGACTGCGGCGGCGGCACGCCTGCCCGGCAGCGACCTCGCTTGGCTGGAGGACGCGCGCCATCAGGCACTGCGCGCATTCGCAGAACGTGGCCTGCCCGACACCCGCAACGAGTTGTGGAAATACACCGCGCTGCGCGCGCTGCAGCAGCGCGCCTATGCACCGCGCGACACGGATGCCGCGAGCCGCTCCGTCGCGGATGAGCTGCTGCGGCTGGAGGGTTGCGAGGGCCCGCGCGCGGTGTTCGTCAATGGGGTGTTCCGCGCGGATCTGTCGCGGCTGGACGAACTGGCCGAAGGCATCACGCTGCAGCCCTTGTTGGATGCCCTGGAACATCCACCCGAACCGCTGCGCTTCCTGCTCGCCGCGCGCGGGGACGAGGACGATGGTTTCACATTGCTGAATCGCGCGCTCGCCGCGGACGGTTTGATCGTGCGGGTGGCCGATGGCGCGCGCGTTCCGCAGCCGTTGCACGTCGTGCATGTCGGCACGAGCGCCGGCAGCGCAGTCGCCTGGCACCTGCGCGACCTGATTGAACTGGGTGAGGGGGCATCGCTTGCCGTGATCGAACATCACGTCGGCGATGACACATCGGGGCACTTCGCGAACCTCGTGCGGAACATCACCTTGCGCGAGCAGGCGCAATTCGACTGGACGATCGTCCAGCGTGCTTCGCAGGATGCGACGTTGCTTCGACGCACCGACTGCGTGCTGCACGAGGATGCGCAACTCGACTTCCATGCGCTGGAACTCGGCGGCAAGCTGGCGCGCCACGAATTGCGCGTGGAGCTCGCCGGTGACCGGGCACGCTTCGCCAGTCGCGGCGCGTTCGTGCTGGATGGCCAGCACGCCGACTCCGAAGTGCTGGTGACCCATCGCGGGCGCGACACCGTGAGCGACTCGCTGTGGCGCGGCGTGGCCGGCGACGGCGCGCGTGGCGTGGTGCACGGACGTATCCTTGTGCAGCCCGGTGCCGATGGTTCGGACGGAAGTTTCTACAACAAGAACCTGCTGCTTTCGCCGACGGCCGAAATCAATACCCGTCCGGCTCTCGAAATTTACGCCGACGAGGTGAAAGCCAATCACGGCGCGACCGTTGGCCAATTGGACGAAAACGTCTTGTTCTATCTGCGTTCGCGTGGGATTCCGCTTGACACCGCGCGGCGCATGCTGGTGCGCGCGTTCTGCGTGGTGACGCTGGACGGCATCCGGCCTGCGCCACTGCGTGAATTCTGCGAAACCTTGCTGGCCGAGCAACTGCCGGAGGCCGGAGCGTGAGCGCTACTGCGAAATCGACGATTGCCGAAATGCCGGTCGACTGGACCAAGGTGCGGGCGGATTTTCCGATCCTGCAACGCAAGGTGCACGGCAAGCCGCTGATCTATCTCGACAGCGCCAACACCTCGCAGAAGCCACGGCAGGTGATCGAGGCGGTGGATGCGTTCTACCGCGAGCACAACGCCAACGTGTCGCGCGCGGTGCACCAACTGGGCGAAGAGGCGACCGCGTTGTACGAGGGTGCACGCGACAGGCTCGTCCCGTTCCTCGGCGCCAACCATCGCGACGAAATCGTGCTGACGTCGGGCACCACCATGGCCACCAATCTCGTGGCCTACAGTTTCCTGTTGCCGCGTCTGAAACCCGGCGATGCGGTACTGGTGACCGCGATGGAACACCATGCCGACATCGTGCCGTGGCAGTTGGTATGCAAGCTCACGGGCGCGCATCTTAAAGTCGCGCCGATCACCGAGTCGGGCGAACTGATCGTCGACAAGTTCATCGAAGCGCTGACGCCCGAAGTGAAGTTTGCCGGCGTCGTGCACGTTTCCAATGTGCTCGGCACCGTGAATCCGGTGAAGGAACTGGCGCGTGAATGCCGCAAGCGTGGCATTCCGATGCTGGTGGACGGCTCGCAGGCAGCGCCGCACCTGCCGTTGGACGTGAAGTCGATCGGCTGCGATTTCTATTGCATCACCGGCCACAAGATGTGCGGTCCGTCCGGCACCGGCGCGCTGTGGGGCCGGCGCGAGATCCTCGATGCCATGCCGCCTTTTTTCGGCGGGGGCGAGATGATCAAGACGGTATCATTCGAGGGCACCACGTTCGCCGATTCGCCGCACAAGTTCGAAGCGGGCACGCCGAACACGGCGGGATTTGCCGGACTGGCTGCCGCGATCGATTATCTCCGGGCGATCGGCATGGCCAACATCGCGGCACGCGAGCGTGAATTGCTGGAATACGCGACGCCCCGGCTCGAGGCGATTCCGGGCATGCGCATCTTCGGCAATGCTCCGGGCAAGGCCGCGGTGATTTCGTTCCTGATCGAGGGCGTGCATGCACACGACCTGGCGACACTGCTGGATCAGGAGGGCGTGGCCGTGCGTTCCGGCCACCACTGCGCGCACCCGTTGATGCAGTTCTACGGCGTCGCCGCGACCTGCCGTGCGTCATTGGCGTTCTGGAATACCGAGGCCGAGATCGACGCGTTCGTGGATGCGATCGGCCGGGTGCGGAAGCTGCTCGCATGAGTGCTGCGGAATTGCACTTCCGTGCCGCGACGCCCGCGGACATCGAGGCGGTCGTGGCGCTCACCGAATCCGCCTACCGGGGCGATGCCAGCCGCGCCGGCTGGACCACCGAAGCCGATCTTCTGGATGGCCAGCGCACCGATCCGCGCGAAGTAGCGGAGCTGATCGCAAACCGGAATGTGCGGTTGCTGCTCGCCGAACAGGCGGATCGCTTGCTGGCAAGCTGCGTGATCGAACGTCTCGCCGATGGCAATGCCTGCGACGGCTACTTCGGGATGTTCTCGGTGCGGCCCGAAGCGCAGGGCAGCGGCACGGGCCGCGCGCTGCTGGCCGAGGCCGAGCGCGTCGCGCGCGATGAATGGCACGCGCGCACGATGCGCATGACGGTGATCGACGTGCGCGCGGAACTGATCGCGTGGTACGAACGCCGCGGGTATCGCCGGACCGGTGAGTATCGACCGTTTCCGTATGGCGATGCGCGCTTCGGCATTCCGAAACGGGATGACCTGCGCTTCGAGTGGCTCGTCAAATCATTGTGAGTTTGCGCCCGACGCTCCTTGATCGCATCGGCCGGAATCGTGGAGAGGCGGCATGTCGGATGACTGGGTGAAAGTTTGTGCGCGCGACGAATTGTTGCCGGGCGAATTCAAGG
This sequence comes from Rhodanobacteraceae bacterium, assembly GCA_051962095.1. GTDB lineage: Bacteria > Pseudomonadota > Gammaproteobacteria > Xanthomonadales > Rhodanobacteraceae > 66-474. The sequence continues at coordinate 10,149 of JBQCCP010000149.1, forward strand.
TCGTCTGGGATGGCGACACCGCGATCGCGGTGTACAACCTCGAGGGCGACTTGTACGCAATCGAGGACACCTGCACCCACGACGGCGGCGAACTGGCAGGCGGGGATATTTGCGGCTTCGAAGTGGAATGCCCGCGCCACGGGGCGCGCTTCGACGTGCGTACTGGCGAGGTCAGGGAAGCGCCGGCAACGGAGCCGATCGCGACCTTTCCGGTGCGCGTCGAAGACGGCGTGATCTTTACCCGCGATGATCGGTGATCGCGTCTACACCGCAGCGACGGGCGGAAACCGCACCTCGACCCGCAACCCGTGCGGCTCGTCGTGGTTCGAGAACATCAGGTCGGCGCCGTGGCGCTCGGCGATCTCGCGCACGATCGCAAGGCCGAGGCCGGTACCTTCGTGGTTGTTGCCGACCACGCGGAAAAACCGCTCGCCTAGGCGCGGCATCAGTTCCGGCGCGACGCCGGGCCCGTTGTCCTGCACGCTCAGCACGCTGTTGCCGTCGCTGTCGGTTTGCACGCCGACGGTGACGACGGCGTTGCCGCGGCTGCCGTAGCGCGAGGCGTTGTCGATCAGATTGCCGAGCAGCTCGCGCAGCAGCACCGCGTCGCCGATCACGGTCACGCCATGGTCCGGACCGCGGTAGCCGAGGTCGATGCCGCGCGCGATCGCTTCCGGCACCCGCGCCGCCACTTCGTCGCGCACGACTTCGGCGAGGTCCAGCGGCGCCGCCGCGCCCAGCGATTCGTCCGGTGCCTGCGCGCGCGCCAGCGCCAGCAACTGGCCCGCCGCGCGCGCGGTGCCGGCCGAGAGCCGCTCCACGTGCACCAGCGCCTCGCGGACCGTGTCGGGACGCGGATCGGCCAGGGCGCGTTCGGCCTGCAGGCGCAGGCCGGCCAGCGGCGTGCGCAACTGGTGGGCGGCGTCGGCGATGAAGCGCTGCTGCTGGCGCAACATGCGGTCGAGCCGCGACAGCAGCGCATCGATGGTCGCGACCAGCGGCTGCACTTCCAGTGGCGCGTCGATCGTGCGCAGCGGGGACAGGTCGCCGGCCTCGCGCATCCGGATTTCGTGCGCCAGCGGTTCCAGCACGCGCAGGCCGCGATTGATGCCCAGCCACACCAGGCCCATCGCGACGCAGATCAGCAGCAACTCGATCGGCACCGTGGAAATCAGCAACTCGCGCGCCAGGGCCTGGCGTTTGCGCACGGTTTCGGCGGCGGAAATGACCAGCAGGTCGCCGGGATCGGCCTTGTTGGCCACGAATACCGACACCATCCGCATCATCTGGCCTTGGTCGTTGAAATTCGAGAATTCCGGCGGACCGGTCAGCGACCGGCGGGTGGGCCGCGGTTGGGGAAGGTCCTCGTCACCCGCCAGCACGCCATAGCGCAGGCTGCGCACCGCGAATTCATTGCTGTCCTTCACCGAGAACTGCAGCAGGATGCGCGCCTGGTCGGAGAGTTCGTTGCGGCCGGCATCGCTGTTGACCAGGTCCGCCATCGCGTTGGCGCTGTTCAGCAGCCAGCGGTCGTAGGCCTTGTTGGCGTAGTGCAGGCCGATCACGTAGTTGATGATGCCGCCGCACACCAGCACCGCCAGCAGCGGCATCGACACGAACAGCAACAGCCGACGGCGCAGGCTGGGATTACGGACCATCGTCGGCCTCGAGCAGGTAGCCAAGTCCGCGCACGGTGCGCAGGTTGACGCCGCTGCCTTCCAGCTTGCGCCGCAGGCGATGGATCGCAATGTCGAGACCATTGTCGGTGAGCGCATCGTTCCAGGTGCACAAGGCCTCGATCACGTGCTCGCGCGAGGTGACGCGGTTGTGGCGCGACGCAAGCACTTCCAGCAGTGCGAATTCGCGCGCGGTCAGGTCCAGCGGATGGTCGTCCAGCAGCACGCGGCGGCCAGCGAGGTCGATTGACAGCTTGCCGAGCTGAAGGGTCGGCACGCCGCTGTTGCTGTGGCGGCGCAGCAGCGCCCGCACCCGTGCGTCGAACTCGGCGAGGCTGAAGGGCTTGACCAGGTAATCATCGGCGCCGAGGTCGAGCGTGCGGACGCGCAGGTCCAGCTCCTCGCGCGCGGTGATGACCAGCACCGGAATGCCGTCGTGCGCCGCGCGCAGCCGGCGCAGCACTTCGCTGCCGTCCTCGCCGGGCAGGCCGAGGTCCAGCACCACCAGCGCGAACGCGTGTTCCTGCAGCGCGGCGATAGCGGCCTTGCCGTTGGCGAGGTGGTCGACCGCGTGGCCCGCGCGTTCCAGCGAGCCGCACACGGCGTCCGCGATTGCCGCATCGTCCTCGACCACCAGCATCCGCATAGCGTCACCCCGACCGACCGCGTGGAGAGGATATCAAGCGTACAACCTGACGAGCACCATTTCGCCGGCGCCCTCGATCCGGACCGGGCCCATCGCGCCGCCGGGTGTGACCAGCGCCGCGTCGTGGGGGTTCAATGCGAGGCGTGTGTCCGCACCCACGTGAACGGTGGCGCGGCCCGCATCGAGGTACACCAGCCAGCGCGGCCCGGGCTCGCTCGGCACGACCATCGTGTCGACCAGCATGCGCGGCAACACCTCGCCGCGAGCGCGGCCACGCAGCATCAGGTTGAAGTCGCGGGTCGGACCTTCGGGCAGGATCCCGACCGGTGCGGGCGCGCCGGAAAACTGCAGGGCCTGGAAGCGTGCGCCGGTGAGTTCGCGACCGTCGGGAAACCGCAGTGTCATCGGGCCGTCCAGCGGCACCAGCACGCGGCGGGTGCCGGGCAGGTCGGAGAAAGGACCGTCATGCTCGACCCTGGCGACGCTCATGCGGATCGTCCAGTCCGCATCGTCGGGCTCGCGCAGGATCACCGTGGTGCTGCCGGCGCCATTGGCCCACGGCTCTTCGCGCTGGGCATTGCGCGGGATGGCTCGCAGCGAAGTCATCGCGCGATGATAGCGAGGCGCGGCATCCGGTTCAGGCGATCAGTTGCCGCAGTGCGTCCAGCCCTTGGCGAAGACTCTTCTCCCACGTGTAGCCGACGATCGGATCGCCGGTCTGGGCATCGCGGAATTCCTCTTCCTGTCCGGGCGCGAGCAGGTGGCGGTAATCGACCGTCAATTCTTCCCCCGCTTCGAGATCGCGGGCGGCAAAGACGAAGCCCAGCAGCCACAGTCCGGTCGGATCGAAACTGTGGTTCACGAAGCATTCGTCCGGCCAGTCGGGCGACAGCGTGTAGCGGTCCTCGAACCAGCGCACCGCGGTGTGCAGCAGTTTCGCGCGTTCCGGATCGGACAGGATCTCCGCGAACGACCAGGTCTGGTCGATGCGGTCCGGTGCCACCGCGATGCGGCCGCGCGCCAGCGGTTGCTCCAGGAACACGCCCTTGCCGGCGCCGGGAATGGTGGAAGGTCCGATGCGGTAGCGGGGCAGGATCACGAGGACACTCGCGCGGCGAAAGCGCGCGAGTGTAATGCGTGTGGTGCAGCAGGGTCATTCCGGGGCGCCGTCGGGCAGACCCGGAATGACGAGAATCCACCTTCGCGCCGCCGTCACTGCTTCTTCTGATGCTTCGCGTGTTTGGGCTTGGGCGCTGCCGCGGGCGCGGAGTTGCCGCTCAGGCGGATCGCATCGCGATTGCGCGCGAGCGTCTTGCTGCCGATACCCTTGACGTTGCCGACCTCGTCCACGCTCTTGAACGGGCCGTGGGCATCCCGGTAGGCCACGATGGCCTGGGCCTTGCTCATCCCGATGCCGTCCAGTGAGGTCGCGATGGTTTGCGCGTCGGCGGTATTGATGTTGACCGGCGTGGCGGCGATGGCCGGCAGCGCCATCGCAAGGCAGAGCGCGAGCGCGCAAAGTGTCTTCTTGAACATGGGTTCTCTCCGGTGGTCGCCGCGGATTGCGGCGCGTGGGGAAAGCTTGCCGCGCGCCGCGATCGGTCACAGCCGGCGCTTTCGCCGCGATGCTGTCGGCCACTGCAGCGCGCGCGTGTCGGAATCGTCCGACCGCGAAGCCGGCTTTCCGCCGCTGTTACACTGGCGCACTGTTTCATCGAGGAGTGTGTCCGATGGATGCCGGCAAGGCCCGATCCTTCATCAGCAGGCTGTGGGATGACGAGGTGGTTCCGCAGCTCACGGAGTACATCAAGATCCCCAACAAGTCGCCGATGTTCGACAAGGAATGGGCGGCGCACGGGTACATGGACGCGGCGGTCGCGCTGATGGAGAAGTGGGCGCGCGCAAAACTGGCGTCACTGCCGGGCTCGACGCTGGAAGTGGTGCGGCTGCCGAACCGCACGCCGCTGATCTTCATCGACATGCCGGCATCCGGAAGCGAAGCGCGTGCCGACGATTGCGTGCTGCTGTACGGCCACCTCGACAAGCAGCCGGAAATGACCGGCTGGAGCGAGGGCCTGGGCCCGTGGACGCCGTTGTTGAAGGGCGATCGCCTGTACGGTCGCGGCGGCGCCGATGACGGCTATGCGATCTTCGGCTCGCTGGCGGCGTTGCTGGCGCTGCGCGAGCAGGGCGTGCCGCACGCGCGTTGCGTGGTGATGATCGAGGCCTGCGAGGAATCGGGCAGCTACGACCTGCCGCATTACGTCGATCACCTGTTGCCACGCATCGGCCATCCCTCGCTGGTGGTGTGCCTCGATTCCGGTTGCGCCAATTACGACCA
>JBQCCP010000150.1:0-5045 GCA_051962095.1 Rhodanobacteraceae bacterium
GCGATGCGTTGCGCCGCAGCCAAGGCTTCGGGAAACTCCGCATCGCTGCGCACGATCTGCATGCCCTTGCCGCCGCCGCCGGCGGAGGGCTTGATGATCAGCGGGTACCCGATCGTGTGCGCCTGTTCGGCGAGGTATGCACTGTCCTGATTGTCGCCGTCGTAACCCGGCACCAGCGGCACGCGGTGTTTCGCCATCAGGTGCTTGGCGGCGGCCTTCGAGCCCATCGCCTCGATGCTGGCCGGGTCGGGGCCGATGAACACGATGCCCGCATCGATGCAGGCGCGCGAGAATGCGGTGTTCTCGGAAAGAAACCCGTAGCCGGGATGGATCGCCTGCGCGCCGGTTTTTTTTGCCACCTCGATGATCGCGTCGCCGCGCAGGTACGACTCGTCCGGACGCGGACCGCCGATCGGCCAGGCTTCATCGGCGAGCCGAACGTGCTGCGCGTCCTTGTCGGCCTTGGAATACACCGCGATCGTGTGAATGCCGAGCCGGCGGCAGGTTCGGATCACGCGACAGGCGATCTCGCCGCGGTTGGCGATCAGGACACGCTCGAACACTATTCGCCCTCCCAGTAGTCGCGCGCGTCCTCGTGCCGGGCGAGGTGACGGAAGCGCACGCGGCGTCCGTCGGCGTCGTCGGGCAAATCTTCGTACACGCCGAACTTGCCGGAGTCCGGGTATTCGCAGATCTCGATCGGCGCCATCGTGCTGACCGACAGGTACCGCATTTCGGTGTCGCCGGTGTTGATGATCTGGTGCGCGGTTTCCGGGCCGCCGGTGGGGCAGGCGACGACGTCGCCCGCGCGCAGCGGATGGCGCGTATCGCCGTAGCGCAACTCCCCGTTGCCTTCGAGGATGAAGAACATTTCCTCTTCCGCATGATGACTGTGGAACGGGCAGTTGCGCTTGCCCGGTGCGACCACGGTGAAGTTGTAGCCGAGCTCGCGGGCGCCGATGCGGCGCGCGATGTCGACGCGGCGGATATCGTAGTTGCCGGCGTTCGGACCCGTGGGCGTCCGTGCGGGATCGGGCGGGCCCGCTTCCAGGTCGGCGATGTTGATGACGGGGAGGGCCATGCTTGTTCTCCGGATCATTCGGGCGCTTGGCAGACGGCTTCGATGTTGTGGCCATCGGGGTCCAGCACGAACGCCGCATAGTAATGTTCGTGATAGTGCGGCCGCAGGCCCGGCCCGCCGTTGTCGCGCCCCCCGTCCGCCAGCGCGGCGCGGTGGAATGCGTCCACGTCGGCCCGCGTTTGCGCGGCGAACGCGATGTGGAAGCGGCCACGCACCATGCCTTCGCCGTCGCCGATCCAGAAATATGGCTTGCCTCTGTCACCGAACCCCGCATGCGAACTGCCGCCGGTCTGCTCGGCGGTCACTTCCATCACGATGCCGATGCCGAGCGGTTCCAGCACGGCCTGGTAGAACTTCCTGCTGGCCAGGAAATTGGAAACCGGAAATCCGATGTGATCGAGCATCGCGTTACTCCTTCAGCCATGGTGGTGCGTGTTTTTCGAGAAATGCGGACAGACCTGCCTGGCCTTCGGCCGACACGCGCAGGCGCGCGATCAGCCCTGCATTTTCGGCATCGATGCGTTCAGCGGATTCGGCCGTCATGCCGGACGTGTGCAACGCCAGAAGTTTGGCTTCGTGCTGCGCGACCGGGCCGCCCTTGGCGAGGAAGTGCAGCTGCCGATCGACGGCTTCGTCCAGTTGATCGGCAGGCACGCATTGGTGCAGCAAGCCGATGCGCGCGGCTTCGGTGGCATCGAAGTTTTCCGCGTTGACGAACAGCCGCCGCGCCTGGCGCGGTCCGATGGCCTGCGCCACGTACGGCGCGATCGTGGCCGGCACGAGCCCGAGCTTCACCTCGCTCAGCGCGAACTTCGCCGCCTCGACCCCGATCGCGATGTCGCAGCAGGCGATCAGCCCCACGCCGCCGCCGTAAGCCGAGCCGTTGACGCGCGCGAGCGTCGGTTTCGGGAAGAACTGCAGCGCGCGCAGGAGTTTCGCGAGCCGCAGCGCATCGTCACGGTTTTCTTCGGCGCCGGCCTGCGCCATCCTGCGCATCCAGTTGAGGTCGGCGCCGGCCGAAAAGGTCGCGCCAGCACCGGTCAGGACCAGCGCACGAATGTCGGCATTGTCCGCCAGGGATTCCAGCGCGGCCGTGGTTTCGGCGATCAGGCGGTCATCGAAGGCGTTGTGGACCTGCGGACGGTTCAGCGTCAGGATCGCCGTGGTGTGCCTGCGTTCGAGCAGGATGGCGTCAGCCATCGTCACGTTCCAAACCAAAACGTGAAGGATAACTGTTTCATGCGCGCGTCCGTGGCATCCGTGTGCCGGCCGCTCCGCGACTTTCCGCTTGCGGCTGCGGCGCAGCAGAGTTGCCTTTATAAATGAGAACGATTAGCATTTGCTATAGACACCGCCCAAGCGTGGAGCGGCGTGGAATTCGTGTCAATGCGCAAGTGGATCTGGGCCATCGCCATGGGTTTTGCAGGCGCCGCCGCCATGGCAGGCGCGCACGCCGAAACCGCACCCGAATATCACCTTGTCCTGCAGAACCACAAGTTCGAACCGGCCACGCTGAAGGTGCCCGCCAATACCAAGTTCAAGGTGCTGGTGACCAATCGCAACGCGACGCCGTCGGAATTCGAGAGCGCCGATTTCAACCGCGAAAAGATCGTGCTGCCGAACTCCACGATCACCGTGTTCGTGGGGCCGCTCGCGAAGGGCAGCTACAAGTTCTTCGACGATTTCGACCACGCCACCACCGGCGTGTTGATCGCGGAATAGGCCAGCAACGATGCTCGGTATCGCGCTACTGGTGTTCCGCGAAGTGCTGGAAGCGGCGCTGATCGTGACCGTGGTCGCGGCGGCCACCCGCGGCGTGCCGCGCCGCAGCGTGTTTGTGGGCGGCGGCATCGCGCTCGGCGTCGTCGGCGCGGTGGTGGTGGCCGCGTGCATGGGCCTGATCGAAGGTTCGCTGGGCGGCGTGGGCCAGGAAGTGTTCCAGGCTGCCGTGTTGCTGACTGCGGTGGTGATGATCGGCTGGCACGTCACCTGGATGTCCAGTCACGGCAAGGAGATGGTGCTGCAGATGCAGCGCGTCACCAATTCGGTGAAATCCGGGTCGAGTTCGATCGCGATCCTGCTCGCAGTCGTGGCGCTGGCGGTGCTGCGCGAAGGTTCCGAGATCGTGCTGTTCCTGTTCGGGATGGCGGCGGGCGGCGCGGGCAAGCTCGGTTTTCTGGGCGGGGTGCCGCTGGGACTCGCGGGCGGCGTCACGGTCGGGCTCGCGCTGTATTTCGGGCTACTGCGCATTCCGCTGCGTTACTTCTTCACCGCGACCAACTGGATGCTGGTGGTGCTGGCCGCGGGGCTTGCTTCCAGCGCGGCCGGCTTCTTGATTCAGGCCAATCTGCTGCCCGCGTGGGGCAACCAGCTTTGGGATACCTCGTGGCTGCTCACGAACGGTTCGCTCGTGGGGCAGGCGGTGCACGTGCTGACCGGTTACGAAGCGCGCCCGGCCGGCATGCAACTGGTGTTCTGGATCGTGACGTTCGCAGTGCTGGTGGCAGGCATGCGCGTGATGGCGTGGCGGATGGCCGCGCATCGCACGCGCGCAAGATCGGCATCGAAGGTTTCGCCCGGCGCCGCCGCGCCGCGCGGCGTGTAAGTCGCGTCGGCATGGATTTCGCGCGAGCAGGGCAGGCAGTTCCTTTCTGATGGTGCAGCGCGTCGTGCGTCTTTCCGAGCTTCCCAAATCCGCACGCGCGATCGTGCACTCGGTGGCACCGGACCACGCCTCCGATGCGATCGCGCGCCGCCTGTGCGACCTGGGTTTCGTGGCCGGTGAAGAGGTGCGCGTGGTGGCGCGCGGTCCGATCGGTGGCGATCCGGTGCTGGTCCAGATCGGGCACACCCGTTTCGCATTGCGCCGACGCGAAGCTGCGCGGGTGGCGGTGACCGTGGAGGCCGAGTCGTGAACGCGGCCACGCTGCGCATCGCGTTGGTCGGCAATCCCAATTCCGGGAAGACGGCACTGTTCAACCAGCTCACCGGCGGCCGCCAGAAGGTCGCCAATTACGCCGGCGTCACGGTCGAACGCAAGGAAGGGCGCTTCACCGCGCCGTCCGGTCGCGTGATGCGCGTACTCGATCTGCCGGGTGCGTACAGCTTCGATGCGGTCAGTCCGGATGAACTCATCACCCGCGATGTGCTGGAAGGACGGCATCCGGACGAGGCCGTTCCGGACCTCGTGGTGTGCGTGGCCGATGCGACCAATTTGCGCCTGCACCTGCGCTTCCTGCTGGAACTGAAGCGGCTCGGCCTGCCGCTGGTGCTGGCGCTCAACATGATGGATGCGGCCAGGCGCCGCGGCATCGGCATCGACCTCCACGCGTTGCAGGAACGCCTCGGCATTCCGGTGGTGGAGACGATTGCGGTGCGGCGCGGCGGCGCGCGCGGACTGGTTGCGCAACTGGACGGCGAAGTTCCGGTTGCGGCGGGTCGCACAAGCGCATCGACAATCGATTCGGACCTGCACGCCGAAGTGCGCGCCATCCTCGCCGCCACCGTGCGGATGCCGCGTGCGACCGCGGCGCTCGATGACGCGCTGGATCGCGTCGCACTGCATCCGGTGATCGGGCTCGTGATCCTGGCGGCGGTGATGTTCCTGGTGTTCCAGGCGGTGTACGCGCTGGGCAAGCCGATGACCGACATGATCGGCGATGGCTTCGGTTGGCTGGGTGCGCAACTCGCGACAGGGCTGCCGGCCGGCCCGTTGCAGGGCTTGGTCGTCGATGGCTTGTGCAGCGGCCTCGGCACCGTGCTCGGTTTCCTTCCGGAAATCCTGGTGCTGTTCTTCTTCATCCTCACTCTGGAGGAATCGGGTTATCTGCCGCGCGCGGCGTTCCTGCTGGATCGCGTGATGGTGTCGGTGGGGCTGACGGGACGTTCGTTCATCCCGCTGCTGTCGAGTTTTGCCTGCGCGATTCCCGGCATCATGGGCACGCGCAACATCACCGACTCGCGT
>JBQCCP010000151.1:0-15596 GCA_051962095.1 Rhodanobacteraceae bacterium
GGACAACCTCACCGGCGAACGCTACTGGGTCTATCACCCTTATCCCGGCCGCACCTGGTTCGTCGAATTGCACTGGGAACTTTGAAGCCATGAGAACCGCGACCCGCATCCTGCTCCCGTTCCTGATGGCCGTGTTGCCTGCCGTCGCATTCGCGCAGGGCATGTCCATGGCCGGGATGGCGCACGAACCGGAACTCGGCGCCAGCGCCGCGTTCGACGTGCACGGCCGCTTGTGGCTGGTGACGGCGCATGACAATCATGTCTGGCTGCAGCACTCGGATGACTTCGGCAAGACCTTGAGCGCACCCGTCGAAGTCAATCGCGTCGCCGAAACGATCTACGACGAGGGCGAGAACCGCCCCAAGATCGCGCTGGGTCCGCAGCGACAAATCTACGTCACCTGGTCGCATCCGCTTGCCAAACCGTATACCGGTTACGTGCGCTTCGCGCGCTCGCTGGATGGCGGGAAACATTTTTCCGCGCCGGTCACGGTCAACCACGATTCCGCGCCGATCACCCACCGCTTCGATGCGCTGGCGGTCGCGGGCAACGGCGACGTGGTGGTGGCCTGGATCGATGGCCGCGACGAGGTCAGCACCAAGGCCGCGGGCAGACCGTACCTCGGCAAGTCGATCTACTACTCATGGTCGAGCGATCAGGGAAACACGTTCGCGCCCGACCGCAAGCTGATGGACCACAGTTGCGAATGCTGCCGGATCGCGCTGGCGCGCGAACCCGATGGCGACGTCGCGACCTTCTTCCGCGGCGTCTTCGGCGACGAGATCCGCGACCATGCCTTCGCCATCCTGCGCGCCGATGGCAAGGCCGTCCGTCCCGAACGCGCGACCTTCAGCGGCTGGCAAATCGCGGCCTGCCCGCACCAGGGGCCCGGGCTCGCGATCGGCGCCGGCGGCGTGCGCCACGCGGTGTGGTACGAAGCCAGCCACGGGCCGGCGATCTGGTACGGACAACTGGATCCGGGGCATCCGCCGAAGCACGAGCTGAAGATCGGCGGCGCGGGCGCCAGCCATGCGGACGTCGCAGTGGACGGTCGCAATGTGTGGGTGGCGTGGAACCAGGTGGGTGCGGCGGGTTACCGGTTGATGCTGCGCGTTTCGCACGACGGCGGTGACACCTTCGATGCGCCGCGTTCGATCGCCGAATCCGCGGCCGCGGTGTATTCCCCGCAACTGCTGGTGCACCGCGGACACGCCTATGCCGCCTGGAACACCGCAAATGGATTCCGTCTGATCGCGATTCAAGACCGGGGCAACGCGCCATGATCCGTCGCGTGCTGCTCGTATGTCTGCTGTGCGGGGCGCTGCCCGGCTTCGCGCGCGCCGCGCCGCCCACGCTGCTGTCCGCCGCCGACGTCGCCGCGCTGGTCAAGCCGCCAGCGCATGGCGAGCGCATCATCGCGCTGTGGGCGCTCGATTGCGCGTATTGCGAACCGAACCTTGCCGCACTCGCGAAACTGCAGCGCGCCCACCCGAAGGCGATCCAGTTGATCCTGGTCGCGACCGATGGTCCCGATCGGCGCGACGCCGTGGCGGCGCGGCTCAAGCAAATGCACATGGCCGGCTACCCCGCGCGCCTGTACGCCGAAGCCACGCCCGAGCGCCTCGATTACCTGATCGATCCCGAGTGGGGCGGCGAGACGCCGCGCACGCTGGTGATCCGGGCCGACGGCACGCGCACCGCGATAAGCGGCGAACTGACCGCGGCCCAGTTGCGCAAGATCCGGCCCTGAAGGCGAGGCCTCGCGGCCCACGCACGAACCTGTGACTATAATCAGCCGGCGGTGGTGCGGGTGCGCGCCGCCAAGGGGTTCCGCAACAGGAGAAGGCGATGCGATCGGAACGGTCCCGCGAGCGTCGCGCCGCACGCAGCGCGCGCGTTCCCCCGATCCGGATCGCTGCGTGCCTGCTGGCGGGCATCCTGGGCAGCGGCGCGGCGCTTGCGCAGGGCACGTTGCAGGAGCTCGGCAAGCTTTCCCTGCAGGACCTCGGCAAGATCGTCGTGACCTCGGTGGCCAAGACCCCGGAGGCGCTCGGCGATGCGCCGGCGGCGGTCTACGTGATCAGCCACGACGAGATCATGCGCTCCGGCGCCCGCACGCTGCCGGAAATGCTGAGGCTGGCGCCGAACCTCGGCGTGATGCAGCTCGGGCCAAGCCAGTACATCGTCACCTCGCGGGGCTTGAGCGGCAACCAGCAGGCGCAGAACTTCCCCAACAAATTGCTGGTGCTGATCGACGGCCGCAGCGTCTATTCGCCGCTGTATTCGGGCGTGGCCTGGGACACGCTGTACGTGCTGCCGGAGAACATCGACCGCATCGAGGTGATCAGCGGTCCTGCGGGCGCGCTGTGGGGTGCCAACGCGGTGAACGGCGTGATCAACATCATCACGCGCAACGCTTCGGAAACGCAGGGCGGCTTCGTGGAATTCGGGCTGGGCAACCAGGGCGCTTCGGCCGCGGTGCAGTACGGCGGCCAGCTCGGCGCCGACGCGTGGTACCGGGTGTACGCGCAGGATTTCCACCAACGCTCGTTCGACAATGCCAAGGGGCAGGATGCCCACGACGACTGGACCTTTCCGCAGGCCGGGTTCCGCGTGGACTGGAACGCGGGCGATGCCGATGCCTACACGGTGAAGGGCGACATCTTCACCGGCCGCGAGGGCCAACCGAACGCGCCGGACTACCGCACAGCCGGCGCCAACGTGCTGGCGCGCTGGCAGCACGCCTTCGAGGGCGGCTCGCACCTCCAGGTGCAGGCGTACTACGACCGTGAGCGAAGCTGGGACGCCGCGAGTTCCGGCGACGTGATGCTGGACACCTGGGACATCGAGGTGCAGCACGATTTCCGGCTGGGCGATGCCCACCACATCACCTGGGGCGCCGGCGACCGGCTGTACCACTTCCACCTGGCGCCGAGCATCCGGTCGGATGCCTCGCTGCTCTGGAATCCGCCGATGGACACGCAGAACCTGGCCAACGCGTTCGTCCAGGACCAGATCGCGGTTGGCGCGCGCGGCCAGCTCACGCTGGGCATCAAGGCCGAGCACGATCCGTATTCCGGACTGTCGTGGATGCCGAGCGCGCGATTTTCCTGGAAGGCCACCGACGACACGCTGCTGTGGCTGGCCGCGTCGCGGGCGGTGCGCACGCCCACCGCATTCGACGAGAACGTGATCGAGATTGCGAACACGCCGAACGGTCCGATGGATTTCCTCAACGGCAACCCGAATTACCGCACCGAAAAACTCACCGCATACGAGGCCGGCCTGCGCACGCAATGGGCCACGCGCGCCACGCTGTCGATGTCGTTCTATTACAACGACTACACGGACCTGCGCAGCATCGAATACTCGCCGACGATGTTTCCGCTGCTGTGGGGCAACGGCATCCAGGGCCACACCTATGGCGTGGACATCTGGGCGGGCTATTCCGTCACCGACTGGTGGAAGCTCGCCGCCGGGCTTTCCGAGGAGCGCGAATACTTCCGCTTCAGGCCCGGATCGGCCGGCCTTTTCGGCACCGCGATCGCGGGCAACGATCCGCGCCATCGCGCGTTCCTGCGCTCGTCGATGAACTTCGGGACGCATTGGCAACTGGATGCGGACCTGCGTGACGTGGGCGCGTTGCCGAATCCTTACGTCCCGGCGTACACGGAGCTCAACGCGCGGCTGGGCTGGATGCCCAACGACCACTGGGAGTTTTCACTCTCCGGCATGAACCTGCTGCATCCGTGGCATCAGGAGTACGTGCTTTCGACCTCCGACCGGATCGAGCGAACGGTATTCCTGGATGCACGGTTGAAATTCTGAAAATTCCCGGACACACAATCATCCGCGCCATCACCACATTCGTTCCCGGTCGGGTATTCCCGGCGAGCATCGCCGCCGCGGCGGTGCTGCGCGCGATGCTGCGTTTTTTCGCACGCCGGTCGGGCATGGCAAAATGCCTGCAGGCGATGCTGCTGATGCTGCCGTTCGCCCCGCTGCACGCGCTGCCGCCGCAGCCGGATATCTCGCTCGAATTCGCGGTGAAGGCCACCTACCTGTACAAGCTGGCGCCCTTCGTGAACTGGCCGCCAGGCACGTTCGCTTCTCCCGAAGCGCCCTTCGACATCTGCGTGCTGGGCCACGATCCGTTCGACGATTTCCTCGAAAAGGCGGTCAGCGGCAGGAAGCTCGGTACGCATCCGTTCACCGTGCGAAGGCTGGAGACGATCGCGCCGGACGATGATTGCCGGATCGTGTTCATCGGTTACACGGGCGCGTCGCAAATCCAGGAGGCGCTGCAGAGGCTGGACGGCAAACCCGTGCTGACCGTCACCGATTCACGCGACGTGGACAGTCCGGGCGGCATCGTGCGCTTCGTGATCCGCCATGGCCACGTGCGGTTCGAAATCGACAATGCCGCGGCGGCGCGCAACCACCTGGTGATCAGTTCCAAGCTGCTGAACCTGGCGGTCGCGGTGAAAGAGGCAGGCTGAGATGGCGCCGTACCAGCATGATTCATGGTTGCTGAGGCCCGCGGCGATCGCCGCGTCGGTGCTGTTGCTGCTGCTGGCCGGAACCTTCGCGATGGTGTACCAATTCCGCACCGTCAGCGCGGATCGCCTGCGCCAGCTCACCGCGCAGGCCAACACGCTCGCCGCCAGCGTGACCGCGGCCGTGTCCTTCGACGACCGCACGGCCGCGCGCGAATACGTGCGTGCGCTGATGCTGGACCCACGCGTCGACGCGGTCGCGGTGTACAACGAATCGGGCCAGCTCGTGGCCGGCGACCAGCGCTCCGGCAGCACGCCGATCGTGCCCGTGCACGGGCCGCCGAGGCGGCTGTCCGATCCGCCCATCGTGGAGGTGCCGGCTCGCCAGGGCGGCACTGACGTCGGCAGCGTCTGGGTGCGCGCCGCAGCGCTGCCCTGGACGATGCAAGTGGCGCGCTTCAGCGGCGTGGCCCTGCTCACGATCATGGCGGTGGTGATGCTGTCGCTGCTCGGCCTTTCGCAGCGCATGCTGGCGCGGGCGAATGCCGACACGCGCCGCCGCGCCGAAGAACTGGAAGACGCCAACCTGCGCCTGATCGAGGAAATGGAGCAGCGTTCGCGCGCCGAGGAAGCCCTGCGCCAGAGCCAGAAGATGGAAGCTGTGGGACAGCTTTCCGGCGGCATCGCGCACGACTTCAACAATGTGCTGATGATCGTCAAATCCGCGCTGGAACTCCTGGAAAGGCGGCTGAGCGAGAGCGCGTCCGCCGTCGAGCATTTCGCCGACGCCGCGCGCGGGCGGCTGTCCGCAGGCTCACGGCAGAACGAGGATCCGGAATCGCAGCGGGTACTGCAGGATGGCCTGACGCTGGTCACCGAAGGCCTTGCGCGGCGGCAGCACATCCGTCGCTACCTGCAGACCGCCAATGACGGCATCGACAAGGCCGCGGACCTCACGAGACGGCTGCTGGCCTTCGCGCGCAGGCAGCCGCTGTCCGCCAGATCGGTCCGTCTGGACGAGCTGATCCGTGACATACAGCCGCTCATGGAGCATTCGGTCGGGCCGAATGTGCGAATCCAGTATCAGTTGAATTCGCATTGGCACGTTTTGTGCGATATCAATCAAATGGAGAACGCGATTCTCAATCTCGTGATTAACGCGCGCGATGCGATGCCCGACGGCGGGCAGGTCACCATCAGCACCGCGGACATCCATGCCGACGCGGGTGAACCCGAGGGCGTGCCCGCGGTCGATCAGGTACGGCTGCGCGTCGCCGACACCGGTTGCGGCATGAGCGAAGAGGTGCGCAGCCGTGCCATGGATCCGTTCTTCACCACCAAGCCCGTCGGCAAGGGCACCGGCCTCGGATTGAGCACCATCCTCGGCTACGTGTCGCAGTCGAACGGTCGGCTCAGCATCGACAGCGAACTCGGCGCCGGCACGTCGGTCGAGATCGTGTTGCCGCGCGAACTTCGCGCCCTGTCCACGGAGGTCGCGTGAACGCCGCTGCCCACGGACAGTCGCGCCTGCTGGTCGTCGAGGACGGGGCGTTCCTGCGCGAAGTCGTCGCCGAGAGCCTGGTGGAAGCCGGCTACGCGGTGGTGTCGGTGGCCGATGGCGTGGCCGGCCTCACCGTGCTGCAGTCGGATACGCCGGTGGACCTGCTGGTCAGCGACATCCGACTGCCGGGCATCAGCGGCTATGAACTTGCCGCGGCCGGGAAGGCCCTGCGCCCGGACCTGAAGGTGATCCTGATGACCGGTTACGCGCCCAGCCTGCCGCCGGAATTGCAGCAGGTCGTCTATCGCGTGCTGCAGAAACCCTTCCGCATCGATTCCCTCGCCGGCGTGGTCGCCGCCGCGCTTGCCGGCGCCAGCGAGGCCACGGCCTGAACCCAACGCAAGATCTGCGTCATGGGTTGCGGCTTGGCGGAAAGTCAGGCCAGGGAAGGCCGTTCTGGTCTCGCTGGGTGCGACGAACTGCAGGCTCGTCCTGCAGTTGCAGGAGCGGCGATCAAGGATGATCGCAAAACAACTGGTGCCCGGGAGAGGACTCGAACCTCCACGGTTTTACCCGCTAGTACCTGAAACTAGTGCGTCTACCAATTCCGCCACCCGGGCAGGTGTGCGTTCGCCGCGCCAGGCGCCAGCGAGCCGCGTAAGATAGCCGCTGGCAGTCGGTTCTGTCAATGTTCGCGCCGGTGCGAACGCGCGACGTAAGCGGGTCGCGCGGGGTGCGGTCATCTGGTGCGGGATGGCACGCTGTCGTGCCGAAGGTCAATCGTCCGGAGGGTGCAATGAACAAGCGAATCGTGGGTGCTCTGGTGGGTTGCGCGGTGGCGGCCTCGGTGGCGGTGCCGGGATTTGCGGCGCTGAAGCCCGGCGCGACGGCGCCCGATTTCACGGCGACGGCCAGCCAGGCCGGCAAGGATTTCACCTTCTCGCTGAAGCAGGCGCTCGCGAAAGGTCCGGTGGTGGTCTATTTCTATCCGGCCGCGTACACCGGCGGCTGCGATCTCGAGGCGCACACCTTCGCGACCGAGAAGGACAAGTTCACGCAGGCCGGCGCTACCATCATCGGCGTGTCGGCCGATTCGATCGCGCGGCTGAACCAGTTCTCGTCCGATCCGAAATACTGCGCGGGCAAATTCGCGGTTGCGTCCGACCCGGACGGCAAGATCGCGGCGCAGTACGACCTGAAGATGATGCCGCCGCAAAAAGGCGTGACGGATGTGGAAGGCAAGCCGGTGACCCATGGTTTCTTCCCGCGCACCACGTTCGTGATCGACCGCGAAGGCAAGGTCGTCGCGGTGCTGTCTTCGAAGGAAGACCATCTGACGCCCGACCAGCACGTGAAGCAGTCGCTGACGATCGTCGAGCGGATGCACGCCGACAAGGCACGTTGACGCGGGTGGCGGCGGGCTGACGCCAGATCACGAAGCGGCGGGCGCCGGGATTCCCTTCGGGCTTGCGTTTCCCGCCGTTCTGAGTGACGCTGGCGTCCGCGGAAACGGAAGTCGCATGGGCGTGGAGGCGCTTCATGGTCGACTGCAGCGAAGTCCCGGCCGGGTGCTCGGCCGACGCCTTGTTCGCCGAGGTCTACGGGCGACTGAAAGCGATGGCTTCGCGCCGGCTGGCGAGCCAGCGCCGCGACGGCACCCTCGACACCACCGAACTGGTGCACGAGCTGTACCTGCGAATGGGCGATCGCCCGACGCTGCAGTTCCAGGAGCCGGCGCAGTTCTTCGCCTATGCGGCCCGCGCGATGCGCCATCTCCTGATCAACCGCGCGCGCGACCGCCTGCGTCTGCACGCCGGCGGCCAATGGAATCGCGTCACGCTGGATGACCGCAACGCGCAACTGGCCATCGATACGGCCGAACAGGCGCTGGCGCTGGACGCCGCGCTGGATGCCCTGGCGCAGAACGACGCGCGCGCGGCCCGCGTGGTCGAGCTGCGCTATTTCGCGGGGCTCAGCCTGGAACAGGTCGCCGAAACGCTGGGACTGGCGCGCCGCACGATCGATCGCGACTGGCGCTTCGCGCGGGCCTTCATCAAGACGCACCTGGAGTGAAACCGCACGTCGCAATTGGCTTGCGAATGGGGTTTACAAGCAGAAACTTCAAATTCTCTCGTCATCCCCGCGAAAGCGGGGATCCAGTGACTTTGATGTTGGAGCAGCAAAGGCACTGGGTTCCGGATCGCCGCTTCGCGGCGTCCGGAATGGCGAAGTGAGGGAATTCTTCAATTCGGACGGACTCGATGATCTTGGAGAGTTGCCGCAGTGGAATCCATGCCGACGCTGCGTGACTTGTTCGAACAGGCGCTGCCGCTGCCGCCGGACGCGCGTGCGCGCCTGCTGGCGGAGCGCTGCAGCGACGCGGCCGTGCGTGCCGAACTGGAACGGATGCTGGCCGCCGATGCCGAGCAGGGCGACTGGCTGGCGGCGGGCGACGCGGCCAGCGCCGCGCAGACCATCGGCGAAACGGAACCGATCGAACCGCTGCCCGCGGGCAGCCGCATCGGCCCGTTCGAATTGCTGGACGTGCTTGGCGAGGGCGGTTCGTCCACCGTGTTCCGCGCGTTTCGCGACGTGGAGGGCGTGCGCCAGTTCGTCGCGGTCAAGCTGCTGGCGCGCGGCCTGTACACCGCCGAGGCGCGCCGCCGCTTCCACCACGAACGCGAAGCGCTGGCGCGCCTGCGCCATCCCGGCATCGCGCGCCTGATCGAGGGCGGCATCGCCGACAACGGGCTCGCCTACATCGCCCTGGAATTGATCGACGGCAAACCGATCACGCAGTACGCGCATGCGCACGCGCTCTCCGAACGCCAGCGGCTGACATTGTTCCTGCGGGTGTGTCGCGCGGTCGAATCCGCGCACCGCGCACTGATCGTGCACCGCGACCTCAAACCTTCCAACGTGCTGGTCACCGCCGAAGGCGAAATGAAGCTGCTGGACTTCGGCATCGCGAAATTGCTGGACGATACCGAAGACGCCACCCGCACGCGCCACCACGCGCTGACGCCGGCCTACGCCGCGCCGGAACAGTTCACGCCCGGCGCGATCACCACCGCGACCGACGTCTACGCGTTGGGCGTGCTGCTGCGCGAACTGCTGACGGGCGAACGCGATGCACCCGGCGGCGCGGCATCGACGTCGCGCACCGCGCGCGCCGTGTCCTTGCAAGCGCCGCCGCCATCGAAACACGCACGCAAACTGCGCGGCGACCTCGCCAACATCGTCGCCAAGGCCACCGCGCCGGAACCGGAGCGTCGCTACGGCTCCGGCGGCGCGCTGGCCGAAGACATCGAGCGTTACCTCGACTACCTGCCGGTGCGCGCGCACCCGCCGTCGCACTGGTATCGCACCGGCCGCTTCGTGGCGCGCCATCGCGGCGGCGTCGCGATCACGGCGATCCTGTTGCTGGCGATCCTCGCCTCGTTGTCGATCGCGTTGTGGCAGGCGCACGTGGCACGCCAGCAGGCCGCGCGAGCGAACATGGTGCGTGATTTCATCGAGAGCCTGTTCGCACCGATCCGCTACGGCGTGGCTGCACCGAAGCAACCCAGCCTCGACGAACTGCTGGCGCGCGGCGTCGCGAAGCTGGAACACTCCCCGCAGCTCGGCTCCGGCGAACGGGTCGATCTGCTGGCGATGTTTTCGCGGCTGTACGAGAACCTCGGTGACATCCCGAAATCGCGCAGGCTGGCGGACCAGGCCGTGGCCTTGTCGAATCGCACGCTGTCGCCGTCGGACATCGATTCGATCCGGGCGCTCACGGCACGTGGCTACGCGGCGGTGCGTGACGAGGACTACGCGGCAGGCGGCGCCGACCTGCGCGTCGCGTACCAGCGGATGCAGGCACAAGGCATCCACGGCGAAGCCCTGATCGACCTGCTCGAACCGCTGGCGACAGTCGAGAACATCGAGGGCCACGGCGACGCGGCGTTGCAGCTCACCCGCGAGGCGCTGAAGGAAATGATCGCCACATGGGGGGCGGACGACCCCCGCGTCGGAATCGGGTACAACGACGTGGCTTCTGCGCTGGAAGGACTCGAGCGTTACCAGGAAGCGATCCCGATGTGGCAGAAGACATATCGCTTCGAGCGCGCGCACTTCGGCCCCGACAGCAATGAAACGACGTTGGCGATGGCCGGCTGGGCCTCGGCCGAATGGCGCGCCGGCCACTGGACCCGGGCGCACGAATTGTTCAACCAGGCGCTGGCGACGTTCGCGCGCATCGGAAGCAAGCCGCAGGTCACGCGCGTTTACTCGGCGCAAAAGGCTTGCGTGCTGGATGGCACGCGCGCCGACCAGGCGTCGGCAGAACGGGATTGTGCTTTGGCGCAGAAGCTGTCGGCGGAGGGATTCGGCGCGACCACGCCACTGCACGGCGATTCGCTGGAAGCCACCGCGTTCGGCGAGGTGGAAACCGGCAATCTGGATCGGGCGAAGGCGCTGCTGATGCAGGCCCGCACGCTATACGGCACGGATCCCGCCAACCGGATGCGCGCCGGTCGCGCGGACAGCGAACTCGCGGGGATCGCGCTGCTGGAACGCCAGCCCGCGGTGGCGCGGGAGTTGCTGCCCGGCGCGATCGCGAATCTGCGCACGCGTCCGTACAAGGTGCCGCCCCTGGTTGCCGAAGCGCGGCTGTTGCTTGCGTGCACGCAATTGCCCGGGCCGCAGTGCGAGCGCGGCTCGCAGGCGAGTGTCGATCGCCAGCTCGCCGAGGTGGCCGGCCGCGACGATCCGATGTTGCTGTGGGTGCAGACGCTGCTGGCACAGGTCGAACTGCTGCACCGACAGCCGCTTCCGGCGCGCGCGCGGTTGGCGCAGGCGATCCGGCACGCCAGCGACGAACTGCAGCCCTCACATCCGCGCCGGCTCGCTGCGCAATTGTGGCTTGCGGTCGCTGCCGCGCAGGCGGGCGATTGCACCGGCGCGGCCGCGCAAGCGACCGCGGCGCGCGCGATCATGGACGCCAATCATCTTGCAGGGCATCCCGAGCTCGGCAGCCCGCTCGCGATGCTTCGCGGGCCCATCGGGACGTGCGGCGTGATGATGCACTGAGCCGCGCTTCGCCGGCGCAACCGCGTGTCGCAATTCCCGCCGCGATGGTGTTCTCCCTGATGCCCATCCGCATCGGGAGGATAGAGCGATGTTCCATCAGCACTTGCCGCGGTCAGGCGGCCGTTTTCGTCTTGCTGCCGCGGCGATCCTGCTTGCGATTGCCGGCGCGGGTTCCGCGCAGCAGGCCGCAACGCCTTCCCGCGCGGATGGGCTTGTCACGCGCGATCCATCCGGTTGGCTGCAGACCACCACGCCGGCCGGCCGGATCGACGCGGCGAACCCGTTCTTCCAGAGCCTCGGCAGCAACGGGCGCTCGTGCAGTACCTGCCACCGGCAGGCCGACGGCTGGACGATTTCGGCCGCGGAGGTGCGGCGCCGATTCGTGGCGACGCGCGGCACCGATCCGATCTTCCGGCTGGTGGACGGCGCCAATTCGCCGCTGGCGAATGTGTCCACGCTGGCCGCGCGCGCGGCGGCGTATTCGATGCTGCTCGACCACGGCGTGATCCGGGTGAGCCTGCCGATACCGGCAAATGCGGAGTTCAAGCTGACCGCGGTGGATGATCCGTACGGCTACGCGAGCGCGCAGGCGCTTTCGCTGTTCCGGCGGCCGCTGCCCGCGACCAACCTGATCTGGGACACCGCGGTGATGTGGGATGGCCGGGAAACGTACCTGCCGTTCAAGCCGCCGATGGACGCCGGCATCAACGTCGGCGACCTTCGCCTCAGCCTCGCCTCGCAGGCGCTGCACGCCGTGCTGGGACACGAGCAGGCGGCGCTGGCGCCGAACCAGGCGACGCTGGACGCGATCGTAAACTTCGAAGTGCATCTCGTCACCGCGCAGTATTACGACAACCAGGCCGGCCGCCTCAACGAGGACAACGGCATGGGCGGCGCCGAAATCCTGGCGCAGCAGAAATTCTGGGTGGGCATCAACGATTCGCTCGGCAACGATCCCACGCTCGATCCGTTCGACCCGAAAGTGATGCGACTGTTCGACCACTGGCGCGATCCCGATCCGGCGCATCGCTTCGAGCCGCGCGCGATGGCCCGCGCCGCGATCGCGCGCGGGCAGGAACTGTTCGATTCGATGCCGATCAAAATCACCGGCGTGGCCGGCCTGAACGATGCGACCGGCAAGCCCGTAATCCGCGGCACCTGCGGGACCTGCCACGATTCGCCCAACATCGGCAACCATTCGGTGGCGGCGCCGCTCAACATCGGGATCGCGGACGCCAACCGGCGCACGCCCGACATGCCGCTGTACACGCTGACCAACATCAAGACGGGCCAGGTGATCCGTACCACCGATCCGGGTCTCGCGATGCTGACCGGCAAATGGGCCGACATCGGCAAGTTCAAGGGCCCGAACCTGCGCGGCCTCGCGGCGCGCGCACCGTACTTCCACAACGGTTCGGCCGCGACCCTGCGCGACGTGGTCGACTTCTACGACACCCGTTTCAACATCGGCATGACCGAGCAGCAGAAAGACGATATCGTGGCGTTCCTGTCGGCACTCTGAGCCGCCAGGGCCGCGCGGCCGGCCCGGCCGCACACTGCGAGGGTCAGTGCATGCAACGGTATCTCATCAAGCGAAACTTTCCGCCCGGTGCACTCGATGGCCTGGACAAGATCGTCAAGGCCAAGGTCAACGGCAACAACGCGAACCACGACGTGAAATGGGTGCATTCGTATGCCACGCGCGACAAGACCACGACGTTCTGCATCTACGAAGGCCCGAGCGAGCAGGCCGTCCGCGATGCCGCGGAGGCCAATGGCTTGCCGGCGGATGCGATCTTCGAAGTGCCCGTGACGCTGCTTCCCGACCGGGAAGACCTGGTCCAGCCCTAGCAGCACGGAACCGGCGCCTGATAGGCGCCGGTTCTTTTTTGATGTGCCCAGGCGAGGCGCGGACTTGCTTTCGCGCCGCCGCTCCGCGACGCTGGCGCAATGCCAAGACGCAATCGTCCGCCGTCCCGATCCGCCCGCAGGCCGCGCGCGGACAAACCGTCCGGCAAGCGCGGGCATGAGGCTTCGCCAAGCGTCGACGTGACGAAGAAGGGGTCGCCCACGCGCAAGCCGGACCCGCGACACGCGCGCGGGTTCGTCGATCCGCACGCCGAACGCGAAGCGCAGCGCTACGAACATCCCATCCCGAGCCGCGAAGCGATCCTGGCGTTGCTGGCCGAGCGTGGCAGTCTGTTGCGGCCGGACGCGATAGCCGAAGCGCTGGGCATCCGCGACGACGTGCGGCGCGAAGCGCTGGACAAGCGCCTGCGCGCGATGCTGCGCGACGGCCAATTGCTGGAAAGCCGTCGCGGTGGCCTTGCGCCCGCCGAACGCATCGGCCTGATCGCAGGCACGGTGCTCGCCAACGCCGACGGTTACGGTTTCCTGCGGCCCGACGAGGGCGGCGATGATTTGTATCTGTCGCCCGCGCAGATGCGCCAGGTGCTGCACGGCGACCGGGTGCTCGCCTCGGTGGTCGGCGTCGATCGCCGCGGACGGCAGCAGGGCGCGATCCGCGAAGTGCTGGAACGCCGCGCGCCGCGGCTGGTGGGCCGGGTGGTCGAGGAACACGGCGTGGTGGTGGTCGACCCCGACGATCGCCGCCTGCACCAGGACGTGCTCATTCCACCCGATGCGCGCGGCGGCGCGCGCGCAGGGCAGATCGTGGTGGCCGAGATCACCGAGCCGCCGACGCCGCAGCGCGGTCCGATCGGCCGCATCGTCAGCGTGCTGGGCGAACGCCTGCAGCCATCGCTGATCGTCGAGATGGCGATCGAAAGCCACGGCCTGCCGCACGAGTGGCCAATGGAAGTCACGCGCGAGGCCGAGGACGTCGACCAGCGCGTCAGCCAGGCCGAGTGCGAAGGCCGCGCGGACCTGCGGAGATTGCCGCTGGTCACGATCGACGGCGCCGATTCGCGCGACTTCGACGACGCGGTGCATGCCGAGCCGGTGCGCGGCGGCGGCTTCAAGCTGATCGTCGCGATCGCGGATGTTTCGTACTACGTGCAGCCCGAAACCGCGCTGGACGATGAAGCGTTCAAACGCGGCACGTCCGCGTATTTCCCGGGTTTCGTGGTGCCGATGCTGCCCGAGACCTTGTCCAACGGCATCTGTTCGCTGAATCCCGACGTCGATCGCCTGTGCATGGCCTGCGAGATGCGGGTCGATGCAAAGGGCGAAGTCACCCGCGCGAAGTTCTATCCGGCGGTGATGCGCTCGCACGCGCGGCTGACCTACGACCAGGTTTGGCAGGCGATCGGGCCGCGCGATGCCGAAGCGCGCCGCAGCATGGGCAGCCTGCTGCCGCACATCGATCACCTGCACGCGCTGTACAAGGCCTTCGATGCGGCGCGCAAGCGGCGCGGCACCATCGAGTTCGAAACCAGCGAAGTCGATTACCGGCTGGACGACAAGGGCGAGGTGGTGTCGCTGGGCGCGCACGAACGCAACGATGCGCACAAGCTGATCGAGGAATGCATGATCGCCGCCAACGTACAGGCGGCGAAGTTCCTCGCGAAGAAGAAGATCCCCGCGCCGTTCCGCGCGCACGCGCCGCCGCCGGCCGACAAGTACGAAGACCTGCTGGCGTTCCTGCGCGAATACAAGTTGAAGCTGCCGACGCTGGCCGAGGTGAAACCGCGCGATTTCGCGGCGCTGCTGAAACGCGTGGCCGACCGTCCCGACGCGGAACTGTTCCGCAGCGTGTTGCTGCGCGCGCAAAGCCTTGCGAGCTACCAGCCTGCCAACCACGGCCATTTCGGGCTGGCGCTGGACGCGTATGCGCATTTCACCTCGCCGATCCGGCGCTATCCGGATTTGCTGGTGCATCGCGCGATCCGCTACGCGCTCGCGGGCGGCAAGCCGGCCGCCTACCTCTACACCGAAACCGGGATGTCCACGATGGCCGCGCATTGCTCGCGCACCGAGCGGCGCGCCGAGGAAGCCGAGCGCGACGTGGACGAGCGCTACAAGTGCGCGTGGATGGAGCAGCACGTCGGCGCGGAATTCGACGGCATCGTCACCGGCGTCACCTCGTTCGGGCTGTTCGTGGAGTTGACCGAATCGAAGGTGTCGGGCCTGGTGCACATCACCCAGTTGCGCAACGACTACTACCAGTTCGACGCGCGCCGCCACGAGTTGCGCGGCGAGCGCACCCACACCGTGTTCCGGCTTGGCGACGCGGTGCGCGTGCAGGTGCTGCGCGCCAGCATGGAAGACCGCAAGATCGATTTCAGGATGCTGCGTGACGAGGCTCATCAAATCCGCAAGGTTGGAAAGAAGGGCACGTAGCGGCGGCAACGCACCCGTGTCGCGCGATGCAGCTTGCGGCGGTGGCAGCATGTTTCCCTCTCCCTCCGGGAGAGGGTGGCGCGAAGCGCCGGGTGAGGGTTCGGGACCGCACGAGGTTGGTTACATGGGGCATTGCGTACCCTCACCCCCAGCCCCTCTCCCGGGGGGAGAGGGGAGTAGTTCGTCGATGCCCGAGGTAACGAAAACATGAGCGAATCCTGGAT
>JBQCCP010000152.1:0-19423 GCA_051962095.1 Rhodanobacteraceae bacterium
CCTGAACCGCCTGCCCGGCACGCGCCGTGGCGTGCTGGTGGTGCCGGTTTCGACATTGATGCAGCGGCTCGCACCGCGCACCCACATCGCGGGCAGCGGGCTATCCGTGGCACGCGGGCAACGGCTGAACCTCGCCGACGAACAGCGCCGCCTCGAGGCCAGCGGCTACCGCAATGTGCCGCAGGTGGGCGAACACGGCGAATTCGCGGTGCGCGGCGCGTTGCTCGACATTTTCCCGATGGGTGTGGACGAGCCCTATCGCATCGAACTGTTCGACGATGAAATCGAATCGATCCGGGCGTTCGACCCGGAGACGCAGCGCTCGTCGCATCCAGTCGATGCGGTGAACCTGCTGCCCGCGCGCGAATTCCCGCTCACCGACGAAGCGATGCGCGCGTTCCGCGACCGGCTGCGCGAGCGCTTTCCGATCGACGTGCGCCGCTGCCCGCTGTACCAGGACATGAAACAGGGCGTGACGCCCGGCGGCATCGAGTACTACCTGCCGCTGTTCTTCGATGCCACCGAAACACTGTTCGATTATCTCGGCGACGAAGCGCTGTTCGTGCTCGCCAACCACTCGCTCGACGCCGCCGAGACGTTCTGGAAGCAGACCGGCGAACGCTACGACCAGCGCGCGCACGACATCGAGCGACCGGTGCTGCCGCCGATGGAGCTGTACCTGCCGCCGCAGTCATTGCGCGAGTGGCTGAACAATGTGCTGCGCATCGACCTCGTTGGCGGGGACGACGTGCGTGCCGCGGATACAGGTACGCAGGCGTCGCCCGGGCTTGCTGCAAGTGGTGCCGCGGCCGGCGGGTTTCCGGCACGGCTGCGCGAATGGATCGATGCGCATTCCGAACGGCGCGTGCTGATCGCCGCCGATTCGGCAGGGCGGCGCGAGGCGTTGCTGGAGCAGTTGGCGGCGGCGGAGTTGCGGCCGGAGTTGGTCGACTCTTGGCGGGCATTCACCGCCCGTCAATCCCGCGAAAGTCCCAGCCCGGTGCTTTCCCAAACAAAGGCGCTGGGTTCCGGATCGCCGACAAACGGCATCCGGAATGACGATCAAAAGCCGCCACTTGTCGTTGTTGTCGCGCCGCTGGATCGCGGATTTTCGCTCACCCAACCCGCGCTTACCCTCTTCACCGAGCGCGAACTGATCGGCGAGCGCGCGCGTACCGAGCGCAAGCGGCGCAAGACGGCCGAGCGTGACCCCGAAGCGATCCTGCGCGACCTGACCGAGCTCGAAATCGGTGCCCCGATCGTGCACGTCGATCACGGCGTCGGACGTTACCTCGGACTTGTCGCACTCGACGTCGGCGGGATGCCGGGCGAATTCCTGGCGATCGAATACGCGCGCGGCGACAAGCTGTACGTGCCGGTCGCGCAGCTTGCGCTGGTCAGCCGCTATTCCGGCGCCGACGACGAGCACGCGCCGCTGCACTCGCTGGGCGGCGAAAGCTGGGAGCGCGCCAAGCGCAAGGCCGCGGAAAAGGTGCGCGACGTCGCTGCCGAATTGCTGGCGGTCCACGCACAGCGCGCCGCGCGCCTGGGCAGCGCGGTCGATTACGACCGCGCGATGCTGACGCGCTTCGCGGAAGGTTTCCCGTTCGAGGAAACGCCCGATCAGCAGGCCGCGATCGACGCGGTGCTGGCCGATCTCGCCGCACCGCAACCCATGGACCGCGTGGTCTGCGGCGACGTCGGCTTCGGCAAGACGGAAGTCGCATTACGCGCCGCCGTGGCCGCGGCCAGCGCCGGCAAGCAGGTCGCGGTGCTGGTGCCGACTACCCTGCTGGCCCAGCAGCACTTCGACAACTTCTGCGACCGGCTGGCGGACTTCCCGGTCAAGGTGGAGCTGCTGTCACGCTTCCGCGCCAAACAGGACGTGGCCGACGCGCTGAAGCGGCTCGCCGACGGCAAGATCGACATCGTGGTCGGCACGCACAAACTCCTGCAGCCCGACGTGAAATTCCGCGACCTCGGCCTCGTGATCGTGGACGAGGAACACCGCTTCGGCGTCCGCCACAAGGAACAGTTGAAGAAATTGCGCGCGGAAGTCGATTTGCTCACCCTCACCGCGACGCCGATCCCGCGCACGCTCAACATGGCGATGAGCGGCATGCGCGACCTTTCGATCATCGCGACACCGCCGGCGGCGCGCATGGCGGTGAAGACCATGGTCGCGCAATACGATCCGGCGCTGATCCGCGAAGCCTTCCAGCGCGAACTGGCGCGCGGCGGCCAGGTTTATTTCCTGCACAACAGCATCGACACGATCCAGCGCACCGCGCGCGAGCTTGCGGAGCTGATTCCCGATGCGCGCATCAGGATCGCGCACGGCCAGATGGGCGCCCACGAACTCGAACAGGCAATGCTGGATTTCCATCGCCAGCGCTTCAACGTACTGGTGTGCACCACGATCATTGAATCGGGCATCGACGTGCCGACCGCCAACACCATCGTGATCGACCGCGCCGACCGCTTCGGACTGGCGCAGTTGCACCAGTTGCGCGGCCGCGTGGGCCGTTCGCACCATCGCGCCTACGCGTACCTGATCGTGCCCGACAGGAAGGCGATGACCGCCGATGCGGAAAAGCGCCTCGCCGCGCTGGAATCGCTGGAGGAACTCGGCGCCGGTTTCACCCTCGCGACCCACGACATGGAAATCCGCGGCGCCGGCGAACTGCTGGGCGAAGCGCAGTCGGGCCAGATCGAAGCGATCGGCTTCTCGCTGTACAACGAGCTGCTGGAACGCGCGGTGCACGCGCTGCGCTCCGGCAAGGTGCCGGACTTCGAACTCGGCGGCGACAGCGGCACCGAAATCGAGTTGCACATGCCGGCGCTGATTCCGGACGACTACCTGCCCGACGTGCACACGCGCCTGACCTTGTACAAGCGCATTGCCAGCGCGGGCGACGAGGATGCCTTGCGCGAGCTGCAGGTGGAGATGATCGACCGTTTCGGGCTGCTGCCGACGCCGACCAAAAACCTGTTCGCGATCGCGTCGCTCAAGCTGCGCGCCGATGCGCTCGGCATCCGCAAGCTCGACCTCGGCGCGGCTGGCGGGCGCATCACCTTCCGCACCAAACCGGATGTCGATCCTGCCACCATCATCCGGCTGATCCAGCAGAAACCACGCGTATACAAACTGGACGGTCAGGACAAGCTGCGGATCGCGATGGAACTGCCGGATGCCGCCGAGCGCCTGCGCGCGGCCGGCGAACTGCTGGACGTCTTGTCGGTGCGCAGCAAGGCGGCCTGAACTCGCCCTATACTTCGCGCGCACAGCCAGGCACGCGATGATTCCACGGTTCTCCGATCATGCCGCCAACGAGCGCACCTATCTCGCGTGGGTGCGCACGGCCATCGCGATCATGGCGTTCGGTTTCGTGATCGAGCGTTTCGACCTGTTCCTCGCCTATCTCAGCGACAGCGCGAAGACGCTGATCCACCGCTCGCATGCGGCGCAGTTCGTGGGCCTGGCGCTGATCGTGCTGTCGGTGGTGATGATGTTCACCGCGACGGTCCGCTATATCCACCACCGCAAGTCGATCAGCGCGGCCGAACCGGGCGGCTACGGCAGCTCGTTGGGCGACGCGCTGCTGGCGTTGCTGCTGATCTGCCTCGGCGTGTTCCTGATCGCCTACGTCGCGCACCAGGTGGTGATGCAGGGCCGCTGATTCGCGGCTGGTTGAACGCCGCCTGATCGCCAAGGCAGCCTTGACGCGGGCTTCACGCATCAACGACGGCGCGCACGGTCTACTGCCGTGACGCGCCCCACCCATCGGCGCAAGGAGCCGCCATGAGTACGCATCATTCGGTCCGTCTTTCGCTTGCCGGTGCGCTCGCGCTGGCACTGTTCGGCATTGCTGGAATCGCGGGTGCGCAAACCACGATGCCGCAGCCGCCGCCTCCGCCGCCTCCCCCGACGACCACGACGATGCCCGCGCAGCCGGCGCAGCCGATGCCCGCCCCGCCGCAGCAGACGGTGCCGCAGCAGCAGACGGTGCCCCTGCAACCGGCACCGCCTCAATCCGGAACCCAGCAGTCCCCCGAGTCCGGCCAGTTCCAGCAGGGCACGGAATCCACCGCCCAGTATCCGCTCCCCGACAGCAACGGCGGTACGCTGACGGTGAACTCCGGCATGCCCGAAAACGTCCAGCAGTACGGGCCGCCGCCCTCGTTCGCCACGCTCGATACCAATCGCAACGGCTGCGTCAGCGAAGAGGAAGCGCGGGCCTATCCGCCGCTGGACAGCGACTTCCTGTACGCCAGCGGACAGGGCAAGTGCATCAGCCGCGCGCAATACAAGAAGTGGGTGGACACCCAGGGCGGCTCTCCTTGACGATCGCGGCCGCGCTTGCGCGGCCGCAGCGTGTCTGGGCATGATGGCGGCTTTCCCCAGGTCGCCGCACCCATGTCCGTCCAGGTTCCGGAATCTTCCGCCGCGCTCAGCGTCGTTGCGCGCGCCACGCTGGATGATCTCGATGCGCTCACGGCGCTGTTCGATGCCTACCGGGTGTTCTACCAGCGCGCATCGGATCGCGCGCTGGCCCGCGCCTTCCTGCAGGAGCGCCTGCAGCGCGGCGAGTCGGTGATCTTCATCATCCGCGACGCGGCGGGCGAAGCGCTCGGCTTCACGCAGTTGTATCCATCCTTTTCGTCGGTGTCGGCGCGTCGGATCTGGGTGCTCAACGACTTGTTCGTGGCGCCCGCGGCCCGGCAACGCGGCGTGGCACGCGCCTTGATGGAACGCGCACGCGCGTTCGCGGCGGAAACCGGTGCGCTGAGACTGGTACTCGAAACCGCCGAAGACAACCGGCCGGCGCAGGCGCTGTACGAATCCCTGGGCTACGTGCACGATTCCGGCACGCGGCACTATTCGCTGGAACTTGCCTGACTCAGGCGAGCGGCGGCTGCCGGATGCTGGCGATTTGCTGCGAACGCAAACGCTGATAGACGTACACCGTGGCCGGTGGCAGGTTGCGCGGCGCAAAACCGGCGCGATGCATTCGCAGGCCGAGCGCGTCGCGCTCGTGGCGGCGCACCGGGCTGGCCGGGCCGTAGGTGAACTGGATGAAGCGGCCGCGATCGCCCAGCGCGTCGAAGGCCGCGCGAAGGATGCCGCAACGCAGGCTGCTGCTCATCGACAACATGCCGAGTCCGCTGACGACCGCATCGAGCTTGCCGTCGTCGAGAAGCCCGTGCTCCGCCGCCAGCGCATCGAGATGGCGGGCATCCGCGCAAGCCACGGACACGCCCGGAAAACGATCGCGAAGGAACGTCGCGAGATCGGGGTTGATTTCCACCACCAGCAGTTTCGAAGGCACGACGCCGGCATCCAGCAGCGCGCGCGTGAACACCCCGGTGCCTGCGCCGACCTCCGCCACCCGCTCGCAGCCCGGCGGCAGTTGCTCGACCATCAGGCGCGCGAGCTGTCGTCCCGAAGGCGTCACCGACGCCATCTTCACCGGATCACGCATCCACTGCCGCAGGAAGGTGCGGATCGAATGCAGATCGAGGGCGGCTTCGCCGCCGTGGCTCGAATCAAAGGTCGGGTCGGAACTCATGCGCCCGCAGTTTTAGCACATCGTGAGTGCGGGATTTGTAAACCCGTTCCGGTCACCCGCCTCGGCCCCGTCAGCGGTGGTGCCGGTAATAGCCGCCGCGATAATGATGCCAATCGTCACGGTCGTGGTGATAGCCGCGGTAGTAGCGGTAGCGCGGCGCGTAGTAATAGCCGTAGCCGTAATAGGCCGGAGCCGGCGCGTAATACACGGGCGCGGGGTAGTACACAGGGGCCGCATAGGCCGGGGTGTAATACACCGGTGGCGGCGGCGCCCAGTACCCGCAGCGCCAGCAGTTGCCGACGCCAACACTGACGCCCGGCACCGAAATGCCGATGCCCACGCTCACGTGCGAGTGCGCGAACGCGCTCGGCACGATCAGGAACGATGCCGCCAGCAGGGCGGCTGCCACGCCTGCACGGCGAACAGATCCACGAATAGCCATGGCGTGCCTCCAGAAATTTCTGCCCACGACGCATGCTCGCGCCTTGGGACTGAATCATTGCTTAAATCATTCGACCTGCCCTGATCACCGCGTCACGGATTCACGTTCAACCGGAACAAAGCGATCTTCGCAACACTACGCGAAGTCCCCGCTGCATCACCCGAAGCAGACCGATTCCGGATCGCGCTGCGCGAGTCCGGAATGACGAACCGGAATTTATCGCGAGGCCACCCGCGCAAGGTGTCCGGATGACGATCCAAACTTGTCATTCCGGGGCGCTCCCGCGTGGCGGGAGCGGAACCCGGAATCGGTTGGCAGCCACTCAATGTTTCCGCAGCAACCAGCAGCCGTGGATGCGCGGCCGCCGCGCAAAATCCGCGGGAATGCTGGCGCGGCCGATGTCCTCGATCATGAACGTTCGCGACAGCGCCTCGACGTCCAGTTTGAAGCGCCGGAAATTGTTGGAGAACACGATCACGCCGTCGTCGCGCAGGCGCCGCGCGCAGGCTTCCAGCAGTTCGATCTGGTCGCGCTGCACGTCGAAATCGCCCGCGCGCTTGGAATTCGAAAACGTGGGCGGATCGACATAGATCACGCCATACCGCGCGCGGGTTTCGGCAAGAAACGTCAGGGCATCGGCGCGGGCCAGCACGTGGCCGCTGCCACCGAACCCGTTCAGGACCAGGTTGCGCGAGGCCCATTCGAGGTAAACCTGCGACAGGTCGACGCTGGTGGTGCTGCACGCGCCGCCCGCCGCCGCGTAGACGCTGGCGGCGCCGGTGTAGGCGAAAAGATTCAGCACGTCGCGCCCGCTCGCCAGTTCGCGCAGCCGCGCGCGCACCAGGCGGTGGTCGAGGAACAAGCCGGTGTCGAGGCGGTCGCGCAGGTTGACGAGGAAACGCAAGCCGCCCTCCTCCACGACCAGGAACTCTTCGCGGGCGGCGATGCGGCCGTACTTGCTGCCGCCCTTGCCGCGCGCGCGGGTCTTGGTGACCATGCGCTCGCGCGGAACGTCCAATGCAGCGCGCGCGGCGCGTTGCAGGTCTCGCCAGCGCGTTTGCGCGACATTGGCATCGACGCTGGCGGGCGGTGCGTATTCCTGCACGTGCAGCCACGCCTGTGCCGTCGCGTCGTCGCCGACATTCGTGGCGTCTTCGGGCCAACCGCGATAGACGTCGATGGCGGCGGCGTATTCAGGCAGGTCGGCGTCGTACACGCGAAAGCAGGTGATGCCTTCGCGCGACAGTTGTTTGCGCAGGTTGCGCAGGTTCTTGCGGATCCGGTTGGCGACCATCTCAGCGCCGGGCGACAGGGGCACCGCCTCCCGCGCCACTGCAGGTGCGCGCACGTCGAACACGCCCAGCCGGCATTCGATCGCGCCGTTGAACAGGACGTAATGCTTGTCGGAGCGCAACCCAAGCGCGCGTTCGAGTTCCGGTTCGCTGGTCAGCACCGCCGCCTGCCAACCCGCGAAGCCCGCACGCAGCCGTTCGCCGAACGTACGGTACATCGCGGGCAGCGTCGCGAGATCGCCCATGCGCTCGCCGTACGGCGGATTGGTGATCACCAGCCCCGACGCGAAACCCGCCGGCGGCTCCAGGTGTTCGACCGTGCGCTTGTCGAGCGTGGCGAACCCCGCGACGCCCGCGCTCTGAAGATTGTGTGTCGCCACCGCGATCATGCGCGGATCGCTGTCGCTGCCGAAGAAACACGAACGCAGTTCGCGCAGGCCGCCCTGCGCGCGTCCCTGCGCCGCGTCGTGCAGGCGCTGCCACAGCGCCGCATCGTGGCCGCGCCACCCCAGGAATCCGAAATAGTCGCGCTGCAGCGCGGGCGCGACGTGTGCCGCCATCCACGCCGCCTCGATCAGCAAAGTGCCGGAACCGCACATCGGATCGACCAGCGCCCCGCCTCGACCGTAGATTTCCGGCCAGCGCGCGCGCAGCAGCATCGCGCAGGCCAGGTTTTCCTTCAGCGGCGCCTCGCCCTGCTCGCAGCGCCAACCGCGGCGGTGCAGCGGCTCGCCCGACAGATCGAGCGACAATGTCGCGCGTCCCTTGTGCAACCGCAGATTGAGCCGAACGTCCGGTCGTTCCGGCTGCACCGTCGGGCGCGTTTCGTAGCGTTCGCGGAACTGATCGGCGATCGCGTCTTTCGTCTTCTGAGCAGCGAACCCCGAATGCGTGATCGCGCCGCTGCTGCCGATCGCATCGATCGCGAGGGTGGCGTCGGGCGCCATGTGCTGCGACCAGTCGACGCCGCGCACGCCCACGTACAGCGCCTCGGCGTCATCCGCGGCGAATTCCGCGAGCGGCATCAGGATGCGGCTGGCGAGCCGCGATTCCAGGCAAGCCCGGTACGCGCACGTCATGTCGCCTTCGAAACGCACGCCCGCCAGGGCCTCGCGCGCTTCGCCGCCCAGCGCGGCCAGTTCGTCGCGCAGCAGGTATTCGAGACCTTTCGGGCAGGTGGCGAAAAATTGCGTCACGTCAATCGGCTCGTGTCGCGACCGATTCGAGAAACGCGCGAAACTCCCGCTCGATCACCGGCACGTGCATGGCCAACCGGTGGTCGTCCGGCAGCAGCAATGCCGGCATGCCGCGCATGCGTGCGAATGCCTGCGCGGCCAGCACCGGACACAGCGTGTCCTCGTAACCGTGGACCAGCATCGCGGGTACGCCGGCCGCCATGTCGAACGGCTGCGCGCATTCCGGGATCATCGTCGGCAACGCCACCAGGAACAGCCCGTCGCAAGGCGCACGCATCGAGGCCAGCCCCGACACGAACGCGCCCATGCTGGAACCCGCCAGCACCAACGGCCGCCGAGCATTCCGCATCGCCTCGACGAGGCGTTCGACGCGCGGCGGCACCGCGCGTGCGTAACCGAGTGAGTCTTCTTTACGATAATCGGGTCGGAACGTGGTCCAGCCCAGCGATTCGGCTGTCCGTGCCAATGCGCTGACCTTGGTGGCTTCGGGCCCGCTGTCGGAACCGTGGGAAAGGATGACGTGGCCAGGCATTGGGAAGGGGGGCAAGAGATGACGGCGAAGGAAAGCGTAACAGGCGCATCCCTGTGCTTCGTGTTTCCATGCAACACTTCGCGCCATGCAACCGCCCGCGATCCATGGCCAGCCCCTGCCCTACGTCGATCGCCTCCAGTCGCGCGGGCTTGTCGGCATCGATCTCGTGGTGATCCATTGCACCGAGCTGCCCGACCTCGCGACCGCGCGCGAATACGGCGAGCGCATCGTCCACGCGAGCGGCACCGGCAACAGCGGGCATTACTACATCGACCGCGACGGCCGCATCGCGCGTTACGTGCCCGACGACCGCGTGGCGCACCAAGTGCGGGGCCACAACGAACATTCCATCGGCATCGAATTGGTCAACGCCGGCCGCTGGCCGGACTGGTTCGATTCGCGCAGGCAAGTGATGGCCGAGCCGTATCCCGATATCCAGATCGACGCGCTGCTGAACCTGCTCGCACACCTGCGCGCCGCGCTGCCGAACCTGCAAAAAATCGCCGGCCACGAGGATCTCGACACCGGATGCGTCGCCGCCAGCGATGATCCAGCGAAACAGGTACGGCGCAAACTCGATCCCGGCCCGATGTTCCCGTGGCCGCGCGTGATGGCCGGATGCGGCCTGGAACGGCTGGCAGCGCCTGCGCGGCCGCTATAATTCCGCGTCTTTTTGCGCGCGCTACGCCCATCATGACCCAACCGCACGTCCACGAGCTGGTCGAACTGCTGCAACTCGAACGCCTGGAAGAAAATCTCTTTCGCGGCCAGAGCCGCGACATCGGCACCAAATACGTGTTCGGCGGACAGGTGCTCGGCCAGGCGCTGTCCGCCGCGCAGCAGACGGTCGATCCCGAACGCGGCGCGCATTCGCTGCACGCGTATTTCCTGCGCGCCGGCGACGTGGAAAAGCCGATCGTGTATTCGGTGGAACGCGCGCGCGATGGCCACAGCTTTTCGGTGCGGCGCGTGGTCGCGATCCAGCACGGCCAGCCGATCCTGAATTGCGCGGTGTCGTTCCAGGTCAGCGAGCCCGGTTTCGAGCACCAGACATCCATGCCGGAAGTGCCGAAACCCGAAGACCTGGACCCGCCCACTTCGCTGCCCGAAGCCGAGCTTGCCAAGCTGCCGCCCAAGCTGCAGCGCTGGCTGTCCACCGACGGACCGTTCGAGTACCGCTTCGTGTGGCCGCGCGACGAACTGCACCCGCCCAGGCGACCGCCCTACCAGCACATCTGGTTCCGGTTGGCACAAAAGATCGACGCGACACCCGCCCTGCATCGCGCGCTGCTGGCGTATGCGTCGGACTACCACCTGATCGGCACCGCGTTGCTGCCGCACGGCGTGTCCTACCTGACGCCCAACCTGCAGATGGCGAGCCTGGACCACGCGCTGTGGTTCCACCGCCCGTTCCGGGTCGACGACTGGCTGCTGTATTCGTGCGAAAGTCCGACAGCACAAGGCGCGCGCGGCCTGGTGCGCGGCCAGATGTTCGACCTTTCCGGCAAGCTGGTGGCCTCGACCGCACAGGAAGGATTGCTGCGGTTGCGGGAAGCGCGCGTTCGGTGAACCGCCGTTGTTGGGCTTCTTCCGGAGCAAGCCCGGGATCAGCCCAACCAAAGTCAATCACGGCACGGCGGACATTGGAAACCGCATCCTTAACCCGACATTTCGGCGCCGCCAACGGGCCATTCCGCGCCGCGAAATCTGTCGTAAACTTTCCGCATGCGCAGGATTTACACCTCTCCCCGAATCGAAAACGTCGAACGGCTGGTCGCGGTGATGGCCGAGCACGGCATCGCCACCAAGGTGACCAACCTGCGGGCGTACGACAGCAAGAGCTATAAGCGTTTTTCCTATGCCCGGCCCGGCAGCAGTGACAGTTGGCCTGCGGTGTGGGTGAAGCACGCCGGCGACCACACCCGCGCGCGCCAGTTGATGCGCGACATCGGCATCGAGCCCGTGACGCGCTACGCCGAAGAACTGGCTGCTTATCGTTTCCAGAAGACTGGCGGCGGAGGCCGCAGCCCGGCCCACGTCGCGGCCCGCGTACGCACCGCGGTGCTGGTCGCGGTGTGCATCGCCATCGCCATCTACGGAGCGAAACTCATCTCCGTCTGGTGATGCCGTGACAGTCCGCAGCGAACGCGTCCGCCTGTTCCAGACCCTGCCGCATCCGTGCGGCTACTTCGAAGGACGTACCGCGCAGAACCTGGTGCTGGACCCGGCCGCGCCGAACCTGCCGAGACTGTACGCGCTGTCGCTGGCACGCGGTTTCCGCCGCGCCGGCGGACACGTCTATCACCCGCATTGCCAGCGCTGCCACGCCTGCGAGCCGTGCCGCATCGACGTGGCGACGTTCAGGCCCGATCGCAGCCAGCGCCGCTGCCTCGCGCTGAACCGCGACGTCGAGCTGACCGAATGCCGCCCCGGCCTCACCGCCGAACGCCAGGATCTGTACGCGCGCTACCTGCACGCGCGTCATCCGGGCGGCGGGATGGACGAGGCCAGCGACGAGGATTTCTCGCACTTCCTCGCCGCGCCGTGGAGTCCCACGGTGTTCCTGGAATTCCGGCTGGATGGCCAGTTGATCGCCGTGGCCGTCACCGACGTGTGCGAGACCGGCCTGTCCGCGGTGTACACCTTCTTCGATCCGGACCTGCCGAAACGCGGCCTCGGCACCTACGCGATCCTGCGCCAGATCGAACTCGCACGCACGCGCAGCCTGCCGCACCTGTACCTCGGTTACTGGATCGCGCACCACCCGAAGATGGGCTACAAGGCACGCTTCGACAGCCTGCAGGTGCTCGGACCGGACGGCTGGACGCCCGTGGCGCCGCCGTACAAGCTGTAGGGCGGGTTTCAACCCGCCGGCTTCTCCAAGCGGCTCAAGACCTTCAAGGCGGGTTGCCACCCGCCCTACCCCACCGCCCGCGGTGGTTGCGCAGCCCGATCGAAATGCAGGGGGTTTCAACCGCCGATCTTCCAGGCGTGCCAGGACCCGCCATCCGGTTTGGAAAATTAGATATCATTGTGATATCTTTTTGTTGTCCTACCGGAGACTCCCATGAACGAAACCAAGGCTTCCTCGCTGCCCGGCATTCCGCTCGCGGTGCTGTTCGCGCTGCTGCTCATCCTGTTCGTCGCCGGGTTCGTGCACGGCATGCTGCACCAGGTCATCGACATCATCATTCCCTCGGTGTTCCTGTTCGCGATCACCGCGTTCCTGTGCAAGGGCTTCTTCCAGGTGCAGCCGAACCAGGGCATGGTGATGTTGCTGTTCGGGCGCTACGCGGGCACCGCGCGCGAAACCGGCCTGCGCTGGACCAATCCGTTCTACGCCCGACGCGCGGTCAGCCTGCGCGTACGGAATTTCGAATCGTCCAAGCTCAAGGTCAACGACGCCGACGGCAACCCCATCGAGATCGCGGCGGTTATCGTGTGGCAGGTCGTGGATACCGCCGAAGCCGTGTTCCAGGTGGACGACTACGAAAACTACGTGCACATCCAGAGCGAATCGGCACTGCGGCAGATGGCGCAGAGCTATCCCTACGATGCGCACGACGACGGCAAGCCTTCCTTGCGCAGCCATGGCGACGAGATCACCGCGCACCTGCGCGAGCAGATCCAGGAACGCCTCGGCAAAGCCGGCGTCACGGTGCTGGAAGCACGCATCAGCCACCTCGCCTACGCGCAGGAAATCGCGCAGGCCATGCTGCAGCGCCAGCAGGCGGGCGCGATCATCGCCGCACGCACCAGGATCGTCGAAGGCGCGGTCAGCATGGTGCAGATGGCGCTGGAGCAGTTGAGCCAGCAGCACATCGTCGAACTGGACGAGGAACGCCGCGCCGCGATGGTGTCCAACCTGCTGGTGGTGCTGTGTGGCGAGCGCGGTACCCAGCCGGTGCTGAACACGGGAAGTTTGTATCAGTGATCATCCATGATCACGGAAATCAAAAGACGGACATCCATGGCCGGCTTTCCACGACAGCACGCGTCCTGATGCAATGAGTACCGACAAGGACAAGAAGGCCTACCCGCTGCGCATCAGCGCAGCGGTGCTGGACGCGATGCAGCGCTGGTCCAACGACGAACTGCGATCGCTCAATGCGCAAATCGAATACGTGCTGCGCGATGCGCTGCGCAAGGCAGGACGCCTCAAGGCAGAAGGCAAACGGGCGCGCCCTCCCTCCACCTGATACGGAGCCCGAGACATGAATCCCCAGGTACGCTGGACTTACAAGGTTGTGCGCTTCAAGGCCTCGACATTCTTCAAGCTGCGCCCCGACCCCGAAGAAATCGCGGAACAGTTGAACCAGCTGGGCCGCGACGGCTGGGAGCTGGTGCACGTGGTGGAAGGTTACGGCGTACCCTCGCCCGTGTTCTACCTGAAGCGCCCGGCCTGACACTGCCCGAGGAGTGCCCCATGTTCCGCATATTGATCGCCACGACCCTGCTCGCCGCGCCCCCGTTCGCGCTCGCGGCGGGCCAGCACCCGGCCTCCGACGTCCGCGCGCATCCTGCGTCCAGCGCCCACGCGAATGCGATCGCGGGCGCCGCGGGCGCGCAACGCATCGAGGCGTGCACCAACGCCGCCGAGACCATGATCAACGCGCTCGAAAAAGGCGATGCCAAGGGCGCGACCGCGGATTTCGACGCGGCCATGCAACAGAAGCTCGGCACCGACAAGCTCGCGGAAGTCTGGACGCAGGTCGAAGGCAAGCTGGGCAAACTGCAAACGATCGGCGCGGCCCAGAACATGATGTACGAGGACTACGTCGTCGTGATCCAGTCGCTGCGCTTCCAGTCGGGCGACCTCAACGCGCAGGTCGCCTGCGGCGCCGACGGCAAGATCGCCGGGTTCTTCCTGCGCCCCGGTGCGTCCTCGGCGCCGGCATCCGGTGACTGAACCCGAAGCCGCGAACCCGCCGCCGCGCTGCCGCGACGGCGCCGAGCGCCGGGCCTTGCTGGAACGCGCGCACGCGCTGGGCGTGCCGAGTGATTATGGCCGCTCGCGCGGCTTGCACATCCGGCGCGAGCCGTTGCACCTGGTGCCGATCGGCCTCGACATTTACGGCCGCGTGCAATGGCTGCAACCCCGTGCCGCGCGGGCGCTGGCGCGCATGCGCGAAGCCGCCGCGCGCGACGGCGTTGCGCTGCAGATCGTCTCCGCATTCCGTTCGATCGAATACCAGCTCGGCATCCTCGAACGCAAGCTCGCGCGCGGCCTGGCCATCGACGAAATCCTGCGCGTCAGCGCCGCGCCCGGCTACAGCGAACACCACACCGGCCGCTGCGTCGACCTCACCGCGCAGGGGTTCACGCCGCTCGAAGAAGAATTCGAAGACTCACCTGCGTTCGCGTGGCTGCAGCGGAATGCCGCGCGTTTCGGCTTCGTCCTCTCCTACCCGCGCGGCAACCGCCACGGGATTGCGTACGAGCCCTGGCATTGGTGTTGGCATGCGCGTTTGCCCCGGCACTGACTTTCACCGCCGACAGATCACCTGCTGACGTACGGTTTGGAATCGGCCGATACCTGACATGACTGAACCACAACGCAAAGCCCGAATCCGCCGAGAAGAATTGCTCGAAGCCGGCAACCGGGCGGCGGCGCGGTGCGGTCACGACCTGCCTGCGAGCAGCTCATCCAGCTGCGCGAACTGTTCGGGAAGGGCTTCCGCGGAACCGGCGAGGGCTTCGCCGAGGGCCGCTTCCGTGGGGTAGAGTTCGTGGAAGGTGACCAGTGTCTTGCCGGCATGTTCTTCGAACGTCACCGTGGTCACGGCGCCTTGGTCGCTTTCTTCGTTCGTCCAGACGATGCGCCTGTTCGGCGTCACTTCCCTGTACGTGCCGAAGAACGCCATGGGTTGATCGGAGGCCGGATGGCGGAACACGAGGCGATATGCGCCCCCGGTGCGGACATCCATGTCGCACGAGAGCAGCGACAGGCCCGCCGACTTCGGAACCCACCAATCCTTGAACAATTCGGATTTGCTCCACGCTTCGAAAACGGCGTGCGCCGGGGCATCGAACGTTCGCGTCACGACGAGTTCGCGCTCGGACTTGCGTGCCACGGCGGTGCGGCTCAGGGCGACGGGACTACCTTCTTTTGCTTTGGGCATCTTCCTTCTCCTTGCATTTCAGGTGCTCGACGATGTTCTGTCATCCGCTTCGCGCTTCAGTCCTGCGAACGCTTCACCGGCTTCGCCCTCGGTTTGGGTGGATTGGCGGCTTCGACGATGCGCCACAGATAGAAGCTCGCAAGCGTGCGATACGGCCCCCAGCGTTCGCCGAATTCGGCGAGCGCGAGCGGCGCGGGCAAATCCGGAAAGCGGTGCACGATCTGCGCGCCCTTGCGGATTCCGAGGTCGTGGATGGGCAGCACGTCGGGGCGGCCGAGCCGGAACATCAGCATCATTTCGACGGTCCAGCGGCCGATGCCGCGCACCTGGATCAGGTGATCGATCAGGTCCTGGTCGGGCATGCGCGCGAGTTGCGCGGGTGTCGGCACGGTGCCCGCGCGCGATTTTTCCGCGAGGTCGCGCAGCGCCGCGATCTTGTTGCGCGACACGCCTGCCGCGCGCAAGGCCGCATCGTCCACGGCATCCAGCCCGCGCGCGGTGATCCGCCGCCTGCCCGGCATCAGCTTCTCTACCCTGCCCGCGATCGTGGCGGCGGCCTTGCCGGAGAGTTGCTGATACAGGATCGAGTGCGCCAGCGCATCCACGGGATCGAAGCGCACCGAGAAATCGCGCTCGATCGGGCCGATCCGCCGCATCCATGTGGCGAGTTTGCGGTCGCGCTTTGCGAGGTGCGCGGTGGCGGCTTGCATGTCGAAGCCGCGCGGGATTGTTTTTTGTGTCATGAAATGCCCTCGATGCAACTTCGCAATGGCTGAAAATGGATTCCGGGTTCCGTCCGCGAACGTCGCGGACGGCCCCGGAATGACGGCAAACTATTGTCCGGGCCGATGTACCCGTTCCATCAGGGACAGCAAAGGGTCATTCTTGTTGCCGATAAAGCGCGACACCCAGCGCGATCCATCCCGCGACGAACGCCAGTCCACCCAGCGGTGTGATGACGCCGACCGCGCGCGGCGCGCCCAGCGCGAGCGCGTACAGGCTTCCGCAAAACAGCGCGCTGCCGAGCGCGAACAGGATTGCACCGAGATACGCGGCGTGCGAACGCCGGGCAAGCATCGAGCACAGCGCGAGCGCCAGCGCGTGCCAGAACTGGAAGCGCACCGCGGTGTGCCACACCTCCAGCATCGGCTCGGGTAACACGCCACGCAAAGCGTGGGCGCCCAATGCGCCCAGCAATACGGCGCTCGCGCCCGCGAGGCCGGTCGCCACCGCAGGCCAGCGCAGCCGTTTCGGGGCTGCTGTCGGACCGGAACTCACCGCCATTCGCCTCCCCCGCGCCGCCTGCGGGTCCGCAACAGGCCGAAGATCAATCCCGCCAGCGCCACCAGGATCGGCATCAGCAGGATGTCAATGAATTTCAGCAACATCGACAAAGTTTCGATGTCCGCGTCGAGGCTGCGCTGCACCGCGCGCAATTCGCTGCGGATCGCGAGCTTGCGCTGCATGAACTGCTCGACCGCGGCCTTCTGCGCCGCGGTGCGGCTGCGGCCATGCGCGGCCTGCTTCAGTTCCGCCAGGTGCTGCTCGGTGTCGTTCAACTCGGCCTGCAACTGGAGCTGCTTGGCCTTGAACTTCTCGTCCGCCTGCCGGCGCAGCGCATCGACCCGGGTGAACTTGCGCTCCGCAATCGCGCGGCCGCGGATCGCGATCAGGTCGGAAGGGCCGGCCAGGTCGTCGACCGCGTTGACGAAGAAATCACCGTTGTTGGCGAACGGGCTCATCAGCGTCTGGCCCATCGACGGGCTTTGCTGCACCCACAAGCGGTCCGACAACAGGTCGGTGTCGCCGACCAGGATCACTTCGGGTTTGCGCGCGCCCGGCGATGCATCTGCCGCAAACGCGGGCGCCAGGTCCCCGCGCAACCGCACCGCGATCGCGTAATGCTCGCCGTCGGGTTTGTAGCCCTCGTACAACGTGGACGGATCGAGCGCTTCGCGCACGCGTTTGGCGGGGGCGAGCATCGCGTCGGTGGTACTCTGGATCAACGGATCGAGCCGCACCGCGGATCGCGGCAGCAAATGGAAGATGCCGGTCGAGGACACGTCGATCACGCTGAGCATCTTCGTCACCGGATCGCGCCGGTTGAAGTCCTCGCCGGTGAGGCCCAGCACCGCCGGATGCCGGACCGGCGCACCGGTGACGGGCGACTGCACGCTCAACGCGCGCGAACGATCCAGCAGCACGCGCCTGGGATCGAACGCGACGCCCCACGCCTGGAACAGCTTCGGCAGATCCGAAGGCTCGCCGCCATCGACCTCGGAATCGGGATCGACGAACGCCAGCAACCGGCCGCCGTGCTGGACGTAGCGGTCGACCGCCTTGACGTCGGCCTCGGACAACCCGGTCGGCTGGATCAGCACCAGCACACTCGTGTCGGTGCCGATCGTCTTCAACGACGCCGCATCCAGCCGCTGCACGTCGAACAACTGCTGCACCTGTTGCAGCGCCGTCCACGCGGGCGTGGTGTTGCCGTCCGCGTCGGTGTCGCCCCAGATGGGCAGGGCGCTGTAGATCGCCACGCGCGGTTTGTGCGCGGTGCTCAGTTCGTACAACAGTTTCGCGACGTCGTATTCGAGGAAGCGTTCCTTCGCGAACAGGAAGAACGGGATCGACGCGCTGCGCCCGCTGCTGGCGTTGCGGCCCGCGAGCCCGAAGAAGATCGCCTCGCCCGTGCCCTCGCCCCGCACCGAGGTCAGGCCTGCGGCGGTCGCGCGATCCTCATCCTCGGAAAACGGCAAGGGATCGATCTGGTTGAAATGCACGCGGCCGTGCGAGTGCCGCGCGACTTCCTGCAGCATGTTCACCACGCGCTGGTGGTAGGCGCGCAACTGCGGGAGGCTGTGGCTGGCGCGATCCGAGAAGTAGAGCGTCAGGTCCAGCGGCTGGTCCAGGTGATCGAGAATGTCCCGGGTGCCGGGCGACAGCGTATAGAGATGGTCGCGGGTCAGGTCGATGCGGAAGCTGCCCAGCCAGCGCGACGCGCCCAGCACCAGCAGCACGTACAGCGCCGCGAGCACCGGCAGCGCCCACCACCATCTCCGACGCACCAGCCCGCGCCAGCTCATCCGCCGCGCCTCGCATCGAGCACCAGCACGTTGGCCGCGAGCCAGAACACGATCGTCAGCAGGAAGTAGGCGACGTCGCCGAAATCCAGCACGCCGCGCGCGATCGCCTGGAAATGCGCGAGCAGGCTCAGGTCCGCCAGGGCATCGGCCGCGCGATTCGAGCCCAACGCCAGCAGCGGTTGTTGCACCAGCGGGTCGCCCGCCAGCAGGAACAGGAAGCAAACCGCGAGCGCGGCGATGAACGCGATCAC
This sequence comes from Rhodanobacteraceae bacterium, assembly GCA_051962095.1. Taxonomy (GTDB): domain Bacteria; phylum Pseudomonadota; class Gammaproteobacteria; order Xanthomonadales; family Rhodanobacteraceae; genus 66-474. The sequence goes on from JBQCCP010000152.1 coordinate 18,492, forward strand.
CTGGCTGCGCGTCAGCACTGACAGGCATTCGCTGATCGCGAGGAAGGCGCCCGCCATCAGGAAGCTGCCGATGTAGCTGGCCAGGATCACGCCGTTGTCGGGCTGGCCGAGGTAGTTGACGGTCAGCCACATCGGAAACGTGAGCGCCAGCGCGCAGCCGATGTACAGCCATGCCGCCATGAATTTCGCGAGCACCGCCTGCCACGGCCGGATCGGCAGCGTCATCAGCAATTCCAGCGTGCCGCTGCGGCGTTCCTCGGCCCACAACCGCATCGCCAGCGCCGGCACCAGCACCAGGTACAGCCACGGATGGAACTGGAAGAACGGATCGAGGTCGGCCTGCCCGCGCTCGAAGAACGCGCCGAGGTAGAACGTGAACGCGCCCGCGAACAACAGGAAGATCACGCTGAACAACCACGCGACCGGCGTGATCAGGTAACCGCGCAACTCGCGCAGGAACACGCCGCGGAAGGCCATGCCACGCGGCTCGTCCGCGACCCCAGCGCGCGTGTTCATGCCGCCGCCGCCATGTCGCCGGATGCTTGCGCGGTCACCTGGCGGAACACGTCTTCGAGCCGCCCGCGTTCAAGCTGCAACTCGTCCACCCGCACGCGCTGTTCGTCTAGCAGCTTCACGACCGCGTGGAAGATTTCCCGGCCGTCGCGGGGGAATACCGTGACGCGGCTGTCCACCGGATCGACTTCCACCGCGTCCACTTCCGGCAGCCGGCCCAGCAGTTCGCGCGCCAGCGCGCTCGCGGGCGCCCGGAAGCTGACCGCGTGGTGGTAGCGCGACCGGCGTTCCAGCTCCGCGGGCGTGCCCTCGATGCGCAGGCGGCCGCCCGCCAGGATCGCTACGCGGTTGCACGCGGCGCGCACCTCGCCCAACGTGTGGGTGGACACGATGATCGCGCGGCCGCGCGCCATCCCGCG
>JBQCCP010000153.1:0-26404 GCA_051962095.1 Rhodanobacteraceae bacterium
CATCACGCCCGCGGCTTCCAGCCGGAACCCGTGTTCACGCACCAGCGTGCCGGCATCGCGCGCGAGCGATCCGGGATGGCACGACACGTACACCAACCGCCGCACCGATTTTCCGGGCAGTTGCTTCAGCAATTCGTCGGCGCCGCTGCGGGGCGGGTCGAGCAGCATCTGGTTCCATTCGGCGCGCGCCCAGGCGCTGCCGCGGACGTCGCCGGCGAGATCGCCGACATGGAACTCGGCGTTGCTGATGCCATTCGCCTCCGCGTTGGCGCGTGCGCGCGCCACCAGGCCAGCCTCGCCTTCCACACCGCATACGTAACCCGCGCGCCGCGCGATCGGCAAGCTGAAATTGCCGAGCCCACAGAACAGGTCGAGCACGCGATCGCCCGGACCCGGCCGCAAAAGGCCGAGCGCGTGTTCGATCATCCTCTGGTTGATGCGCGCGTTCACCTGCACGAAATCCAGTGGCGTGAACGCGAGCTTCAGGTCGAAGTCGGGCAGCGCGTAGTGCAGGTCCACCGGTCCTTCTTCAAGCGGATGCACGCTGTCGGTGCCGCCGGGTTGCAGCAGGATCGCGAAACCGTGCGCGCGCCCGAACGTGGCGAGTTTTTCGCGGTCGCCGTCCGACAATGGCGCCAGATGACGAAACACCAGCGCCCGGACCGCATCGCCCGCGGAAAATTCGATCTGCGGGATCAACGCGGCGCCTTCCATCCCGTTCAACAGCGCGCCGAGCGCGTCGAGGTGCTCGCCCAGCGGGGGATCAAGCACGTCGCAATGCGCGAGGTCCGCCACGAAGCGCGGATCGCGCTCGCGGAAACCGACCAGGGTCTTGCCCTTCTTCGGAACGTGCTTCACCGAAAGCCGGGCGCGACGACGATAACCCCACGCGTCCGACGTCAGCGGTTCCAGCCAGCGCGCGGGTTCGACGTGGCCGATGCGCGCGAAGTTCTGCGCCAGCACGTTCTGCTTGGCCGCGATCTGCGCCGCGGGCGCCAGGTGTTGCAGCACGCAGCCGCCGCACACGCCGAAATGCGGACAGCGCGGCTCGACGCGGTCGGGCGACGCGACAAGGATTTCTTCTGCACGTGCCTCGTCGAAATGGCGGTGCTTCCGGACCAGCTTCGCGCGCACCCGCTCGCCCGGCAGCGCATCGGCCACGAACACCGTCTTCCCGTCCACGTGGGCGACGCCGCGCCCGTCGTGGGAAAGATCGTCGATCGTGGTTTCGAAGCTGGCGTCGCGCGGCATTTTCATCCGCGCATCTTGCCAGACGTGTCAAGCCGGATTGCGCGTCGTGCTGGCAGGGATGACGATGACGACAATCATCACTCTGGATCCGGTGTCATCGGCCATCCCCCGCCTTGCACGGGATGAGTGCATCCTGCACTCATTTCCGCTGCCAATTCCCCGAAGCATCCTGGTAATACCAGCCCGGGCGCGCGCGGCTGATCCACTGCTTGGCGAACGACTCGCGCATCCGCTGCGCCCATTCCGGGTGGCCATTGGCTGCCGCGATCTGCTTGTACAGTTCGGCGCGATCGGCGTTCTCGGCGGCCACGGCCTGGGTCGCCTGCGCGCGCTGTGCCAGCGGAATCTTCGAGGCGTCGCGGATCGCGACATCGCCATTGTGGGTGAAACCCACTGCCCCCGAAGCCAGCAGGCCTTGCAGGACCGAATGGAAGCGGTCGCGCATCCGCGCTTCGATCGCCTGGATCGCGGGGCTCTGGATATCGAGGTTCGGTTGCGATTCCGCCGCGTACGCCGAAGGAATCACGGCCTCGAGCAGGCGAGCAGCCAGCGGTTCACGCCCCGCGGGCGCACCGGACGGCGGCGGCTGCGTGCTGGACGACGGCGCCGGCGCCTGTCCGGGTGCTTCGGGCCCGATGATGTTGCCGATCACCTTGTCGGCAGCCTGCTGCGCGGCGGCAGCCGGGAAATACACGTTGATGGTGACGCAGCCCGCCAGCAGGGCCAGCGAGAACACGAGCAGGAAAGCCGACTTGCGCATTGCACGTCTCCGTGGGTTGTACAGCGGACATCGATTCCGATGCCGGTCCTTGCTTCATCCCGGGAGTTTACACGTTCGAAGTGGTGGCCCTACTTGATCACCGGTCCGTTGCCTTCGGTCGCGGATTTCAACCGGCTCACCAGCGTCGCCCAGTCGACCTCGCGCTGGTGGCCGATCACGGTGATGTGCGGCAGGCCGCTGCCCTCGACGATCGTGTAGCCGTTGTCGTCCGGATCGGGATCGGGCGTAATGCCGCCCATCGTGCAGACGCCACGCAGCAGCGTGCAACTGAGCCCGATGCGCGAATAACCGAAGGTCTTGAACACGCGCAGCGCGATGCCCTGCAGGCCGCCGGCGATGCCGCCACCGCCCACTTCGGTCAGGCTCTTGATCGCGTGCTGGCTGATCTTGCCGCCGCCGTTCGCCTGCAGCGTGGCGTTGAAGGCGGTCGGGTTCCAGTCGACCAGTTCGAGGCCGTGGATGCTTCCATTCAGCCGGCCGGTGATTTCGCCGAAGTCGAACACGCCGGTCAGTTGCGCCAGGTCCAGTTGCTGCATGTCGATATCGGCAGCCAGTCGCGGCGTCTTGCCCAGCGGATGCAGCATGCTGAGGTTGGTGACGCTCACCGAGCCGCCAAAAACATCCAGCGACAGTCCGCCGCCGAACACCAGTTCGTCGCCGCGATAGCTGAGGTCAGGCACGGCGCCGCCCAGCTTGCCACCGAACGCCGGCCAGCCGAACGCCTTGCACAGTTGTGGCAGATCGACATCGGTGACGGCGAAGGCCGCCGACAACTGCTGGGTCTTCCCTGCATCAGGGCGCCAGACGAACCGGTTGAGCTGGAACGAGCCGCCGAGCATTGTCGTCGTCACCGGCGCGCGCAGGGTCAGCGCGCCGGACGAATCCTCGAGCCGCAATTTCGCCGGCCCGAACGCAATGCGATACAGCGCCAACGCATTCCAGCCCAGCGTGGTGGCCGGACGTGAGGCGTTCGCGCTCCAGTCGATTTTCCCGTCCAGGCCGGCGATCGCGAGGCTGCCGCCCTGACCGTCCATCGAGACGTTTTCGACGGTCAGGTCGAACGCCTTGAAGCCCCCGCTGTCCAGCCGGAGCGATCCCGTGATCGCTCCGGAGGTATCCAGTTGCGCGAACCCCGTGAGATGCTGGACGAACGTGGTGCCATAGCGTGTATAGGCCGCGGGCAGGGTTGCCGCGAAGCGGCTGAGGTCGAGCTTCGCAAGGTTGCCTTTGCGATCGAAGCCCAGGTTGCCTGAAACCCGCAGCGCATCGCGGTCGTCGAAGTCGAGCGAATCGATCGCGATGCCGGCCGCTCCGACCGTGGCGGAAACGTGCAGGCTGGCGGGATGCGAGGGCAACTTCGCGTACAAGGGTCCCAGCAGCATCTGTCCGCCGCGCAGCGAGCCGTCGAACATCGCGCTGGTCGAAACCGGGCCATTCTCGATCCGGAAACTTCCGTCCGCGCCGAGTTTCTGCGCGGCGATGTTGCCGGCCTTGCTGTCGAGCTCGACGCCCGCGACCTCTACGCGTCCGGAAATCCGCGTACCACCGGTGGCCAGGTCCAGCGCGACGGTTCCGGCCACGCTGCCGCCGTTGAGCCGCCCTTCCGGCCAGGCCGCCGCCAACACGCCGCGCAACCACGTCAATGGCAACGCCGACAGTGTCATCTGCAGGTGCGTGGTCTGGTCGAGTGGCATCAGCGCGCTGATCAGGCTCTTGCCCTGCTGCACGTCCACCGCCAGCGTGCCGCCGTCGGGGTCGTACACGACCACGAGCTGCGCATCCGCGAGCGCACCACCCGGCGCGCGCCGCGTCGCCACGTGGCCCGTGAACTTCCAGGATTTGCCGCCCGCCTGCTGCGGTTCACCCTTCAGCGCCAGCGCGACGTCGTGCCAGCCGAGCGCCGGCACCGACACCTTCGCGGCATCCAGCGTCAACTGCGGCCGCCCGTCGGTGCCCAGCGAGGCGTCCATCTGCACATCGGCGAGGGTGACGCCGGGCAGCGTCAACGACTCGGCCTGCATGCGCACGGCCGCCCGCGCGCATCCGCACGCGAGCAGCAGGCACGCCGCCAGCAGCCATTGCCGCGAACTTGTCACCGGGACCCTTTTCCGCTATGACTGGCGGCGATTGTGCCAGCCCGCATCCGAATGGATGCCAACGCGAGCCAGCCGCGGACATGGATGCCAGCCGATTCCGGGTGCTTCTGGCCGAGGACGACCCGGTCAGCCGGGAATTCCTCACCGAGGCGATGCGCGCTGCCGGCGCGGACGTGACCGCGTGCGGCGATGGCCACGCGGCTCTCCGGCTCGCGTGCGCCCAAGCCTGGGACCTGCTGGTTTTCGACCACCACCTGCCCGGCCGCAACGGCGACGCCGTACTTGCTTCGCTGCGGGCGGATGCCGATGCGGCGTCACACGCAACGCCCGCGATCGCCACCAGCGCCGCCCGCGACGGCGAGATGTCGACGCTGCTGCAGGCCGGTTTCGTGGAAGTGCTGGCCAAGCCGATGCCGGTCGAGGTCCTGCGCGCGGCGCTCCGCCGGTACGGCTGCCACGCCGAAACGATTCTCGACGACAGAGAGGCGCTGCGCGCCTGCGGCTCGGCGGCCGCGGTGGCGCGCCTTCGCCGGCTGTTCGCGGAGCAGGAATTACCGCGCGTGCAGGAAGAACTCGAGCGCCTCGGCGATGCCACGGAATCGCTGCGGCCCACCCTGCATCGCCTGCAGGCTTCCTGCGGCTTTTGCGGCGCCAGGCCGCTCGCGCTCGCCACCGCCGCGTTGCGGCACGCGTTGTCCGACAGCGCCGACGCAGCAAGGGTACGCGACGCGCTACGGGATTTCCGCCACGCGCTCGCCGACACCCGTGCCCGTCTGGAGGCCGAGCTGCAAGCGGCCGACGCGTGAACTCAACCCTGGCGCAGCGTCCCCGCCAGTATCCGCCATGACTGCAACCCGCGCTCGCCGACGTGGGCACCGATCACCCTTCGCGTCAGGCGGCGCAGCACCCCGAGATCTTCCGCCGCGGGAAGCTGCCCACTCGCCAGCGCAAGCAACGCGGAGCCTCTCACGCAGAGGCTGCCGGGATGTTCCGCAGCACTGACTGGTCCTTCTTCCGGCAGGTAGTCATAGATGCGCGCCGCGTTGATCGGCTCGCCGGTGTCGGCGGCGGTTTCCAGTTGCAGCGCGTAGCCGATCGCACCCAGGAGATCGCGCTCGAAGCAGCGCAGGCACCATGCCAGCGACGGCGTCTCGGAAAGACTCTCCAGCAGTTCGGCATAACGGTCGAACAGATGCGGGTGGGGGTCGTTGCGCGCGGTCAGCCGCACCAGCAATTCATTCGCGTACATCGCCGACAGCAACGCATCCCCGTGGAATGCATGCGGAGGACCGACAGGCTCGACGGCCGTCAACGTCTGCAGTTCGCCGCGCCCGGTCCAGTCCAGGCGCAGCGCCTGCAGCGGTTCCAGCGCCGAGCGAGACAACCGGGCCCGCGCACCGCGCACGCCGCGCGCGACCAGGCCCACCCGCCCGAACTCGCGCGTGAACGCCTCCAGCAGCAGGCTGGTTTCGCGCCACGCGCGGACGTGGAGGATGTAGGCGGATTGGGATTCGACGCGCATGCAAGGAATCAGGACGAATGGTGAGGGCCTCGCTGTTTGATCTTTCCGCAACTCGTCATCCGCGGAATGTTTCAAAGCACGCCCTCGTTGCTCAGTCCTCACTCCTGTTCTATTCGTACCCGAACTGCTTCAACGCCGCCTCGTCGTCCGACCAGCCCGCGCGAACGCGTACCCGCAGTTTCAGGAACACCTTGCGGTCGAGCAACGCCTCGATGCTGTGCCGCGCCGCGGTGCCGATGGCCTTGGCGCGGCGGCCGCCAGCGCCGATCACGATTGCCTTCTGGCCCTCGCGTTCGACCCACACCACCGCGTGGATTTCGGTGACGCCATCCGGCCGATCCTCGAACAGTTCGATTTCGACCGTGGTGGCATAGGGCAACTCCTCGCCCAGTTGCCGCATCAGTTGCTCGCGCACCAGTTCGCCGGCCAGGAACCGCTCGCTGCGATCGGTGAAACTGTCGGTGTCATAGCGCGGTTTGCCTTCCGGCAGGCGCGCCAGGATCGCGCGCTCGAGTTCGGCAAGGCCCGCGCGCTTCTGCGCGCTCACCATGAACACTTCATCCCACGTCCGCTCGCGCGTCAGCCCTTCCACGAACGGCAGCAGCCGCGTCTTGTTCGCGACGCGATCCACCTTGTTCATCGCCAGCAGCCGCGGGATCCCGCGCCCGGCCAGCGCGGCGTACACGGCGGCGTCCTCGTCGTTCCAGTGTTCCGCGGCCACGACCTGCACCGCGAGATCGGCATCGGCGATGGCGCCGTGCACCGCCCGGTTGAGGCTGCGGTTGATCGCGCGCTTCGCTTCGCGGTGCAGGCCGGGCGTATCGAGGTAGAGGATCTGCCCGCCCGCGGGATTCGCGATGCCCAGGATGCGCTGCCGCGTGGTATGCGCGCGCGGCGTCACGATCGAAAGCGGCGCATCGATCAGCGCATTCAGGAGCGTGGACTTGCCGACGTTGGGACGACCGACGATCGCCACGCTGCCGCAGCGGAACCCTGCGTTCATGAGCGTGCTTCCAGGAAATGGCCCAAGGCCTTTTCGGCCGCCATCTGCTCGGCCGCGCGCCGGCTGCCGCCGCTGCCTTCGAAGCGCGCCGGACGGGGTTCTTCGATCGCGCAGACCACGTCGAAGATCCGCGCATGCTCGTTTCCGCGTTCGGCCAGCAGTTCGTAACGGGGCAGCGGCATGCCCCGCCCCTGCAGCCATTCCTGCAGGCGCGTCTTGGGGTCCTTGTGCGGCGGACCCGTTTCGGCGATCGGCCGGGCGAAGATCGCCTGCAGCCATTCGCGGCAGACGTGATAACCGCCGTCGCGGTAGATCGCGGCCACCACTGCCTCGAATGCATCGGCGAGAATGGAATCGCGCCGGAACCCGCCGCTCTTGAGTTCGCCCGAGCCTAGCTTGAGGGCCTCGCCGAGTTGCAGTTCGCGCGCACGCTCCGCGAGCGCGGGTTCGCTCACCAGTTGCGCGCGCAGGCGCGAGAGCTCGCCTTCGCTGGCGCGCGCGCGCGAATCGAACAGCATTTCGGCGACCACCAGGTTGACCAGCGCATCACCCAGGAACTCCAGCCGCTCGTTGTTGGGACGTCCCGCGCTGCGATGGGTGAGGGCGAGTTGCAGCAATGCCTCGTCGGTGAAGTGGTAGCCGAGTTTCACGTCACCCCTGCGTCTTCAGCGCCACGGTCTTCTCGAAATGCACGAGGAAGTCGATGTTGTAGAACCATGGAATCCGCTTGTCGTAGCTCAGCTTCAGGGAGTTGCCGCCGTCCGGATTGGTCACCACCGAAATGTTCTTCGCGTTGATGTCCGAATCGGAGAAATACTGTGAAAGCTGCTGGGTGTCGAGCTGCCGCTGCACTTCCTCGACGGTCATGTTGCCGGAAGTGGATTGGGTGGCCACCGTGTTCAGCGCCTTGGCGACGTTGAAGTAATCCATGTATGCCGGGACCAGCTTCATCGCGGTGTACGCGAAGAAAGCCAGGATGACCAGCAGGATCACGAACCCGATCAGGGTAATGCCCGATTGACGTTTCATGAAGTCGCCCCCTCAGATCTCGATTGAGAATGATGAATTCCGAATCCGGCCCGCACTGCAACACGGGCGCCGCCCTGGCACCCAACGGGACGGCATCAGCTTAATGCAACTGGCCGGACCCGCGCGCGGGAACCGGCGCCGGCTCATCATTTCGTGACCTGCTTCCGCGGTGCCAACGGCAACTCCAGGTAACTCGGGTGGCGCGGGTCGAGATGAACGGAAATGGTGGCGGTACGCGCGTCCTTCGCGGTCTCGTATCCGATACGCCCACCCGAGTTGTAGTTCTTCTGCCAGTCGGGCGTGTTCATCGGACCGAGGATCACGCGCAAGCGAGTCCCTTTCGGCAAATCCCTGACGGTAAACCAGAAGCCGTCGAACCGCCACGGTTCGATCGCGCCGGGCGTGACCGGCACCGCTTTCGACATGCCATGGCGAAAGCGCCCGCGCAGCATGTCCTGTCCCAGCACCAGCGTGCGTCCGTCCGGCAGGATCGCATCGACACCGACCCAGACATCCGCGTCGGGCGTATCGAGCGAAATGCTGGCGAACAGTTTCATCACGCCCGCCACGGTCAGCGGCTCGTCCAGCGGTTCGCTCGAATAGATCAATCGATCGGCCTTGTAGGTCTCTGGCGATTGAACGAGGTAATCGTCGTCCGGCGGCTTCAGCAAATCATCCCTGGATTGCAATGCCAGCGGATCATCCTTGAACGTATCCGGCGGCTGATCCGGCGGAGCGTCCCCGACGAGATAGCCGGCGTGAAACACGTCGCTGGCCGCACCGTGCGGCGACGAGAGATACAGCCGCAACGTGCGGTCCGACAGGTCGTTCAGTGATGCGGCATGCCGCCATTCGTCCGCGCCCATCACGTAGTAATTCACGCGGTCGGAGAGAATCGCCGGGCGCTTTCCGCCCTTCAGAATCCAATTGAAGAAATCGATGTGCAACTGATCGATGTCCAGCACCGATTTCTTGGCAAAGTTCAGGCCGCCCAGTTTTTCCTGCGGGTGCCGGGTGCCGGGGTGATCCCACGGCCCCATCAGCAAATAGAACCGCTGCCTGGCTTTGGCAGAAGCGTTCTCCATGAACTCGCGGTAGTAGCGCAGGGCGCCGCCCTGGTCACCATCGAAATAACCGGTGATGGTCAGGACGGGAATGTCGATGGATGCGTAGTCGGCAGGCTTCGGGTTGAACGCCGCCCAGTAGCCGTCATACGCCGGATGGTCCAGCCATTGGAGGAATGCGTCGCGGTTTGTACCCGCCAGGTCAGCCAGCTTGTAGAACGGCTCGTTGTGCTCGTAGGCGTCCACGAAGCGCGATTGCCAGTACATTCCGTCACCGAACAGGTTGTCCTGCCCCGTCTGGCCGCTGGTCAGCGCAAGCCACTGCGCCGTGTAGCTCATGAAGATGCCTTTGGGCTGCGGATAATCCCAGCCGGGATACACCGCCGCGGTCGGCACCGCCGCTGCAAGGTGTGCCGGATGCTCGGCGAGGATTTGCCACTGGTCCATGCCGCGATAGGAACCACCGCGCGTTACCACGCGCCCGTCACACCACGGCTGTTTCGCCAGCCACGCGATCATGTCGGCGCCATCCGGACCATTGCCGTAGAGCGGCGTGAACTTGCCCACGGAGGTGCCGCGCCCGCGTACGTCCACGCTGACGTAGACGTAGCCGTTTTCGGCGAACTTGACGGCGCGCTCCTGTGTCTCGTCGGAAATGTACGGCGTCAGCACCAGCACGACCGGCAGCGGCTTTTTCTGATCCGACGGTCGCCAGATCGTCGCCGACAATTTCACGCCATCGCGCATCGGGACCATGTGGTGCAAATCGACGACCACGTCCTCGCCGGTTGCTTTTGCGCTCGCCTGCGGCGCAACCAGGCATGCCGAAACGATCGCCAGCAGGACGCCGGCAAGTATTCCGCGAAGCGGCTTCATGGCGCGTCTCCCGTCTGGCTCGATGAGCGCATTGGCGCACAGTTGTCGCACGCCGTCCATCCGTCCAACGTCATGGCGCGCAGCGCCGCGCGCCGCCGTCAGTTCAGCACTGTGCCGATGCGGTGCCAGTCGGCAAGGCTGAACCAGATGAAGAAGGCCTTGCCGGCCAGGTTCTGTTCCGGCACGAAGCCCCAGAAACGGCTGTCGGCACTGTCGTCGCGGTTGTCGCCCATCGCGAAGTAATAGCCCTGCGGCACCTTCCACTCGCATCCGCCATCCGGCGTGAGGGTGCCGCCGGAACCGATGCAGTTGTAGGACTCGACATAGCGGAAGCGCAGCGTGGAATGCGTGATCCCGGCCAGGTCCTCCGTGTAAAGCTGCACGGGCGACATGTTGGGGTTTTCCTCCATCTGGATGCTGACCTTGTCGGTACCGTGGTATTCGCCCACCAGAGTCTGCGGCACCGGCTTGCCGTTGATCGAGACCTCCTCGCCGATCACCTTGATGGTGTCGCCCGGCACACCGATGATCCGCTTGATGTAGTCCTCTTTCGGATTCAGCGGGTAGCGGAACACCGCGATGTCGCCGCGCTTCGGCTCACCAGTGTCGAAGATCTTGGTGTCGGTCACCGGCAGGCGCAGGCCATAGGCGAACTTGTTGACCAGCACGAAGTCGCCGACCAGCAGGGTCGGCATCATCGAGCCCGACGGGATCCGGAACGGTTCCAGCAGGAAGGTGCGGAACAGCAGCACCGCCAGGATCACGGGAAAGAACGAGCGCGCGTAGTCGACCAGCACCGGTTCGTGCGGCTTGCGGCCTTCCGCCGCGGCGCGTTCCCGTCGCCGGCGCGCGAATGAAAGCCGATCGACCACCCAGATAACGAAGAACGCCGCGGTGATCAGCACCAGGGCCAGCGCGAAATCCGAAGTCCTGTACCAGATGTAAAGGCAGATCGCGACGATCGCCACCAGTACCACGGTCCCCAATGCGTCTTTTTTCACTGCGTTTCCTTGGTTGCGCGCATCGCGCGGTTTCACGCTGCGTCATCGTCATGCCGATGACGGCGGGCCTCCAGTGCCGTTCGGCATCCCTGCTTTGTGCCTACTTGTCCGTCCGCAGCACCGCGAGGAATGCTTCCTGCGGAATCTCGACGCGGCCGACCTGCTTCATCCGCTTCTTCCCTTCCTTCTGCTTTTCGAGCAGCTTGCGCTTGCGCGTCACATCGCCGCCGTAGCACTTGGCCAGCACGTTCTTGCGCAGCGCCTTCACTGTCGAGCGCGCGATTACCTGCCCGCCGATCGCGGCCTGGATCGCCACGTCGAACATCTGCCGCGGGATCAGCTCGCGCATCCGTTCGACCAGGTCACGCCCGCGCCGGTCGGCCTGCGCACGATGCACGATCAGGCTGAGTGCGTCCACCCGGTCGCCGTTGATCAGTACGTCCACGCGCACGAACGGGCCGGCTTCGAAGCGATCGAAGTGATAGTCCATCGAGGCGTAGCCTCGGCTCACCGATTTCAGCCGGTCGAAGAAATCCAGCACCACTTCGGCCAGCGGCAACTCGTAGCTGATCCGCACCTGGCTGGCGAGATACTGGATTGAACGCTGCACGCCACGCTTTTCTTCGCATAGCGTTATCACGCTGCCCACGTGTTCGGGCGGGGTGAGGATGTCGGCCACGATGATCGGCTCGCGGATTTCTTGCACCATCGGCGAAGCGGGCAACTTGGCCGGATTGTCCAGCAGCATCGTCTCGCCGTCGGTCTTCAGCACTTCGTACACCACGGTCGGCGCGGTGGTGACGAGGTCGAGATCGTATTCGCGCTCCAGCCGTTCCTGCACGATTTCCATGTGCAGCATGCCGAGGAAGCCGCAGCGAAAGCCGAAGCCCATCGCTTCCGAGGATTCCGGCTCGAAGAACAGCGCGGCGTCGTTGAGGCGCAGTTTGTCCAGCGCTTCGCGCAGCGCGGGGAAATCGTCGGCCGCCACGGGAAACAGACCCGCGAACACCCGCGGCTGCATGTGCTGGAAACCCGGCAGCGGTTTCGCCGCCGGATCGCTGGCCAGCGTAAGCGTGTCGCCCACCGGCGCGCCGTGCACGTCCATGATCGACGCGCACACGAAACCGACCTCGCCCGCCCCGAGTTTTTCCGTGCGCGTGCGCTTGGGAGTGAACACGCCGACCTGATCGACTTCATGCGCGCGCCCTGTCGACATCACCAGCAGCTTGTCGCCGGGTTTGATCTCGCCCTGCATCACCCGCACCAGCGACACCACGCCGAGATAATTGTCGAACCACGAATCGATGATCAACGCCTGCAGCTTGTCGGTGTCGCGCGGCTTCGGCGGCGGGATACGCGCGACGATCGCTTCCAGCACCTCGACCACGTTCTCGCCGGTCTTGGCGCTGATCGCCACCGCGTCTTCGGCGTGGATGCCGATCACCGCCTCGATTTCTTCCTTCACCTTCGGAATGTCGGCGGTGGGCAAGTCGATCTTGTTGAGCACCGGCACCACTTCCAGGCCCATCTCGACCGCGGTGTAGCAGTTCGCGACCGACTGCGCCTCGACACCCTGAGCGGCGTCCACCACCAGCAGCGCGCCTTCGCACGCGGCCAGGGAACGCGAAACTTCGTAACTGAAGTCAACGTGGCCGGGCGTGTCGATGAAGTTCAGTTCATAGACCTGGCCGTCGCGCGCCGTGTACGGCAGCGATACCGAACGCGCCTTGATCGTGATGCCGCGTTCGCGCTCGATCGGATTGTCGTCCAGCACCTGCGCCGCCATCTCGCGCTCGGTTAGGCCGCCGCAGATCTGGATGATCCGGTCGGCCAGCGTGGACTTGCCGTGGTCGATGTGGGCAATGATGGAGAAGTTGCGGATCTGCTGCATGGCGCGCGGACATGGGCGCCTGGCGGCGCAAAACCGCAATTATCGCACGACACGCCGATCCGCCACTCGAAAGCCTGCGGACCGACATCCGTGTCTTTTCCGCGCCGCTACTCGCCACCTCCATGTGGCTCGTCCTTCGGCCCGCCTGCGAAGTTCAGATCGGCAGTCCTGCCGATGCAGTCGGCGCCGTGAGGGCGCGGGAAAAGCTCACCCGATGCCGGCCATCCATGGCCTGCTCTTCGAGTCCTGACCCAGGCTCGTCACTACATCTGCGCGAACTTCAGCGTAGCCCCGCTCGGATCGACCGCCGCCTTCACCGCGGCCTCGTCGGCCTTGTCGCCGATGAACAGCACCACCACGCCCTTGAACGAGCCGGGGGATGCCTGCTTGAAGCCGTTCTCCAGCACCTGCGCCGTGGTGGCGGAATCCGGACCACCGGCGGCGATCATGTTGCCCGGCAGCACCGTCGCGGCGACCACCGAATTGATCTGATCCTGGATGCGGCCGATGTAACCCTGGTTCTCGGGGTACTTGGATGAAGGCACGAAGTACATGTATGGATTGTTGGTGATGCCTTCCATGTTCTCGGTGACTACTTGCTGCAGATACGGTTGCCAGGTCTGGTAAGCGACGGTTGCCCGCGCGCAGACATCCTCTTCTTCAGAAGAACCACCCTCGAGCGAGGGCGCCGCGGATTGCGCCGATGCGGGCGCCGCCGACTGCCCGGACGCCGGGGCCGAGGCCGCCTTGGGATGCTTGGCCTGACACGCCTTTACCGCTTCGTCCACGGCAGCTTCGGTCGGTCGGGTGGCTTTGGCCTCGGTTGTTGCCGTCTGGCCCTCGCCGCTGTCGTTGCAGGCACTCAGACCCACGGTCCCCAGCAGCGCGATGGCTACGATGAAAAGGAATTTGCGCATGACGATCACCTCGATGACTTGCGTGGAACGGCGGAGCCAGCTTGCCCCCCGGGCTTGCGCCGATGCCGACGCAAGGCCTTCTGGACAGCCGGATGAACGAAATTGGAAACGTCGCCGCCGAGGCTGGCGATTTCGCGCACCAGCGACGACGAAATGAAACTCCATTCTTCGGCAGGCGTCAAAAACAGCGTTTCGGCCTGCGGAATCAGGTGCCGGTTCATGCTGGCCAACTGGAATTCGTATTCGAAATCCGACACCGCGCGCAAGCCGCGCAGGATCACGCCCGCGCCGCACTCGGTCATGAAGCGGGCCAGCAGGGTATCGAAGCCGCGCACCTCGACATTGGACACATCGGCCAGTGTCGCGCGCGCCAGTTCGACACGCTCGGACAGTTCGAAGCGTGGCGTCTTGCCGCTCGACTTCGCGACCGCGACGATCACCTTGTCGAACAGCGGCGCCGCGCGCGCCACCAGGTCGCCGTGACCGTTGGTGATGGGGTCGAACGTGCCCGGATAGACGGCGATGCGCGGATTGGAATGGGCTGGCTTCTTGTTCCCCATGCCCCATTGTGCCATCTCGTGGCGCCGGCGTGGCACGCCGTCGCGCATCAGCCGGCGTCGACGCGGAACAGCGCGCCGCGCACCGCGCCTGCTTCGCGCACGCGATGGAGGCGCCAGCGCGCAGGAACCTCCCAGGCATCGTCGACGCCCGACTCCACGTACACCCACGCGTCCGGTGCCAGCCAGCCATTCGCATCCAGCGCGGCAGCCGCCGGAGCCCAGAGGTCCGCATCGAAAGGCGGGTCGAGGAACACGATGTCGAAGGTTTCCGGCGCGGGCGTCGCCAGCGCATTGCGCGCATCGATGCGCCGGACGATTCCGCCGTCCTGGTGGAGGCGCGCCAGATCCGTTTCGATCGCCTGTGCCTGTCCGCGGTCCTGCTCGAAAAGGACCACCCGCCGCGCCCCGCGCGATAGCGCCTCGATGCCCAGCGCGCCGGTGCCGGCGAACACGTCCAGCACGCGCGCGCCGTCGATCACCGGCGCCAGCCAATCGAACAAGGTCTGCCGAAGCCGCTGTGGCGTCGGGCGCAAGCCCGGCAAGACCGGCACGCTCAACCGCGATCCACGCAACCGCCCGCCGATGATGCGGACCTGCCCCGGCGGTGACGTGCCTTGACGATGTTTGCCCATACGTCCCATCCGAAGCCGCTGTTGTGAAAAGTCAGGCGCTGTTGGTGAAAAGTCAGGCCATGGATGGCCGTTCTGGTGTAGACGACCGCCATACCTTCGGGATGCGGCAAGAGCTGTTGCGCCGCGATCATGGATGATCGCAAGAAAATGGCCGTTCTGGTGTTTCCCCGAATGCACGATCGTCACGCTGGCCAAACTTGACTATTGCCGCGATCACGGATGATCGCATTGGTAAAGCAACCGGGTGTTAGCATTCGGCTTTGCGATTCCCAACCTGACCCCGATGGCGAGCCTCTGGAACAAACTGGCCGGCCGCAAGCCGCGTCCCGAACTGCCCGACGAGCCCGCCGAGCGACGGGACGAATCACTCGAGCCGCCGAGCATACCTGCCCGGTCCGAATCCGCGACTGCGGAGCCCGAACCGGCGCTGCCGAATGTCGCCAGCGGCCCGGACGACCTGCTGGCGCCCCCGCACGCCGCCCCGTCGCGCCGCAGTTGGCGCGACCGGCTTTCGTCCAGCGGCTTCGCGCGCGGACTGTCGTCGCTGTTCTCGCGCAACCCGGTCCTCTCCGACGAATTGCTGGACGAGCTGGAAGTCACCCTGCTTTCGGCCGACGTGGGCGTGGTGTCCACCCACGAGTTGATCGACGACCTGCGCCGCCGGATGCACAAGCGCGAGTTCGCCGACGCCACCGCGTTGCGCGAAGCCTTGCGCGCGCGCCTGGTCGCGCTGCTGGAGCCGGTCGCGCAACCACTCGACGTCGGCACGCGCAAGCCCTTCGTGCTGCTGGTGGTCGGCGTCAACGGGGTCGGCAAGACCACCACGATCGGCAAGCTGGCGCGGCGCTTCCAGCAGGAGAACCGCGGCGTGCTGCTCGCCGCCGGCGACACCTTCCGGGCCGCGGCGGTCGCACAGTTGCAGGAATGGGGGTCGCGGCTCGGCGTGCCGGTGTGCTCGCAGGGACAGGGCGCGGATTCGGCCAGCGTGATCTTCGACGCGCTGCAGATGGCGGTCGCGCACAAGCACGACATCCTGATCGCCGACACCGCGGGACGCCTGCACACGCGCTCGGGACTGATGGACGAACTGGCCAAGGTCAAACGCGTGCTCGGCAAGCTCGACGCCGAAGCGCCGCACGAGGCGCTGATGGTGATCGACGGCACCACCGGGCAGAACGCGATCAACCAGGTGCGCGAGTTCATCAACGCGATCGGCGTCACCGGCCTCGCGGTCACCAAGCTCGACGGCACCGCCAAGGGCGGCGTGGTGTTCGCGCTGGCGCGGGAGTTCGCGCTGCCGATCCGTTACGTGGGACTGGGCGAGCGCGCGGAGGATCTGCGCGTGTTCGATGCCCGCGCCTTCGTGGACGGGCTGCTGCCCGCGGGTACCTGACGCCGCATGCAAGCGACCGCGCCATCGTCGCGGCACCTCCTGCGCTGGATCGTCTTGGCCGTCGTCGCGGTGCTGGTCGCGCTGGCGATCGCCGTGGCCGTGCACGTCCACAACCTGCTGCAGCCGGAGCGTTTCACCGCGCTGCTGGAAAACGATCTGGCCGCCGCGGGCCTGAAGCTGCGGATGCAGGCCCCCGCGGAGCCGATCCTGTTCCCGCGCCCCGGCGTGCAACTGCAGGGCTTCAGCCTGACCAACGCCGGCTCGGACCGGCCGGTGCTGCAGGCGGCCGGCGCTACGATCGTGGTGCCGTGGCGCGCGCTGCTGCACGGCGAAGTGGCGATCGAGCGGGTCGATGTGGACGCGCCGCACCTGAACCTCGACGAGTTGCAGTCGCTGCTCGCGCGGCTGCCGCACCATGCCGGACCGCCGCGGCTGCCCACCATCACCACCGGTGTGCACATGAGCCAGGGCACGCTTTCCCGCAAAGGCGCGCCGTTGCTGTTCGACTTCAGCATCGAAACCGGTGCGCTTGCGCCCGGCCAGGCTTTCCAGCTCGAAGCCGCGGCGCGCAGTGCGTCCGGCCACCGGTTCACTGCGGTACTCACCACCGTGCCCGCCACCGCGCGCGACGGCAGCATCGACTTCAAGGCGCTGACGCTGCATCTCGCCGAAGAGCAAGGCACCGCGCTGCAACTCGCCGGTGAAGGCACCTGGCGGGGCGGCGAAGATCTTGCGATGCAACTACAGGGCACGTTGCGCCATCGCGCGTTCGCGCCGCCGCCGTCCGCCTCGACCAACGCGCCCGCAAGTCCATCTTCATCACCGCCGGCGCCGGGCCCATCCGCTACGCAAACCACCACCGACAAGATCGTCCTCGCGGTGTCGCCTGCGCGCGGCCAGGTGCCCCTGACGGTGGCCGTGAAGCTGGATGGCGACGACGCGCACGCAGACTTCCAGATGCAACCGACCGAATTCGGCCGCTGGTGGAAACGCGTGCTGGCCGTGCAGTCGGGCCAACCGCCGGGCGCGCTGCCGTTCACGGGCAAGGCCGAAGTGCAGCAACTCGACCTCGGCTGGTTGAAGGCCAAGGGCGTCAAGATCGATGCCGGCCCCGACCTCGCTCCCGCGCCGTCGTCCACCGCCGCACCGCCCTCCGCTTCGTCCACACGCTGACCGATGGACGATTTCGCGCGCAGGCTGTTGCACTGGTACGACCGCCACGGCCGCCACGACCTGCCGTGGCAGCAGCCGCGCGCGCCGTACCGCGTGTGGGTGTCGGAGGTGATGCTGCAGCAAACGCAGGTCGCGACGGTGATCCCCTACTTCCGGCGCTTCATCGACGCGCTGCCGGACGTCCGTGCGCTCGCGGCCGCTTCGGAAGACCGCGTGCTGGCGTTGTGGTCGGGTCTGGGCTATTACCGGCGTGCGCGCCATCTGCACGCGGCCGCAAAAGTTTGCGTCGCGCAGCACGGCGGCGAATTGCCCCGCGATTTCGAATCGCTGGCGGCATTGCCCGGCATCGGGCGTTCCACCGCGGGTGCGATCCTCGCGCTGGCGCATGGACAACGCCATGCGATCCTCGACGGCAACGTCAAGCGCGTGCTGAGCCGATACCACGGCCTCCGCGGCCGGCCCGGCGAGCGTGCCCTCGAAAACGCGTTGTGGTTGCACGCCGAGGCGCACACGCCGACGGCGCGGGTGGACGATTACACGCAGGCGATCATGGATCTGGGCGCGACAGTCTGCACGCGCGCCAATCCGCGCTGCGGCGAATGTCCGCAATCGCGCGATTGCACCGCGCGACGCGACGAAACCACAGCCGCCATTCCGGCGGCACGCCCGGCCCGCATCCTGCCGGAGAAAGCAACCGTATTCGTCGTGTTGCGCGATGACGGTGATCGCGTGCTGCTGCAACGGCGGCCGCCGCAAGGCGTCTGGCCGGGCTTGTGGAGCCTGCCCGAAGCCATCGACGAAAGCCGCGCGCGGGAGCTTGCCGCGAGCCTCGCCGATCTCGACCGCGGCGACGCCGTCGCGTTGCCGGTGATCCTGCACGTCTTCACGCATTTCAGATTGCGCGCCACACCGATCGAATGGCGCGGCGTTCGCGCGCGCGCCGCGATTGCGGACGAGCCCGCAACGCGCTGGTATTCACGTACCGAGATCGCGGACCTCGGTATTCCCGCACCGGTGAAAAAGGTATTGATGCAATGGCCCGAACCGTCTTCTGCCAAAAGCTTCAACGCGAAACCGAAGGGCTCGACCGCGCGCCGTGGCCGGGCGAACTCGGCCAGCGCATCTACGAACACATCGGCCGCGAAGCGTGGCAGCAGTGGCTCGGCTACCAGACCATGCTGATCAACGAGAACCGGCTGTCGCCGCGCGATCCCGACACGCGCAAGTTCCTGGCCGCCGAAATGCAGCGATTCCTGTTCGGCGAGAAGGCCGATTAGCCGCTGGACGACGGCGCGCCTTCCTGCTTTTCCTTCGCGCGATCCTGCTTCATCTTCAATTCGTTCACCGGCACGATCTTGGTGATCTTGCAGCGCTGGTGATCGAAGGTGATGAAATCGAAGTTGCGATACAGCATCTGGTTCCTGGCGGTCAGCCCGATGCCGTTCGCGAAGGCTAGGTTGGTGCACGGCATTTCCACCGTCAGCAGGTACAGCTTGTTGACGCCGAACCAGATCGCCACCGTATCCGGCGCCAGGTACTGGAAGCCGTTGATCTGGAAGTAGCGCACGTGGTCCACCGGCGCCTCGGCGTATTTGTGGTAGCGCGCCAGATCGGCGCGTTCGGAGTCGGTCTGCTGGGCCCATGCGGGAAGCGCCGCGGAGCCGGCCAGCAGCGCCAGAATCGCGAATTTCCGGGCAGTTCTCATCTCGATCCGCCTCATGCTCGCATTCGAGTTTCTCACTATACTTGCGCCGCGGTCGGCTGGATGAGCAGACGTTGACCGCCGGTCACGTCAGACCGTCCATCCACAGGAGTTGCGCGTGGCCGAGTCTCATCACCAGCAGGGTTCGGCAGGCACCGAGGCCACGCGGCCGAGGCGGTTGCCCGCGCCGCTGGAATGGATCGCGCGCCCGCTGGCGCGGCTGTCCACCAGCCACTTCAACCTGCGCGCCGGCCTGATTTCCGACAGCCTGATCAGCGTGCTGCTGATCGCTGCGGGCATCTGGTACGGGCGCATGCAGCCCGCCCTCGCCGCGCTGACTTCACTGTGCGGCCTGTTCGCCTTCACCTTCATCGAATACGCCGCGCACCGCTGGCTGTTCCACGGCAACACCGGGCCGTTCAAGACCGGCCACGACCATCATCACGTCGATCCGCTCGGCTACGACGCGCTGCCGTTCTTCATGCCGCCGCTGTTCATGTGCGCGTTGGGTTTGCTGTTCTCGCTCGCGATTCCGGTGGGCTACGCGTTTCTGCTGGCCGGCACCATCGCGATGGGCTACGCGGCCTACGGCCTCAGCCACGTCGTGATCCACGTGCACCGCTTCAAGAGTCCGGCGATGCGCCGCTGGGCCGGCTTCCACAACATCCACCATTACCACCCCGACGCCAACTTCGGCGTGACGACCGGGTTGTGGGACGTGATCCTGGGCACGCGCTACGAGCGCAAGCCACGCGTCGCCGCGAACGCTTCCTGATTTTCCAACACAACGTCGACGCGCACCGATCCCGCGCGGCGCGTTGGTTTAGCATGCCCGTTTCATTGCCGCCGGAGCCGTCATGGATCGTCGCGAGTTCCTGAAATCCGCCAGCCTCACCGCGCTCGCCGGCGTGCTTCCGGCCACGGAGGCGCTGGGCGCGCAGATGCACGCCGCCGCGTCCGCCGGCGCGACGGCCATGCCGGCCGGCAAGGCCGATCACACGCTGCGCATCGGTCATGGCGTGCTGGAATTATCCGACGAGAAATTCGTTTCGACCACGCTCTACAACGGTGACTTTCCCGGTCCGTTGCTGCGCTTCAGGGAAGGCCGGAAAACCGTCGTCGACATTTTCAACGACACCGACCACGACGAGCAGTTGCATTGGCACGGCCAGTACCTGCCCGACAGCGTCGATGGCGCCGACGAAGAACGCACGCCGCCGGTGCCCGCGCGTGGCCATCGGCGGATCGCGTTCACGCCGAACCCTTCCGGCGTTCGCTTCTACCACACGCACGTGCGCGCCGGCCCCGATCTCGCGCGTGGCCTGTACACAGGGCTCGCCGGTCCGGTTTACATCGAACCCAAAAACGAACCCGGCGCCTGCGATCGCGAAGTGTTCCTCACGCTCAAGGAATTCATGCCGTACCTTACGCGCGTCGACATGGACCTGGCGTTCATGAAACCCGCGGGCATGGAACTCGATCTCGTCACCATCGCGGCGCACGCCGACACGAATGCAGGCAAGGTGCCGCCCGGCTCCGAGCTCGCCTACGACGCCTTCGCGATCAACGGCAAGTCGCTCGGCCACGGCGAACCGATCCGGGTGAAGCGCGGCGAGCGCGTGCTGCTGCACGTCATCAACGCCAGCGCCACCGAGAACCGCAGCCTTGCCCTGCCCGGCCACACCTTCGAGGTGGTCGCGCTGGACGGCAATCCGGTGCCGCATCCGGCCGAGGTGCCGGTGTTGTGGATCGGCACCGCCGAGCGCGTGTCCGCGATCGTCGAAATGAACCATCCCGGCGTATGGGTGCTGGGCGACACCACCGATTCCGATCGGGAAGGCGGCATGGGCATCGTGGTCGAATACGCGGGCGCCAGCGGCGAGCCGCAATGGCAACCGCCGCCGAAATTCATGTGGGACTACCGCCTGTTCGCGGACCCGAAGCGCACGCCGCCCAGGCCCGACGCGATCATCGACATGACCTTCACCGCGCGCCAGAGCGCGGAGCAAGGCTTCGACGTGTACGCGGTGAACGGCGTGCCGTACGACTGGAAGACCATGCCGGTGACCCGCAGGCTGAAGCTCGGCGGCCGCTATCGCCTGCGCTTCCGCAACGCCAGCAACGACATCCATCCGCTGCACCTGCACCGCCACGGTTTCGAGATCACAAAGGTGCACGGCCAGCCGACCGCGGGCGTGATCAAGGACGTGGTGCTGGTGCCGCCGTTCCAGACCACTGAGGTCGATTTCACCGCCAACCTGCCGGGCCTGACCCTGTTCCACTGCCACATGCAGCAGCACATGGATTACGGCTTCATGGCGCTGTTCGAAACCGCCTGAGCTGACGGGGTACCCGGCCGGACGCCGACACGGCTACACGCGCCGATTACATTCCCGCGTGTACGCTTGCGGCTCCACCCACGACCGGTCGGAGGCAGCGATGAACAAGTTGGCGGTTGTCGGCATCACCGGGGCGCTGGCGGGCGGACTCGCGTTCGCCGCTTTCGCGCAGAACCATTCCGCGACGGACGAAATCAATACCGCGCATGCGCACGCGATGATGGCGCAAAGCGCGACATCGGTGGCGATGGCGCACGCCCACCTGCACCACGTCATCAACTGTCTCGTGGGGCCGAACGGCAGCGGCTTCGACGCCAAGGCCGAAAATCCGTGCAAGGGCCAGGGCAACGGCGCGATTCCGGATTCGGCCAGCGACCACGCCTTGCACGCCAAGCTCGAAAGCGCGCTGGCGACCGCGCGGTCCGGCCTGAAATCGGAGTCGCTGGCAGCCGTGCACCGGGACGCCGGCAAGCTGGCTGCGGGACTGCAGGAAGGTTCCACCGCGAAAGCGGGCAGTTCCTCCTGGTGATCGCCCTGCGCAGTGCGGCCGCGACTTGGCGCCGCGGCCGCGGTCGCGCGCGCTGATCCAGGTCATTCACGCCGGCGCCGGCGCGGCGGACACTGTGCGCCTCGCAAGGGACCACGCCATGGCCACGCGCTATACCGGGCTTTCCGCCAGCATCCTCGACGCCGTCGGCGACACGCCGTTGCTCGAAATCGACGGCGTCTTCGCCAAGTGCGAATTCCTGAACCCGTCGGGCTCGATCAAGGCGCGCATCGCCAAATACATCATCGAACGCGCCGAGGAGGCCGGCGCGATCAAGCCCGGCGACACCATCGTCGAGGCCACCAGCGGCAACACCGGCAACGCGTTCTCGATGGTCGCCGCGGTCAAGGGCTACCGCATGATCGTGGTAATGCCGGAAGGCCTTTCCAGCGAACGTGTCGCGATCTCGCGCGCGTTCGGCGCCGAGGTTCTTTTCTGCGGCACCTTCCATGTCAACGACGCGCTGGAACGCGCGCGCGAACTCGGCAAGCAGCCCGGCTTCTTCTTTCCCGGCCAGTTCGAGAACGAGTGGAACGTGGACGAGAACCGCGAGATCCTCGGTCCCGAAATCCTGTCGCAACTGCCGGACGGCCGCGTGCCCGACGCGTTCGTGCACGGCGTCGGCACCGGCGGCACACTGATCGGCGTGGGGCAAGCCTTCCGCAAGGTCAACCCGAACGTGCGCCTGTTCGCGATGGAGCCGTCGGAATCGCGCACGATCCTGTGCGGCGAAGTCGCGCTGCACCAGATCGAAGGCATCTCGGACGGTTTCGTGCCGGGCATCTTCGCGCACCATCGCGATCTCGTCCGCGACACCACCAGCGTCGCGAGCGCCGATGCGATCGCGGAAATGCGCAGGCTCGCGCGCGCCCGCGGTCTGTTCTGCGGCCCGAGTTCGGGTGCGCACATGATCGCGGCGCGGCGCATCCGCGAGCAGTTCCCGGAACTTGAAACCGTCGTCACGATCCTCGACGACGAGGGCGAGAAATACCTGCACGATTTCTTCATGCGACCGGCGCCCGGTGCCGATGCACCTGTCCCCTTTCATTGATCATGGGATCGTCCCTGATCGCGGCTTCGCCGGCACCAGCGTCCTGAATGTTCCGGCAAACAGCCATTCATGGCGCCGGCACCAGCCCGGCCATCCTTGGCCGGTCGCTCGGCCGGGCACGCGACGCCACTGGCATCGCGTAAGCGCGCCCTCGCCCTGACTTTCCACAACAGCGCGCACATTTCAGGAGACAAAACCGATGACCCAGCGGCTCAATTACGCCAAGGCTTCGCCCGACGGCTTCAAGGCCATGCGCCAACTGCAGGCGCACGTCGACGACTGCGGGCTCGAACACCCGCTGCTGGAATTGGTGAAGATGCGCGCGTCGCAGATCAATGGCTGCGCCTATTGCCTCGACATGCATTCGAAGGATGCGCGCGCCGCGGGCGAAACCGAACAGCGCCTGTACCTCCTGGACGCGTGGCGCGAATCGCCGTTCTACAGCGAACGCGAACGCGCCGCGCTGGCCTGGACCGAAGCCCTCACCCGCATCTCCAAAACGAAGGACGTTCCCGACGCGCTGTACGACGAAGTCCGCAAGCATTTCAGCGACAAGGAACTGGTGGACCTTTCGCTCGCGATCATCGCGATCAATGGCTGGAACCGCCTTGCGATCCCGTTCCGCTCCGAGCCGGGGCATTACAAGCCTGGCGATCATGCGAAGCGCAAGTAAGCGCACGGCTTGGCAAGGAAATGGTGGCCAAGGGCGGACTGCGCGCGCCGGGAGCGCGCGCGAACGGCGCAGCCGGCCAGAAGAGCGAGCGCCATGGATGGCGCGAGTCATCGAACCACCTGGTTCGATTCCAGCGAGCCATCACATCGAACTTCGAAACCGAGCAAGCGAGAGAGAGATGGTGGCCAAGGGCGGAATCGAACCACCGACACGAGGATTTTCAGTCCTCTGCTCTACCAACTGAGCTACTTGGCCATCCGGCGTGACCGCTCGATGCGTCCGCATTGCGCGAAGGGCGATCACGAACCGCGTATTACACCGGCGCCCATCAACAGCGTCAAGCCTCGACGCTTCAATCGAGGCTCCACAAGGCCCGGTCGAGGTCGTGGTCGAGCCCAAACGCCTGCATCGGCACGCGGCCGTCGCGCACGTCCACGCCTTCGGCGCGCAGGCGTTTGGTCTGCTCACGGAATCCGCGGCTGCCGCGCGGCAGCGCGATCGTGCCGTTGGAATGCAGCACCCGGAACCACGGCAGTTCCATGCCGTCCGGCGCGTCGCGCAAGGCGGCGCCCACCAGCCGCGCGCGGCCGGGCAATCCCGCACGCGCCGCGATCTGGCCGTAGCTGGCGACACGCCCCGCCGGGATCGCGATGATGGCCGCGTAGATGCGTCGGTAGCGTTCGTCCATTGCCTTCACCCAACCGGAAGACGCGCAGCATAGCGGCACGGCTGCCACCGCCAAATGGCAAGCGGCGTATGCTGCGCGCCGTCAACCGACGGAGCCACGCCCATGCACTTCGACCGCACCTGCCATCCCGATGCGCCGCACGAAAAACTGCACACGCCGGACTGGTTCGTGTCCAGCCTGATGCTGGATCGCGCGCTGGATGCGGTCCTGCGCCGTGTGAAGAAGCTGGACCGCCGCCATGATGTTCCTTACCTCGCCGGTTACAGCCTGGACGGCAAGACCATCTACATCGACCGTCATTTGCCGACCGGTTTCAAATATCGCGGGCGCACCGTCGAGATCGACCGCTTCCTGATCATGCACGAGGAAGTCGAGAAGACCCTGATCGACCAACTGGGCCTGCACTACCTGCACGCGCACCAGATCGCGACCCGCGCCGAGGAGGCCGCGGTGCGCGCCGAACGCATTTCCTGGCGCGCCTACGACCGCTTCATGCAGAAGTACGTGAAGGGCGTGGGCGACGAGCGCCTGAAGAAGGTTCCGAATGATCTCGACCTCAAGCCTTATCGCGACTACCACGACTGGGACCTGATGCAGCGCATGGAAAAAGCCATCGACGCCGGCAGGCTGCGCCCCGCGTCGAAGGCATTGCGCAAGGAGATCGCGGCGTACAACGCGGCGTTCCGCGAACAGCGGCGCAACCTTGCGCGCAAGCGCAAGCCTACGGCCAAGCGTTCGCGCAAGCGGGATTGACGGCTACTGCACGCGGATGCGCCGCGCCACCATGATCCCGTAGATGCTGATCACGAACCACACCGCTTCCAGCAGGAATGCGGACAGGTTGAACGTGCCGAACAGCAAAGACAGCGCGACGCCCAGCGCGCCGATTGCATTCATCAGCTGGTAGATCAGTCCATTGCCGTGCAGCTTCTGCACCTGCAGCAGGAAATAGGCGAGCAGCGTGACGATCATGCCGATCAATCCGACGATGACCGTCCAGTCGATCGTGATGTTGATGCTCATGGCTTTTCCCCGCGTTGCCTGACTGCTTCGAACAGTGCGATGCCGGTCGCGACCGAAACGTTCAAACTCTCCATCGCTCCCGGCATCGGGATGCGCGCCAGGTGGTCGCAAGCCTCGCGCGTGAGCCGCCGCATGCCCTCGCCTTCGCCGCCCATCACCAGCGCGACCTTGCCCTTGAGGTCGACGTCGTAAAGCGATGCTTCTGCGTCCCCGGCGAGCCCGGTCAACCACATGCCGGCGTCCTTCATTTCGCGCAGGGCGCGCGCGAGGTTGGTCACCTCGACCAGCGGCACGCGATCGACCGCGCCCGCCGAGGCGCGCCGCACCACCGGCGTGATGCCGACCGCACGGTCCTTCGGCACGATCACCGCGGTGGCGCCGGCCGCCGCGGCGCTGCGCAGGCAGGCGCCGAGGTTGTGCGGATCGGTGACTCCGTCCAGCACCAGGAACAGCGCGCTGTCGGCATCGAGCAGATCCGCGAGATCGTTCTCGGACTTCGCCGCAGGTACGTCGTAGTTCGCGGCCACGCCCTGGTGCCGCGCGTGGCCGGAAACCTTGTCCAGCATCGCACGCGGGCGCGTGTGCACGCGAACGCCCAGGCGCTTGGCCTCGTTAACCAGTTCCGCGATGCGCGGATTATGGTTGCCCTGTTCAACCAGCAATTCGCGCACGCGCGACGGATCGTTCGCCAACGCGCCTTCGACCGGGTTGATGCCGACGATCCAGGATTCGCTCATGTTTTCGTTACCTCGGGCATCGACGAACTACTCCCCTCTCCCCCGGGAGAGGGGCTTGGGGTGAGGGTACGCAATGCCCCATGTAACCAACCTCGTGCGGTTCCGAACCCTCACCCGGCGCTTCGCGCCACCCTCTCCCGGAGGGAGAGGGAAACATGCTGCCACCGCCGCAAGCCGCATCGCGCGACACGGGTGCGCTGCCGCCGCTACGTGCCCTCCTTTCCAACCTTGCGGATTTGATGAGCCTCGTCACGCAGCATCCTGAAATCGATCTTGCGGTCTTCCATGCTGGCGCGCAGCACCTGCACGCGCACCGCGTCGCCAAGCCGGAACACGGTGCGGGTGCGCTCGCCGCGCAACTCGTGGCGGCGCGCGTCGAACTGGTAGTAGTCGTTGCGCAACTGGGTGATGTGCACCAGGCCCGACACCTTCGATTCGGTCAACTCCACGAACAG
>JBQCCP010000154.1:0-16870 GCA_051962095.1 Rhodanobacteraceae bacterium
GTCATGTACACCTTTTCGCCCGTGTGCAGACCGACGCCCGTCGCGCGGATCACGTTTTTGAGCGTGCGCTGCTTGATCATTTTTCGTTGGAATCCTGTTAGGACAACGCTAAAACGTGGGCGATGCTACCACGGTTGACAGCCCGAATAAAGTGGACTGTTTGGTTCAGTTAATCCTTTCCGGAGATGGGCGTGACCAACGTCACGATCGCCCGGCCGGTGGTCCCCGTCCGACCCGAATGCCATGCCACGGCGACTTCGGACAGCATTGTTTGGCTCAGGTTCCCGATCATGGCAAAAAAGGCGGGAAGCTCCCCCGCACTGCCGGGGACGGGAGTCCGGCAATGCGGGGCGAAACACTTCCATGTCGCCACCACGGAGCGGCTGTGGTGGAAAGTCAGGCAGGGAAGGCCGTTCTGGTCCATCAGACGCGCGAAACATCTCCGGTCGCAGCGTCGTCCATCGACACAGCGATCATGGACGATCGCACTTAGTCAGCCTGGCGACGCAGGAACGCCGGAATGTCCAGATAGTCGTACCCTGGCGCCGCTTCCTTTTCGGGCTTGCCCGCCGGGGCCGGCGCCGGTTCCCTGCGGGCCGTCATCACCGGTTCCGGCTGGGCGGCATAGCCGACCACGCCGTTATCGGTACCGGTGCGCAGCACCCGCCGCGGCTGCGGCATCTCGACCATCTCCGGCTTGGCCACGGGCCGCAGTTGCGGCTTCACCGCCCGGTTGAGGCCGGTCGCGACCACCGTGACGCGCACGTC
Organism: Rhodanobacteraceae bacterium; assembly: GCA_051962095.1. Taxonomy (GTDB): domain Bacteria; phylum Pseudomonadota; class Gammaproteobacteria; order Xanthomonadales; family Rhodanobacteraceae; genus 66-474. The sequence continues at coordinate 769 of JBQCCP010000154.1, forward strand.
GTCGGACAGGTCGGGATCGAGCGCGGTGCCCAGCACCACGGTCGCGTCCTCGCTGGCGAAGTCATGCACCACGCGGCCGATCTCGTCGAACTCGCGCATGGTGAGGTTCGGACCGGCGGTGACGTTGACCAGGATGCCGCAGGCACCCGACAAGTCCACGTTCTCCAGCAGCGGGTTGTTGATGGCGGCTTCCGCCGCCGCCTGCGCACGATCGTCGCCGCGGGCGGTGCCGGTGCCCATCATTGCCATGCCCATTTCGCTCATCACGGTGCGCACATCGGCGAAGTCGACGTTGATCAGACCCGGGCGGGTGATCAGGTCGGCGATGCCCTGCACGGCGCCCTGCAACACGTCGTTGGCGGCCTTGAAGGCGTTCAACAAGGTCACTTCGCGACCGAGCACGGTCAGGAGCTTCTCGTTCGGCACCGTGATCAAGGAATCCACCGACTGCGACAGATCCTCGATGCCCTTCAACGCCACCTGCATGCGGCGGCGACCCTCGAACGGGAACGGCTTGGTGACCACCGCCACCGTGAGGATGCCTTTCTCCTTGGCGAGCTGCGCCACCACCGGCGCCGCGCCGGTGCCGGTGCCGCCGCCCATGCCGCAGGTGATGAACACCATGTCGGCGCCGTCCAGCACCTCGACGATGCGGTCGCGATCCTCGAGCGCGGCCTGGCGGCCGATCTCGGGATTCGCGCCGGCGCCGAGACCCTTGGTCACCGTTTCGCCGAGTTGCAGGGTGGTGCGTGCGCCGGAGCTTTTCAGCGCCTGCGCGTCGGTATTGGCGCAGATGAATTCCACGCCGTCGATGGATGAATTGACCATGTGGCTGACAGCGTTGCCGCCACCGCCGCCGACACCGATCACCTTGATCACCGCATTGGGTGCGAGTTGTTCCACCAGTTCAAACATTTGCCCGTCCTCCATACTGCTGAAAGTGCCGCTGTTGTCATGCTGCTGTCGTGCTGCCCTTCCGTCTCGGAAGGCTCGGTCCGTGATGGACCTCGGCGCCGCGGCGCCTTGCCGGTTGCGCCTCTTCCCGAGGCGCGACGCGGATTTCTAGAAGTTCCTCGTCAGCCAACCCTTCACCTTGCCGATCGCGCCTGCCACGCTGTCGCCCATCGCGCCGCCGATGACGCGGCTGCCGCTCGCGCCTTCGCGCGAACCGTGCAACAGCAAGCCGATCGCGGATGCATGCGCCGGGGTCGCGATCACTTCGGTCGCGCCGGTGACGTGCTGCGGCACGCCAAGCCGCACCATCTTGTGGAACACCTCCTCGGCGAGGTACAGCGCGCCTTCGATGCGCGCGGCGCCGCCGGTCAGCACCACGCCGGCCGCGAGCAGGTTGTCGTAGCCCGAGCGGCGCATTTCGTCCTGCACCATCTCGAAGATTTCCTCGTAGCGCGCCTGGATCGACTGCGCCAGGGCCTGCCGTTGCAGGCGCCGCGGCGGCCGCTCGCCCACGCTCGGCACCTGGATGGTTTCCTCCCCACGTGCCATCTGCGCCAGCGCGCAGCCGTACTTCACCTTGATCTCTTCGGCATTGCCGGTGGGCGTCTGCACGTACTGCGAAATGTCCGACGTCACCTGGTCGCCGCCGACGGGCAACGATTTGGTGTAGCGGATCGAACCGTGGGTGTAGATCGCGATGTCGGTGGTGCCGGCGCCCATGTCGACCACGCACACGCCTAGTTCGCGCTCGTCTTCGGTCAGCACCGATTTCGAGGCCGCTACCGCGGCGGGCACCAGATCGTCCACGGCGAGTCCGCAGCGCTGGATGCACTTGGTGATGTTCTGCACCGCCGAGGCCGCGCCCGTGACGAGATGCACGCCGGCTTCGAGCCGCACGCCGCTCATCCCGATCGGGTGGCGGATGCCGTCCTGCCCGTCGATCCGGTATTCCTGCGGTTCCTTGTAGAGCACCTTGCGGTCGGCGGGGATCGCGACCGCGCTGGCCGATTCCAGCACCTGGTCCAGGTCGCCCGCCGCAACTTCGCGATCACGGATCGCCGCGGTGCCGCGCGAATTGTGCGTTTCGAGATGGCTTCCGGAAATCGAAGCGCACACCGAGCGGATGTCGCAGCCCGCCATCTGCTCGGCTTCCTCGATCGCGCGCTGGATCGAATGCACGTTGGAGTCGATTTCGACCACCACGCCCTTCTTCATCCCGCGCGAGGTATGGCTGCCGAATCCGATCACCTCGACCGGTTCGCCCGGCATGTACTCGCCGACGATCGCCATCACCTTGGACGTGCCGATGTCGAGGCCGACGACCAGGTTCTTGTCGCTCTTGCGATTCATGGGCCTAAACGTTTCCGTCAACAGCATGGGAGCCACCGTTTTTCGAGTTCGGAGTGGGGTTGGGCGCGGGCACCGGCCAGCGCACCGCAAAGCCGTTGCTGTAGCGCAAATCGGCGTAAACGAAACCGTCGCTGCGGCCGCGCATCAGAATCGGCAGCGCCGCGGCGAAGCGTGCGAGATGCTGGTCGGGCTTGTCGCTGCCGACCACCACGTGCCCGCCATTGGAGAGCGTGAGGCTCCAGCTTCCGCGCGCGGACAAGTCCACGCCGGTCACCTGCAGGTTGTAGGGCGCGAAATCGGTGAGCGCCGTTCGGTAGAACGCCGTCACGTCGGCCGCGCGATCGTCCGGCGCGTTGAATTGCGGCAATCCGTTCACCACGGCCGCGTCCGGCACCTTGAAGATGCGGCCATCGCGGCCGAGCAGCGCACCGCTGCCCCAGCGCGCCACCGGCTGGATTTCGCCGACCGTGATATCGAGCGCATCCGGCCAGTGCTTGCTCACTTCCACCTGCCCGACCCACGGCAAGGCCGCGACGGCGTCGCGCACCTTGTCCAGACGGATCGCGAAAAAGCCGGCGCCCAGCGTGGGTGCGACCGCCGCGCGGATCTGCGCCGCACTGACATGTCGGAACGTCGCGTGAACCTGCAACTCGCGCACGGGCCAGCGATCGGCCGCGAACCAGCCTTGCAGCACCCCGATCACCGGCAGCGCGACCAGGGCGATCGCGATGATCCAGGCGGCGAAGCGCAGGCCGACGGGGCCTTTCATGGTGCGCCTCCCGATGCCCGATCGAAGCTGGTTTCCAGCACGCGCCAGCACAGTTCCGCGTAATCGATGCCAACTTGTGCGGCAGCCTTCGGCACCAGCGAATGCGAGGTCATGCCGGGCGCCGTGTTCACTTCCAGCAGCCAGTCGCGGCCCCCGCGATCGCGCATCACGTCGACGCGACCCCAGCCGGAACACGCCAGCGCATCGAACGCTTGCCGCGCCAGCGCGCGCAATTCGCGTTCCGGTTCGCCGTCGAGGCCGGGGCAGATGTATTGCGTGTCCTCGGCGATGTACTTGGCGTTGTAGTCGTAATACTCGCCCTTCGGAACAATCCGGATGCTGGGCAGCACGTCGTCCTGCAGAATCGAGACGGTGAGTTCGTCGCCCTCGACCAGGGTTTCCATCAAAAGATCGCCGGGATAGCGCTGGGCCAGCGCCACCGCGGCATCCAGATCCTTTTCGTCGAACACCCGCGACACGCCGACACTGGAACCTTCCGACGCAGGTTTCACGATCAGCGGGAATCCGATCTTGCGCGCGGCCGCGTGCACATCCGCGCCGCGCGGCAACGGGACGAATTTCGGCGTCGGCAAACCCAGCGCGCCCCACACCTGCTTGCTCCGCACCTTGTCCATCGACAAGGCCGAACCGAGCACGCCGGAACCGGTGTACGGAACATGCAGCGAATCCAGCGCACCCTGCAGCACGCCATCCTCGCCACCGCCGTGCTGGCCATGCAGGATGTTGAACACGCGCGCAAAGTGACCGGCGCGCACCGCATCCAGCAATGCGGGAATGCCGTCGATCGCGTGCGCATCGACGCCGCGCGATTTCAATGCGTCCAGCACGCCGCGCCCGGAATTCAGCGACACCTCGCGCTCCGACGAGCTGCCGCCCATCACGACGGCGACGCGCCCGAACGCGCCGGGGTTGGAAATTCGCGCCGGCCGATTCGCGCTCATGCGGCGCTCCGTGACTTCAGATCGGCGCCTTGCGCCAGCTCCACCGCCGCCGCGCCGATATCGCCGGCCCCCATCAGGAGCACCAGGTCGCCGTCGCGCAGCAATGCGGGCAATGTTTCGCGCAGGGCGCGCGGATGTTCGATGAATACCGGATCGACCTTGCCGCGCGCCCGCACCGCACGCGCCAGCGCGCGGCCGTCGGCGCCCGTGATCGGCGCCTCGCCCGCGGGATAGACGTCGGTCAGCACCAGCGCGTCGGCTTCGCACAGCACCCCGGCGAAGTCGTCCAGCAAATCGCGGGTGCGGGTGTAACGGTGCGGCTGGAACACGATGACCAGCCGCCGCTCGGGCCAGCCTTCGCGCGCCGCCTCCATCACCGCATACAACTCGCGCGGATGGTGGCCATAGTCGTCGACCAGCAGCACCTTGCCGTCGTCGATCGGCAGCTCGCCGTTGATGTGAAAGCGCCGGCCCACGCCCTGGAAGCGTTCCAGCGCGCGCGCGATCGCGTAGGGTTCCACGCCGAGGTGCCAACCGATGGTGGCCGCGGCCAGCGCATCGAGCACGTTGTGGCGTCCGGGAAGATTCAAGGTGATCGGCAGGCTCGGCTGGCCCGGCAGCAGCAGTTCGAAGTGCGTTCGTGCGCCCTCCGCGCGCAGGCTGGCGCCGCGCACGTCGGCCGCGCGCTCGATGCCGTAGGTCAGGGTCGAGCGCGGGGTGCGCTGGGCGAGCTCCGCGACTTCGGGGTCATCGACGCACAACACCGCCAGGCCATAGAACGGCAGGCGGTGCAGGAAATCCGCGAACGCCTGCTTCAGTTCCGCGAAATCGCCGTGGTAATGATCGAGGTGATCGGCATCGATATTGGTGACCACCGCGATCACCGGCGACAGCTTCAGGAACGATCCATCCGATTCATCGGCTTCGGCGACGAGATACGTGCCGGCACCCAGCCGTGCATTCGCGCCGGCCGAGAGCAGTTGCCCGCCGATCACGAAGGTCGGGTCGTAGCCAGCCTCGGCCAGCACGCTCGCGGTGAGGCTGGTGGTGGTGGTTTTGCCGTGCGAACCCGCGACTGCGATGCCGCGCCGGAAACGCATCAGTTCGCCCAGCATTTCGGCGCGCGGCACCACCGGAATGCGGCGCGCCTGTGCGGCTGCGAGCTCCGGATTGTCGGCCTTGATCGCGCTCGACACGACGACGGCGTCCACGTTCGCGACGTGTTCGGCGGCGTGGCCGATGGCGACGTGCACGCCCATGCCGGCCAGCCGTTCGGTGACGGGCGAGGCCGCGCGGTCGGAGCCCGACACGTCGTAACCGAGCGTGTGCAGCACTTCGGCGATGCCGCTCATGCCCGCGCCGCCGATGCCGATGAAATGCACGCGCCGGAAGCTCTGCATGATGTCGCCGTGCGGCGGGAGGCGGTGCGGCGTCATGCGGCCACCTCCATGCAGCGTTGCGCGATCACGTCGGCGGCGTCGGGCTTGGCCAGCGTGCGCGCGGCGTTCGCCATCGCGAGGCGCTTGTCCGGATTGCGCAGCAGGCGCTCCAGCATCCCGGCGAACCGCGAGACATCGAAGTCGCGATCCTGCACCAGCTCGGCCGCACCGATCGCGACGAAGCCTTCGGCGTTCCTGGTCTGGTGATCGTCGACCGCGTAGGGGAATGGCATCAGGATCGCGCCCAGGCCGGCAGCGGCGAGTTCCGCCAGCGTCAGCGCGCCGGCGCGGCAGATCACCAAATCCGCCCATGCGTAAGCCGCGGCCATATCCGCGATGAACGGCTCGACTGTCGCCTGAACCTCCACGCGCGCATAGGCGGCGCGGGTGCCTTCAATGTGCGCCGCGCCGCACTGGTGCCGCACTTCCGGACGACGCTCGGCGGGGATCCGCGACAGCGCATTCGGCAAGCCGAGGTTCAAGGTGCGGGCACCGAGGCTGCCGCCGAGCACCAGCAGGCGCGGTGCGCCGCTGCGATCCGCGAAGCGGGTTGGCGGTGATGGCAATGCGGCGATGTCGGCACGCACGGGATTGCCGGTCCATTCCGCATGCAGCTTTGCCGGAAACGCATCGGAAAATCCGCTCATCACGCGGCGTGCGCAGCGCGCCAGCACGCGATTGGTGAAGCCGGCGACGCGATTCTGTTCGTGCACCAGCAGCGGACGGCGTTGCAGCCATGCGGCGATGCCGCCGGGACCGGCCACATAGCCGCCCATCGACAGCACGCTGCGCGGATTCGCTTCGCGCAGCACGCGCCACGCGCCAAGCAGCGCGCGCAGCAGCATCCACGGCGCTGCGAGACGCTGACGCAGGCCCTTGCCGCGCAGCCCCTTCACATGAAGCGTCCGCAGCGCGACGCGATGCTCCGGCACGATCCGGTTTTCCATGCCGCCCTCGGCGCCCAGCCACAGCACCGGCACGTCGCGTGCGCGCAGCGCTGCCGCGACCGCGAGGCCGGGGAAGATATGGCCACCAGTGCCGCCGGCCATGATCAACACGGGCGCGCGCACGTCGCTCATGCGTGCACCTCGCCCAGACGGGGTTCGATGCGCGTGCGCGCGGCCAGCGGCAGTTCGGCGGAAGCGCGATCCGTCGCAACGGCGTTCGCGGGCGCCGCGCTGCGGCGGGTCGCCATCCGGCGCGCATCCTCGGCACGATGGATCTCGTAACCGGCGCGCAGCAGCACGCCCAGCATCACGCAGGTCATCAGCGTGCTGGAACCGCCGGAGCTGATCAGCGGCAGCGTCAGGCCCTTCGTCGGCAGCACCCCGAGATTCACGCCCACCGACACCAGCGCCTGCAAGCCGATCATCAGCGAAATGCCGAAGGCGACGTAGCCCGCGCGATGCTGGCCCACTTCCACGCCGCGCAGGCCGAGCTGCAGGCCGCGCCCGACCAGCAATGCAAACAATCCGAGCACGAACAGCACGCCCATGAAACCCAACTCCTCGGCGATCACGGCCAGGATGAAATCGGTGTGCGCTTCCGGCAGGTAAAACAGTTTCTGCACGCTGCCGCCGAGGCCGACGCCGAACCATTTGCCACGCCCCACCGCGATCAGCGCCTGGGTCAACTGGAAGCCGTTGTTGAACGGGTCCTTCCAGGGGTCGAGGAACGACGTGAGCCGCTTCACGCGGTAATCGGTGGACAGCGCCAGCCACGCGCCCAGCGGCACCAGCGGCAGGCCCATGATCACGAGGTTGCGCATCCGCGCGCCGGCCAGCCACAGCATCCCGATCGTGACGATGCCGATCAGCGCGGCCGAACCGAAATCCGGCTGCGCAAGCAGCAGCACCGCGGTGAAGCCCGCCACCGCCACCGGCTTCACCGCGCCCAGGAATTTCGTTTCCACGCTGTCGCGGTGGCGCACCAGATAACTGGCGACGTACAGCACCACCGTCAGTTTCGCGAGTTCGACCGGCTGGAACCCGGAGAAGCCCAGATTGATCCAGCGGCGCGCGCCGTTGACGCGCATCCCGATGTGCGGAATGAACACCAGCAGCAGCAGCGCGAACGTGCCGAGCATCAGCCAGCCCGAGTGTTTTTCCAGCTTGTCCAGTTCCACCCGCAGCGCGATCCAGACCGCCACCGCACCCCCGGCCGCCAGGAAAATCAGGTGGCGTTTCAGGTAATGGAATTCGCCGATGTGCTGGCCGTCGGCGACCGCGATCGAGCTGGATGCGACCATCACGATGCCGAACGCGACGAGGCCAGTGATTGCCAGCAACAGCCACGGGTCGTGGCGGCCTTGCGGCCCCAGCTTGCGGACGGCTTGCGATTGGCCGAACCAGTTCGTCATCGCTACCTCACCTTCAACGTCGCCAGCCCCACCAGCACCAGCACCACCGAAATGATCCAGAACCGCACGATCACGCGCGGCTCGGGCCAGCCTTTCAATTCGAAGTGGTGGTGGATGGGCGCCATCCGGAACACGCGCTTGCCGCGCAACTTGAAACTGCCGACCTGCAGCATGACCGAAGCGGTTTCGACCACGAACACGCCGCCCATCACCAGCAGGATGATTTCCTGGCGCACGATCACCGCGACGCTGCCGATTGCCGCGCCGATCGCGAGCGCGCCCACGTCGCCCATGAACACCTGCGCCGGATACGTGTTGAACCACAGAAACCCGAGCCCCGCACCGGTCAATGCGCCGCAGAACACCGCGAGTTCGCCCGCGCCCGGAATCGACGGAATGCCGAGGTACGCCGAGAACACCGCATTGCCGGCGAGGTACGCGAATGCACCGAGTGCCGCCGTCACCAGCACCGCCGGCATGATCGCAAGACCGTCCAGGCCGTCGGTGAGGTTCACCGCGTTGGAAAACCCGACGATCCAGAGATACGCCACGCCCACGAAGCCCGCGCCCAGCGGGATTGCCACATGCTTGAACAGCGGCACGTACAACGCGGTCGCTGCCGGCACGTCGGCGGTGTGGAACAGGAACAACGCGGCGGCCAGGCCCACCACCGATTGCGCGAGATATTTCCAGCGCGCGGACAGGCCGTGCGGGTCCTTCAGCACCAGCTTGCGGTAGTCGTCGTAGAAGCCGATCGCGCCGCAGGCCACCGTCACCAGCAGCACCACCCACAAGTAGCGGCTGGTCAGATCGCCCCACACGAGAGTCGCCGCGACGATCGCCGCGAGGATCAGCGTGCCGCCCATCGTCGGCGTGCCGGCCTTGGACAGGTGCGTCTGCGGACCGTCGCTGCGCACCACCTGCCCCGCCTTCAACGCGGTCAGGCGGCGGATCATCGCCGGCCCGAACAGCAGCGCGACGAACAATCCCGTCAGGGCGGCCATGATAGTGCGGAAGGTGATGTAGTCGAACAGCCGCAGCGGCCCGAAATAACGTTCCAGCCAGTGCGAGAGCTCAAGCAGCATGCCGGTCGTCCCCCTTGCGGTCGCCCAGCAACGCGGCCACGACCTTGTCCATCTGCGAGGCGTGCGAACCCTTCACCAGCACGCTGACACCGGCATGCAGGTCATGGCGCAGCGCATCGATCAGCGCCGCCTGATCCGGAAACGTGCGCGCGTCGGCACCGAAGGCTTCCGCCGCGCTGGCCGCCAACGCGCCGACGGCGTACAGGCGCGCGATGCCCCGCTCGCGCGCGGCCCGGCCAACGCGCGCATGCAGCGCGGCGGCATCCGGACCCAGTTCGCCCATGTTGCCCAGCACCAGCCAGCGCTCGCCCGGTTGCAACGCCAGTGTCGCCACCGCGGCCAGCGTGGACCCGGGATTGGCGTTGTAACTGTCGTCGAACAACGCCCAGCCCTGCGGCGACTCGCGACGAAGCAGGCGTCCGCTGACCGGTTCGGCCGATTGCAGTCCTGCAATGATCACGTCCATCCCCGCACCGGCGGCATGGGCCAGCGTCGCGGCGGCCAGCGCGTTCATCACGTTGTGACGGCCGGGCAGCGGCAGATGCACGTACGCGCCGCCACTCGGCATCTCCAGTTCGAAGTCACTGCCGTCGGGCTGCAAGCGGATATCGCTGGCGCTCACATCAGCCGGCGCATCGATCCCGAATCGCAGGATGCGCCGCGTGCCGGCGAGGCCCGTGAAGTAGATCGCGAACGCATCGTCGGCATTGATCACTGCGACGCCATCGGGCGGCAGCGCCTGGTACATCGCGCCCTTGGTCTCGGCGATGCCTTCCAGCGTGCCCATGCGTTCGAGGTGCGCCGGCGCGATGTTGTTGACCAGCCCGATGCGCGGACGCGCGATCGCGGCGAGGTAGGCGATGTCGCCCGGTTTGCCCGCGCCCATTTCCAGCACCGCGTAGCGGGTGTCGCGCGGCATCGCGAGCAGCGTCAGCGGCAGGCCGATTTCGTTGTTGAAGCTCGCCGCATTGCCGTGGGTGGCGCCGTGCCGCGCCAGGATGCGCGCGGTGAGGGTCTTGACGGTGGTCTTGCCGTTGGAACCGGTGATGCCGATCACATCGACGTCGCGTTGCGCGCGCACCGCACTGGCGAGATCGCCCAGCGCGTGCAGCGTGTCCGCGACCACGATCTGGGGAACCTCGGCATCCACGCGACGCGACACGATCGCACCGGAAGCGCCGCGCGCCGCCGCGGCCGCGACATGGTCGTGGCCATCGTGGTTCTCGCCTTTCAGGGCGACGAACAGCTCGCCCGTCTCGATCGTCCGCGAATCGGTGGACACCCCGCGGATGCCGGCATCCGCGCCCTGCAGCACGCCGCGCGTCCACACCGCGATTTCCCTGAGGCGCAAATTCAGCATGGCCGCGCCTCCAGGGCGGCGCGCGCCACCTGCAAATCGTCGAACGGGCGCTTGGCGCCCGCGACTTCCTGATAGGTTTCGTGACCCTTGCCCGCGATCAGCACCACGTCACCGGCGCGCGCTTCCGCGATCGCCACGTCGATCGCCCGTGCGCGGTCGCGTTCGACCATCGCACGTTTCGGCGCGCGCATGCCTGCCATGATCTGCGCGACGATCGCATCGCCGTCCTCGCCGCGCGGATTGTCGTCGGTGACGACCACGACGTCGGCGAGCCGCTCGGCGATCTCGCCCATCACCGGGCGTTTTCCGGCATCGCGCTCGCCCCCGCACCCGAACACGCAGATCAACCGGCCTTCGCAGTGCGCGCGCAGGGTGGCGAGCACCTGCTCCAGCGGATCGGGCTTGTGCGAATAGTCGACCACCACCAGCGGCAGGCTGCCGCCGCCCAGGCGGTTCATCCGGCCCGCGACGGGTTCCAGCGCCTGCAGCGCGCCAACGATCCGATCGAACGGAACCTCCAGCGCACCGAGTACGCCCGCAACGGCGAGGAGATTGGCGACATTGAAGCGGCCCAGCAGACGGCTGTGCACGTCGGCCGTGCCCCACGGCGTCTCGAGTTCGAAGTCGACGCCGTCGGAGTGCGTGCGCACGCCGCGCGCGCGGACGTTGGCCTCGTCCGACTGGATGCCGAAACGCACAACCTGCACGCCCGCCGGAATCCGCTCCGCCAGCTCGTGGCCGAAGGCATCGTCGACGTTGGCCACCGCGGCGCGCAGGCCCGGCCACGCGAACAGCCTGGCCTTCGTCGCGCCATAGGCTTCCATCGTGCCGTGGTAGTCGAGGTGGTCGCGCGTCAGGTTGGTGAACACCGCGACGTCGAAGTGCACGCCGTCGACGCGATGCTGGTCGAGCGCGTGCGAGGACACTTCCATCGCGACATGGCTGGCGCCGGTGCTGCGGAATTCCGCCAGCAGCCCATGCACACGGATCGCGTCCGGCGTGGTGCGTTCGCCCGCGTGCAGCGCGCCGTGCAAGCCTGCGCCCAGCGTGCCGATGGTCGCCGCACGCTTGCCGATGTGCGCAAGCGCCTGCGCCAGCAGTTGCACCGTGGAAGTCTTGCCGCTGGTGCCGGTGACGCCAATCACTTTCAGCGATGCCGAAGGATCACCGAAGAAACGTGCCGCGATTTCGCCGAGCTGATTGCGCAGATTTTCGATCCAGACGACAGGACCGGGGGCTGCGGACCGGGAACCGGGAAAAGCTTCGCGGGCGCTTGATTCCTCCTCCCTGATCCATGGTCCCTGTTTTTCAGCCAGTACCGCCACGGCCCCGCGTTCGATCGCCGCGCCGGCAAATTCGATTCCGTGATGCTTCGCGCCCGCCATCGCGACGAATGCGTCGCCCGCGCGCACTTCGCGCGAATCCTGGGTCAGGCCGGACACCACGATGTCGCCGGATTCCGGCGTCGCGATGCCGCGCAACAAATCCTCGAGGCGCATCGCGTTCACGGCGTGCCCCCTCGCGCGGGGCGCGGCGGGATCGCGGTCGCCGCCACCGGAGTGACGGGCGCGGGCGGCGGAACCGGCGCCGGCGTCACCGGACCACCGGCATACCATTGCTGGACGTTGTCGGGGGGAATGTCGAGCAGGCGCAGCGCGCCGCTCATTACTTCGCGGAACACCGGCGCGGACACCAGGCCGCCGAAATATTCGCCGCCGTGGCCGCCGGCGTCGCGGATGATCACCACGCCCACCAGGCGCGGATCGCTCGCCGGCACGATGCCGCAGAACAGCGCCGCATAACGGTTGCGCGAATACCCGCCGGCGATGGCGAGGTGCGCGGTGCCGGTCTTGCCGGCGACGGTGTAGTCCGGGATCGCCGCCTGCGGTGCGGTGCCCTTGGGGCTGACCACGGTGCGCAGCATCGCCATCACTTCTTTGGAGATGTTCTCGGGCTCCGCCCGCACGCCGGGATTGTCGTCACCCTTGATGAAGGTCGGGGTGTGCTTGACGCCTTCATTCGCGATCGCCGCATAGGCCTGCGCCAGCTGCAGCGCGGTGACGTTGAGGCCGTAGCCGAACGAGATCGTCGCCTTGACGAAATCGCCCCAGGTGCGCGGCGGCGGGATGTAGCCGGCCACCTCGCCGGGAAAACCGCTGCCGGTGCTGGCGCCGAAACCGAACTGGTGCAGGACCTTGCTCATCTCCTGCGGCGTGAGCGTCAGCGAAACCTTGGATGCGCCGACGTTGCTGGAATAGGTGATGACCTGGCTGAGGCTGATGCGACCGTTGTTCTTGTCGTCGCGCACCAGATGGCCGTCGATCGTGAAGGTGCCCGGGTCGGTGTCGAGCATCGTGTCCGGTGTCCACTTGCCGGATTCGAGCGCGGTGGTGATGGTGAAGGGCTTCATGGTCGAACCGGGCTCGGTCACGTCGGTGACCGCGCGGTTCCGGCGCTGCGATGCGTCGCTGCTTGCCAGATCGTTGGGGTTGTACGATGGCACGTTGACCATCGCGAGGATCTCACCGTTGCGCGGATCCAGGATCACCATCGAACCCGACGCGGCATGGCGTTTCACCACGGCATCGGTGAGCGCCTGATACGCGAGGTACTGGATGCGGCTGTCGATGCTGAGCGTCAGGTCATGGCCCGGCACGGGCGCGCGGATCTGCTCGACGTTTTCGACCACGCGGCCCAGCCGGTCGCGGATCACGCGCTTTTCGCCCGGCTTGCCCGCGAGCCAGCCGTCGTAGGCGAGTTCCAGCCCTTCCTGCCCTCGATCGTCGATATTGGTGAAGCCCAGCACGTGCGCCATCGCGGCGCCATCGGGGTAATAGCGCTTGTATTCGCGCTGCGCGTTCACGCCGGGAATGTCCAGCGCCAGCACCGCCTTGGCCGCTTCCGGCGGCATCAGCCGGCGCAGGTACACGAATTCGCGGCCGTTGCGCGTCTGCAGCTTGCGGCCGAGATCGACGGCGTTGACCCCGAGCGCCTGGGCCAGTTCGGGAATGCGGTCGGCGTGCTGCAGCAGTTCGTCGGGATTCGCCCACAACGACAACATCGGCGTGGACACCGCCAGCGGCACGCCGTTGCGATCGTAGATCGTGCCGCGCGACACGGGGATTTCGACTTCGCGCAGGAAACGCGCATCACCCTGCTGCTGCAGGAAGGCCTGATGCACCACCTGCAAATCCACCGCACGCGCGATCAAACCGATCGCGGCGCCCCCGAGCACGACAACCACCAGCGCCAGGCGCATGCGGGGATTCGGCCTGCGCCGGCGCGGCGGGTGCGAAGCGGATTCGGGCGGACGGCGCGGTTTCATTCGTGGATCATCTCCACGCTGGCCGGGGGCGGACTGATCATGCCGAGCTGTCCGCGCGCGATCTGCTCGATCCGCGACGGGCTGGCCCAGGTGGCCTGCTCCAGTTCCAGGCGGCCGAATTCGACGTTCAACGCATCGCGCTGGTTCTGCAGTTTGGAAAGTTGCACGAACGCGGCGCGGTCCTGGTGGCGCGCCCACACCACCGCGATGCCGCTCGCGATGACGGCCAGCAGCAACACCCCCAGCGCGAACACGCCGACGGCCTTCATGGCGCGGCGCCCGGCGAGTTTTTTTCGGCGACGCGCAGCACCGCCGATCGCGCGCGCGGATTGCGCTGCACCTCGATCGCGTCGGGCATCTGCGCACGGCCGATGGCACGCAGCGGCGCCGCTGCCGGCACCGGCGCGGGCAGCCCGCGGCGCACCGGCCGCGTCTGCGGGCCGCGGATGAATTGCTTGACGATGCGGTCCTCCAGCGAATGGAAGCTGATCACCGCGAGCCGTCCGGCCGGCTTCAACACCTCGACGGCGGCCGGCAACGCGCGCTCCAGCGAACCGAGTTCGTCGTTCACGTGCAGCCGCAGCGCCTGGAACGTGCGCGTGGCCGGATGCTTGTTGCGCTCGCGGCGGCCCAGCGTGCGCTCGACCAGTTCCGCGAGTTCGCGCGTGGTACGAATCGGCGATTCGGTGCGGCGCGCGACGATGGCGCGCGCGATGCGGCGGCTCATGCGTTCCTCGCCGTAGCGGAACAGCACGTCGGCGATGTCGCGGTCATCCGCCTGCGCCAGGAAATCCGCGGCGCTGATGCCGCTCGTCGGATCCATGCGCATGTCCAGCGGCGCATCCGACTGGAACGAGAAGCCGCGCGCGGCGTCGTCGAGTTGCGGCGACGACACGCCGAGATCCAGCAGCACGCCGTCCAGCCCCGCGCGCGCTTCATTCCATTCCGCCATGTCCGAGAAATTCGCATGCCGGATCGCGACCCGCGCGTCACTGCCGAATTCCCGCCGCGCATGCGCGATGGCCTGCGGATCGCGGTCCATCAGCAACAGGCGGCCGTTCGCATCGAGGCGATCCAGGATCGCGCGCGCGTGGCCGCCGCGCCCGAACGTGCCATCCAGATAATGCCCATCGGCGCGTACCGCCAGGCTGGCGAGTACGGCTTCCCGCATCACCGGGATGTGCTGAAGCTCCCGACCGGCCGTCATCGCTCGCGTTCCGTCCATTCGCATCCACGCACGCCGCATGCGCCGCCCGCGTTGCACCCGCACCCGACCCGGCGCCGCCCGCCGTTCGCCGAATGCACGCATCACAACTTCAGTCCCACCATTTCCTCGCTGACTTCCTCCTCGCCGATCGTCTGATGGATCTTGGCGAGGTGAGCCTGCTCGCTCCACAACTCGAATTTGTTGCCCATGCCCAGCAGCACCGCTTTTTTTTCGATGCCCGATGCGGCGCGCTGGCTGGCCGGCAGCAACACGCGGGCCGCGCCATCCAGTTCCACCTGCGCGGCGGCGCCGACCAGCTTCAGTTGCAGGTCGCGATGCACGCGTTTGACACTGGACAGCGCGTTCACCTGGTCGCGCACGCGCTCCCATTCCGGCTGCGGGAAGACCCACAGGCAACCCGATTCGAACGGGTTATAGGCGATCACCAGACGGTTGTTGCAGAGGCGCGCGATCGGCTCGCGGTAAGCGGTGGGAATCGCCAACCGACCCTTTTCGTCCACGCTGATTGCGGTTTCGCCCTGGAACATGCGACCTCTTTTCCCACGTTTTCCCACAAAACTACACGGGAGCCCACCTTAGTCGCAGGAGGTGAGACTGTCAAGAAATTTTCGCTTTTAGATCAATGGGAAAGGCGAAGTTCTGACTGAATTTCAGGCGTTCTGTTAGATACGATTCGAAGGTTATTGAATACAAAAGATTTCGCCAGCGAGTATTTCATCCCGCGAAGTCAAAAGCCGGCCGGTTATGAGCGGAGCCGCGATCGGGAGTTCAGCCGCCGGTCAGTCAAATCTGCTCATTGGACCATACACCCGGTCTCGTAAGCCGGGAGCAGATCTTGTAGGGCGGGAGTGGCGCAGCGACAAATTCGTCTGGAACGAATTTGGACCGCCGTAGGCGGCCCCGAGCGCAAGCGAGGGGTGAGCATCATGGATGATGCGAACAATCCCGCCGAGCCGTTCTGGTGTGGATGATCTGCCGATCATCAAGCTCGACGAACCCTGCAACGAAATAGCGCTCATCGATGAACGCAAAAAGCGTGGAGTCGGCCTGTAAGCCGGGTCCTGTGCGCCTTGCGGCGTGACAGTCATTCCTCTAGGCCAGGCGTCACCGCCTGGCTCAAGCAACCAACCCGGGAACGGCGCGGGCCACGCCATCGTTCCCCTATTTGGTCTTGCTCCGGGTGGGGTTTGCCGTGCCGGTCGGTTGCCCGACTCGCGGTGGGCTCTTACCCCACCGTTTCACCCTTGCCGGCCTTTCGGCTTAGGCGGTCT
>JBQCCP010000155.1:0-12751 GCA_051962095.1 Rhodanobacteraceae bacterium
GCCAACTATTTCATGGCCCGCTGTATTCGCGGCGACGCCCTGGATCGACCTTTCCCTGAGAAAGGTGCGTGCTTCTGCCGAGACGTTGCTCAGTAATGCCAAATCCTGCGTAGGCGCCGCGGGTGGAGGGGCCTCTAGACCAGTTAGCCCTTCTTCATAGGCCCACGCCAAAAAGGCTGTAGCCGCGTCAATCGGATTCATTTTGCCCCCCCTTGCCTCTCACAGCAACGATAGCATCGCGCGACGTGGTCAGCCCTACATGGTCTTTCGCATTCGCCGGACGGTATGGTACACGCTGCCACCGGCGTCTCGTCCCCGGCGGCGTAAGAGTTCAGTGCAAAAACCTTGCCTGCCTGCTCGACGGTGCGCAGCAGCGCGGTGTTGCCGATGGGGCATGTAGGGCAGCGCCTGCAGCTGAAGCATCCCAATACTGTGAAATCGGCGCAAACGGGCACCGAACGGGCACCAGCACAGAACGAATAGCATTGTGCGAAGCGACACGCTTATAAACTATTGTTTTTATGGTGGGCCGTGATGGGATCGAACCATCGACCAATGGATTAAAAGTCCACTGCTCTACCGCTGAGCTAACGGCCCGCTTCAATCAATAACTTTGTCGCGCGCAGCGCGACGATCATTCCCCCTCTCCCGCTTGCGGGAGAGGGCAAGGGGTAAGGGAAAGTCGCGGCGAATCGTCAAACGCGCGCCGCGAGCCGCGCATTCTAACGTGTCACGCCGCGGGAGCGTAGTGCGTGGGATCGGCTACGCCCGCCTCGACGAATCCGCGCGCACGCAACACGCAGGCATCGCAGTGCCCGCACGCGCGACCCTCCGCATCGGCGCGGTAGCAGGACACGGTCGCGGAAAAGTCGACACCGAGGCGCACGCCTTCGCGCACGATGTCGCATTTCGACAGCTCGATCAGCGGCGCGTGCACGCGCAGCGCGCGGCCTTCGACGCCGGCTTTCGTCGCGAGATTCGCGAGCCGCTCGAACGCTTCGATGAAGGCAGGCCTGCAATCCGGGTAACCCGAATAGTCGACGGCGTTGACGCCGCAGAAGATATCGTTCGCGCCCAGCGTCTCCGCCCAGCCCAGCGCGATCGCCAGCATGATGGTGTTGCGCGCCGGCACGTAGGTGACGGGAATGTCGTGCTCGCCGTGTGCATCGACGTGTTCGGGCACCGCGATGTCGTCGGTCAGCGCCGAACCGCCGATGCTGCGCAAATCCACCGACACGGTCTTGTGTTCGACCGCGCCCACCACCGCAGCGACGCGCGCAGCCGCGGCGAGTTCCGAAGCGTGGCGCTGGCCGTACGCCACCGACAAGGCGTGGCAGGCGAAGCCTTGCGCGCGCGCCATCGCCAGCGTGACCGCGGAATCCATGCCACCGGAAACGAGTACGACCGCCATGGGTGCCGCGGTACCGCCTGCGGTCATCGCGCGCGCGTCACTTCTTGCCCGCGGGCGGCGGAATGTCGTTCATCCTGTCGCGCGCGCGCTTTTCCAGCGGCGTGCCGGGATGCGCCTTGATCACCGCCTGCAGCGTCATGCGCGCGGCGGCGAAATCCTTCAGTGCGATCTGGCAGTCGGCGACGCGGAGTTGCGCTTCCGCAGCCTTGGAATCGTTGGGGTACTTCTGCAGCAGGGTCTTGAACGCGGCCAACGCGGGTTGGTAGTTCTGGGTGACCTGGTAAGAACTGCCCAGCCAGTAATACGCGTTCGGCGCCAGCGCGCTGTCCGGATATTTGTCGATGAAGGCGCGGAAGCCGCGCGCCGAATCGACATAATTGCCGGCGCGCAGTGATTTGAAGGCCGCATCGAACTCGGCCTGCGCCGCAGCCTCGTCGGCCGGCGAAGCGGGTTTGGCGGGCGGCGTCACGGTCGGCGGAGCAGATGCCACAGGGCCCGCGGCCGTGGTTGCGGGAGGCGCCGCGGAAGAAGCCGGCGCGCCCTGCCCATGCTCCAGCTTGCCGACGCGGGAATCCAGGTCGACGTACTGGTCCTTGCTGGACTGCTGGAGTTGTTGAAGCTGGTGCTGCAGTTCCTCGATCTGGCCCTGCATCTGCTGCATCTGGTCGCGCATGGCCTGGATCTGGTTGACCAGCGCGAGATTGTTCGAGGGCGGAGGCGCCACCTGGGTTGCCTGGTCCGCATCCTGCGCGCGGGCGACGGAAATACCTGCCCCCGCAACGATCATGGCCGCCGAAGCGGCCATGACCATTGCGAATCCGCCCGACTTGCGTGCGTCGATCGCCACGCCGATCACTCGGTGGTGTAGACGATGTTGACGCGGCGGTTCTGGTGCCAGCAGCTCTCGTTGTGCTCGCGGCACACCGGACGCTCCTCGCCATAGCTCACGACCTTGATCTGGTCGGACGAGGCGCCGGCCGCTTCGAGCGCACTTGCCACCGCGTTGCCGCGGCGCTCGCCGAGGCCGAGGTTGTACTCACGGGTGCCGCGCTCGTCGGTGTTGCCTTCCAGCGTCATGCGCGCCATCGGACGGTCGCGCAGGTACTTGGCATGGCAGGCGACGATGTTGTCGAACTGGGATTTGATGTCGCTCTTGTCGAAGTCGAAGTAGATCACACGGGTACGCAGGCAGGCGTTGGTCTGCAGGTCGGCCGGCGTGAACGCGCCTTCGGTGTTGGCCGGCGCGGTGGTGGTGGTCGGTGCTTCGGGTGCCGCTTGAGGCTTGACTTCCTGCTTCTTTGCACAGGCCGCAGCGGCCAGGCAGAACAATGCAACTACGGAGACGCGAACGGTTGCGTTCATGGCGAATCCATCCTTATGTCGAACGAGTGGGTGAGTGGTGGGTACAACATGTTGAATTGAAGCATCCTTTCGATCAAAGTGGCGTCAAGGATTCCGATACGGTCCCCAGGCCGGTTCGCGCACGTCGCCGTCACCCAACACCAGCCGCTGACGCACCCGCCCGTCGGCCGAAACAGCGTACAAAACGCCGCGTGGGCCTTCGTTGGCTGCGTAGAGGAGCATGCTGGCGTTGGGAGCCCAGCTTGGCGCGTCGTCCAGATTGCCCGGGGAAACGAACGTCTCCTGACCGCCGAGGGAGCGATCCATCACTGCTATACGATACACGTTCCCGTTGCCCTGCACCATCGCAATCTTCTTTCCGTCGTAGCTGATCGACGCGTTGGCGTTGTATTGGCCCTGGAAAGTGATGCGCTGCGGGGTGCCGCCGGAAGCCGGTATTTCGTACAACTGCGGCTTGCCGGAGCGGTCCGAGGTGAACACGATGTTTTGTCCGTCGGGCGTCCAGCGCGGTTCGGTGTCGATCGCGAGATTGTGGGTCAGGCGCGTCAACGCACCGGTCGCGAGATCCATCGTGTAGATTTCGGGATTGCCCTGGAACGACAAGCTGACCGCCAGCCGCTTGCCGTCCGGCGAGAAGCGCGGCGCGCCGTTGATGCCGGCCCGCGCGGATACCACGCGGCGCGAACCAGTGGCGATGTTCTGGATATAGATCGCGGAGTTGCCGCTCTCGAACGACACGTAGGCCAACTCCTGGCCATTCGGCGACCACGCGGGCGACAACAGCGCCTCGTGCGAACGCACCACGGTCTGCGGGTTGTAGCCATCGGAATCGGCGACCACCAGTGCATACTGCGCGTTGTCGCCCAGGCCCACCATCGTGACGTAGGCAATGCGAGTGTCGAACGCGCCGCGCACTCCGATGATCTTCTGGTAGATCTGGTCCGCGATCTGATGCGCGACCCGGCGCAGGTCGCTGCCCTGCCCGGTGATCGACAGGCCCAGCAACTGCTGCTGCTTGTTGACGTCCCACAATTCGAAATCGGCCTTCAGCGCGCCGCCGTCGTACGTGGTGCGGCCGACCACGATGTAGTCCTGCTTCAACTGCTGCCAGGTTGCGAACTTGATCTGCGAGCCGGTGGTCGGCGATTCCACGATTTCGCCGGTCGGCAACGTGCGGAATTTGCCGCAGCGGTTGAGATCCATGCTGACGATCCCGGCGATGTCCACGGGCGAAGCGGGCCCGGAGCCCTGCTGTCCGAACGGCACCACGGTGATCGGGATCGCCGAGGGCACGCCATTGACGATCTGGACAGTCAAGCCCTGGGCACCGGCCTGCGTCGCGACCAAAGCAACGAGCAGGGTGAGTGTCAGGCCAAGCAGATATTTGGGCATTCGCATGATTCGAGCACCTTTCATTGCGATGAGGTCACCGTGAAATTGAAGATGATGTCGCGGCTGAACTGTTTTTCAAAGCCCTTGTAGGGCAGCGGCGATGAACGCAGCACCGCGTGTTCCACCGACGCCCGCGCGACGTCATTGAACGGACAGCTCGGCAATACCTTGGCGGAAACCACCTGACCGCCCGGTATCTGCACGATTTCCACCGGACAGACCACGCCGACCGGAATATTGTCGGGGCGCAGCCAGTTCTGTGTGATCGCATTCTGCAACGCGGCGATGTAGGCGTCGTTGGAGGTGCCCGCCTGCCCCGTCATCGCCTGCTTGGCCACCGGCACGTTTTCGGCGTTCTGGCTCTGGCTGGCCTTGCGCAGATCGGCGAGTTGCTGCGCCTTCTGGCTTTCGAGATTGATCTTGCGCTGCTGGGCTTCGCTTTCGGCCTTGACCTTGGCGAGCTCTTTGAGGATGCGCTCGGCTTCCTTTTGTTTGGTCAGTTCCGTCATGCGCTGTTTCTGTTGCTCTTCCTGCGCCTTCTTTTCCTGCTCCGCCTTCTGTTCGGCGATCTCGGCGATCTTTTCCTGGTCCTTCAGTTTCGGCTGCGGCACCGGCGTCGGCAGCACCCGCACGTTGGCCGGCGGCGCGGGCTGCGGTTTCGGCACCGGTTTCTCTTCGATCTTCGGCGACGCCTTCTGCGCGTGCTTCGCCGCAGGCGGCGGGGGCGCGCCGACCGGGCCGACCAGGGTGGCCTCGATGATCGGCCCCTGCAACTGCACCATCCGCGTGCAGGTCACGGGGCGCAGCGCCTCGGGCAGGTGCAGCGCATCGGCCACGCTTTCCCAATGCGTGCAGTTCAGCATCGCCAGCGCCAGGAACGCGACGATGCCGAGGTGCAGCAACGCGGAATAGGCGACCGCGCGCGGCGTGGCGTCAGCGCTTTCCATTGCTCGCGGGGACCACCGTGGTCTCGGGCTGGCTCATCAATCCGACCTTGGCGACACCGGCCTGCTGCAGCAATCCCAGCACCTGATTGACGCGCCCGTAATCGACGCGCTTGTCGCCGCCCAGCATCACCGAGGCCTTCGGATCCTGCTTCACGAACGCGGACACGTCCTTCACCAGCGTTTCGTCGTCGACCTGTTCGCGCGGACTCTTGCCCAGTGTCAGGAAGATACTGCCCTGCTGATCCACCGACACCAGCACGGGCTGGTTTTCGTCCTGCAGCGCCTTGGCGGCCGATTGCGGCAACTGGATGTCGGCGCCGAGGTTCAGCATCGGCGCGGTCACCATGAAGATGATCAGCAGCACCAGCATCACGTCGATGTACGGCACGATGTTGATTTCCGCCATCCGGCGGCGGCGACGGCTGTTGCGACGTTGCAGTGCCATGCTAGGGTCTGTCCACGTTACGCCAAACGGATCGCGTTGCTTCCGCAGCGGTCGCCAGACAAGGCGCGCGCCGCTGCGCCAGAGCGGTTCTCTGGTCAAGGCGCGCGCCGATGGATGGCGGCCGCTGCGGAGCAACCCTCCGGGCCGGGGCCATTTGCCCACATGGCGGCGTCATCGCTCGTCTATGTATCGACATACATCTTCCTCACTCTTCCTTGCCCTGCGGGCAAATGGCCGACGGCGCGACCGCTTGGCATAGCGCGGACAGGCCCTGGCGCTCCGGTTACCGCGCCGGCGCCTTCGCGCGTTCCTGCGGCGCAGGCTGGTCGGCCTGCATCTGGCGATGCAGCACGGACGAGAATTCTTCCTGGAAGGTGTCGTAGCGGATCGTGATCCGCTCCAGCCGCGTCGAATAACGGTTGTACGCCCACACCGCGGGGATCGCGGCGAACAGGCCCATCGCGGTGGCGACCAATGCCTCGGAAATGCCCGGTGCCACCGTGGCTATGGTGGCCTGCTTCAGGGTGCCGAGGCCCTGAAAGGCGATCATGATGCCCCACACCGTGCCGAAAAGGCCGACGTAGGTGCTGATGGACCCGACGTTCGCGAGGTATTCGAGATTGTGTTCCAGCTTTTCGACTTCGCGCGTGCCGGCGACCCGCATCGCGCGCTCGGAGGCTTCCAGCACCGCGCGCCGGTCTTCGGCACCGCCTCGCTGGCGCTGGCGCACGAATTCGCGGAATCCCGATTCGAACACCGCCGCGAGCCCGCCCGCTTCGCCCGCACGATTGCCGACTTCGCGGAACAGCGCGGCAAGATCCACGCCCGACCAGAAGCGTTCCTCGAAATCGTCGGCATCACGCGCGGCGGCGTCCAGCATCGCCTTCTTGCGGAAGATGATCACCCATGAGGTGAACGAGAAGATCACCAGGATCAGCAGCACCAGCTTCACCGGCCAGCTTGCGTGGATGACCAGATCGAGGATGTTGATGGAGCCGTTCATTCGAAATGTTGTCCTTGAATCAGATCAGCGATGTTCTGGGGAATCCGGCGCGGCACGAAAGCTTCCGCATCGACGCACGCGATCCGCACCTTTGCGCGCGCCAGCGTAATGCCGTCGGCCGCGCGCAGCACGTCCTGTGCGATGTCGAGGCTGGCCGAACGCAGGCGCGCCAGGCGCACCGTCGAATCCAGTTCGTCGTCCAGCCGGGCCGGCTTGTCATAGGCGATGCTCAATTCGCGCACCACGAACACGACTCCGTGCGACCGGCGCAGGGCGTCCTGCCCCATGGCCATCGCGCGCATCCATTCGGTGCGCGCCCGCTCCAGAAACCGGAGATACCCCGCGTGATACACCACGCCGCCAGCGTCGGTATCTTCCCAATAGACCCTTGTCCGCCACCTGAACGCCGGCTGGGTAGGATCGACCGCGTCCATCGGGCTAGGACACCTTTTCGTCGAAGAGGTTCATCGGGGTTTCCGCACCGCGCGGCGGCTTCAGCCCGAAGTGCCGCCACGCCTTCGCGGTCGCGATGCGCCCGCGCGCGGTACGCGCCATCAAGCCCTGCTGGATCAGGTAGGGTTCCAGCACGTCTTCGATGGTGTCGCGATCCTCGGCCAGCGCCGCGGCCAGCGATTCAACGCCCACCGGACCGCCGTCGAACTGCTCCAGGATCAGCCGCAACAGCCGGCGATCGAGTTCGTCGTAGCCGCCGGCGTCCACCTGCAGCATTTCCAGCGCGGCGGACGCGGCGTCGCGGGTGATGCGCCCGCCCGCGCGCACCTCGGCGTAATCGCGCACACGGCGCAACAGGCGATTGGCGATGCGCGGGGTGCCGCGCGAACGCCGCGCGATCTCGGCGGCGCCTTCTTCGTCGCAGGCAATGTCGAGGATGCACGCCGAGCGCTTGACGATCGATGCCAACTCGCCAGACGTGTAGAACTCCAGCCGGTGCACGATGCCGAAGCGGTCGCGCAGCGGCGAGGTCAACATGCCCGCACGGGTGGTGGCACCGACCAACGTGAAGCGCGGCAGGTCCAGCTTGATCGAGCGCGCGGCCGGGCCTTCGCCCAGCATGATGTCGATCTGGAAATCTTCCAGCGCTGGGTACAGCACTTCTTCCACCACGGGCGAGAGGCGGTGGATTTCGTCGATGAACAGCACATCGTGCGGCTGCAGGTTGGTGAGCAGCGCGGCGAGATCGCCCGCGCGCTCCAGTACCGGACCGGAGGTGGTGCGAAGGTTCACGCCCAGTTCGTTCGCGATCACGTGCGAGATCGTGGTCTTGCCCAAACCCGGCGGTCCGAACACCAGCACGTGGTCCAGCGCGTCGCCGCGTTTCCTCGCCGCCTCGATCGACAGCGTCAGTTGTTCGCGCATCGCCGCCTGGCCCACGTATTCGGCCAGCGTGCGCGGCCGCACGCTGGCTTCGACGACTTGTTCGGCGGGGCTTTCGGCCGCATCGACGACGCGTGATTCACTCATGCGGTGATTATGCCGGAACGCGCAGACCCGCGACGCGAAACGCCACGCTCGAAGACCGGAATCTTCAGGCCATCAACGCTGGCGGTTTTTCGCGCGCGTCCGCGCCGCCTTGCGCGCCGCGGCGGAACGTTCTTTCGCACCTTTGGTGCGCGCGGCCTTCTTCGCTGCGGCGGATCGTTCGCCAGCCGATCGTTTGTGCGCCGCCTTGCGGGCGTGCTTCGAGAGCGCGGTTTTCGATGCAGCCGAATGACCTTCGCGCTTCAACGCCTTGCTGCTTGCGCGCGAACGCTTCGACGAGGCGTGGCGTGCCGCGCCTTTCTTTCCCGCAGCCAGGTCACGCTTCGCGCGCCTGATGGTGCCGGACGAAGCCTGCCCCTTCTCGGGCGGCGGGAGGTCCACGCCGGCGCGGCGCGCTTCCGACAAACCGATCGCGATCGCCTGCTTGGTCGAGCGCGCGCCGTGCTTGCCCTGGCGGATGTGATCGATTTCCTCGCGCACGAATTCGCCGGCCTGGGTGCTGGCGGACTTGCCTTCGCGCTCGTCCTGCCTCGCCCTTTCGATCGCCTTCTTCGCAGGCATGGGACACCTCCTCGTCGTTCCGTGAATACGCAGCGCAGCGCACGCGTTCCGCAAACCATCATGCGCCGACCGCTAAGCGAAGTCACGGCCGCCCCGAGGGGCGTTCAGCGATCCAGGCCCTAGATCTCGACCTGCGTACCCAGCTCGACCAGCCGGTTGGCGGGGATGTTGAAGAACGCGGTCGCGGGCATCGCGTTGCGCGACAGGAACGCAAACAATTTGTCACGCCACAACGCCATCCCCGGGCGATGGGTCGCCACCACGGTCTCCCGCGACAGGAAGAACGTGGTGTCCATCATGTCGAAGGCGAATCCGCGTTGCGCGCCGGCGGCCAGCGCCGCCGAGACATCGGGATCTTCCATGAAGCCGAAACGCAACGTCATCGCATGGAACGAATGGCCGAGGTCGCGCACCTCGATGCGTTCGGCGGCATCCGCGAAGGGCACTTCCAGCGTCTCGACGCTCAGCAGCACATTGCGCGCGTGCAGTACCTTGAAGTGCTTCAGGCTGTGCAGCAGCGCATGCGGCACCGAGTTCAGGTTGGCGGTCATGAACACCGCGGAGCCGGGCACCCGCGAGGGCGGGTGTTCGGCGATGCTGGCGATGAAGGGCGCAAGCGCCAGGCCGCCGTGCTTCAGCTGGCGCAGCACCAGTTCGCGGCCGCGCCGCCAGGTGGTCATCACCGCGAATACCAGCAGCCCCAGCACCAGCGGGAACCAGCCGCCGTGCTCGACCTTAAGCAGGTTCGCGCCGAAGAAGGCGAGATCGATGACCAGGAATACCACGCCGATCGCGATCACCAGCGGCAGCTTCCAGTGCCACAGGCGAACCGCCACGATCAGCAGCAGCAAGGTGGTCACCACCATCGTCCCGGTGACCGCGATGCCGTAGGCGGCGCCCAGATTTTCGGAAGAACGGAATCCGATCACCGCCGCGATCACCAGCACCAGCAACATGCCGTTGATCCACGGCACGAAGATCTGCCCGGACATGTGGCTGGAAGTGTGCACCACGCGCATGCGCGGCGAGAAACCGAGTTGCACCGCCTCACGCGTCATCGAATAGGCGCCCGAGATCACCGCCTGGGAAGCGATCACGGCGGCCGTGGTGGCCAGTGCGATCATCGGATACAGCAGTGCGTGCGGCACCAGCAAATAGAACGGATTGGCCGAAGCCTCCGGTTGGCGCAGCAATAGCGCGCCCTGCCCGAAATAATTCAGCAGCAGCGCGGGCAATACGAAGAACAACCATGCGCGCCGGATCGGCGTCTTCCCGAAATGCCCCATGTCCGCGTACAACGCCTCGGTGCCCGTCACGGCCAGTACCACGCCGCCCAGCGCGAGGAACGCGGCGGTTCCGTGCGAATGGAAGAAACGCAGCGCGTAATACGGATTCAACGCGACCAGGATTTCTGGTGCGCGCACGATCATGTTCACGCCCAGCAACGCGATCACGACGAACCACGCGCACATCACCGGCGCAAAGACCGCCCCGACCTTCGCGGTGCCGCGTTTTTGCACGACGAACAGCGCCAGCACGATCACTACGCTGATCGGCATGACCCATCGCACGAGCGCGGGCTCCGCGATCTTCAAACCTTCCACCGCCGACAACACCGACATTGCCGGCGTGATCACGCCGTCGCCGTAAAACAACGCGGCGCCGAAGATCGCGACCACCGCGACCAGCCAGCGCAGTCTGGGCATGCCGCGCACGCTGCGCTGCGCCAGCGCCATCAGCGCCATGATGCCGCCCTCGCCCTTGTTGTCAGCGCGCATCACGAATATCACGTATTTCAACGTCACCACCAGCAGCAGCGCCCAGAACACCAGCGACAACACGCCCAGTACGCTCGCGTGCGCCACGCCGAGGCCATACTTGCTGCTGAAGACTTCCTGCAGGGTGTACAGCGGACTGGTGCCGATGTCGCCGAACACCACGCCCACCGCGCCGAACGCCAGTGCCCGCAGCGAAGGAGATTCGCGCAAATTCGAAACCGCGGTATGCATGGAACGCCCGGATTCCGCAAAGAGGGCGCGAAGTGTAATGCGCACCCGGCAGCCGGGACGCGGAAACGATCAACCGGAAGCCTGCGGTTCAGCGATGCGCGAGATGCGCGCTAGATCTCCACCTGCGCGCCCAGTTCGATCAGCCGGTTGCCGGGGATGCTGAAGAACGCGGTCGCCGGCAACGCGTTCCGGGCGAGGAAGGCGAACAGCTTGTCGCGCCACAGCGCCATGCCGGGCCGGTCGGTAGCGACGATGGTTTCGCGTGACAGGAAGAACGTGGTGTCCATCATCTTCAGTTCGAGGCCCTGCTTCGCGCACGCGTGCAGCGCGGCCGGCACGTTCGGATCCTCGGCGAAGCCGAAGCGCAGCGTCAGCAGATAGAAGTCGTTGCCGAGGTTCTTCAGTTCCAGCCGCTCGTCGGGATCGGCCAGGGGCGTCTCCAGCGTCTCCACGGTCAGGATCACGTTGCGCTTGTGCAGCACCTTGTTGTGCTTCAGGTTGTGCAGCAGCGCGTGCGGCACCGCATCAGGGTCGCTGACCAGGAAGATCGCAGTGCCTTCCACACGCGTTGGCGGATGTTCGGCAAGATTGGCGATGAACGGCGCCAGCGCGAGTCCGCCGTGCTTCAACTGGCGCAGCACCAGGTCGCGTCCGCGGCGCCAGGTGGTGAGGATCGTGAACACCGCAAGCCCCAGCACCAGCGGGAACCAGCCGCCGTCCTCGACCTTCAGCGTGTTGGCGCCGAAGAACGACAGGTCGATCGTCAGGAAGAACAGGCCCAGTCCGACGATCGCCGCCGGGTTCCACTTCCACATCCGCCACGCGACAATCAGGAACAGCGTGGTGTCGATCGCCATGGTGCCGGTGACCGCGATGCCGTAGGCGCCGGCCAACGCGTTGGACGAACCGAAGCCGATCACCACCAGCACCACCAGGATCATCAGCAGGCGATTGACCCACGGCAGGTAGATTTGCCCGACTTCCTCGTTGGACGTGTGCACCACCGGCATCCGCGGCAGGAAGCCGAGCTGGATCGCCTGGCGCATGATCGAGAACGAGCCCGCGATCACCGCCTGTGAAGCGATGACCGCCGCCGCGGTCGCCAGCGCGATCATCGGATACAGCGCCCACTCCGGCACCGCCAGATAGAAGGGATTGCTGGCGGCCTTGGGGTCGTGCACCAGCAGCGCGCCCTGACCGAAATAATTCAGCATCAGGCCGGGCATCACGAAGCCGTACCACGCGACGGTGATCGGCTTGCGCCCGAAATGGCCCATGTCGGCGTAGAGCGCCTCGGCGCCGGTCACGCACAGCACCACCGCGCCCAGCACCAGGAATCCGCCGGCGCCGTGGTGGACGAAGAAGGTGAACCCGTACCAGGGATTGATCGCTCGCAGCACCAGCGGGTGCTGCACGATGTTGTAAATGCCGATCAGGCCCAGCGCGATGAACCACACGCACATCACCGGCCCGAAGATGCTGCCGACGCGGCCGGTGCCACGTTTCTGGATCAGGAACAGCGTGACCAGCACGATCACCGCGATCCACACCACCCAATGCGAAAGCGCGGGCGCGGCGACTTCCAGGCCTTCCACCGCCGACAGCACCGTGATCGATGGCGTGATCACGCCATCGCCAAAGAACAGCGCGGCACCCAGCACCGCCGCCAGCACCACCAGCTTGCGGGTGCGGGGATACTGGCGCGTGGCGCGCTGGGCCAGCGCCATCATCGCCATGATGCCGCCTTCGCCCTTGTTGTCGGCGCGCATGATGAAAGTGACGTACTTCAGCGCCACCACGATCAGCAGCGTCCACAACACCAGCGACAGCACGCCGAGTACGTTGAAGACCGTCACCGGCATGCCGTGCTGGTCGCTGAAGGCCTCGCTGAAGGTGTACAGCGGGCTTGTGCCGAGATCGCCGAACACCACGCCGATCGCGCCGACCACCATCACGTGCAGGGCTTTCTTGCCCGCATCGATGGGTGCTTCGGCGGCCGCCTTGTCCATCCCCGTCCGAGCCCCGCGCGCAGGGCCTTGCGGATGATCGCCTCGGCGACGTCGCCCTCGGCGCATGCAGCCGAGGCCAGGCGCGCGGCCACGGCCGGCTTGTAGCCAAGTT
>JBQCCP010000156.1:0-33832 GCA_051962095.1 Rhodanobacteraceae bacterium
GGATAGTAGTGCGCCTCGACGGTGCGGCCGGCGCCTTTCAGGATCGAAGCGACCTGCTCGGCTTCCTCCTTGGGTACGCGGATATCGTTCGCGCCCTGCAGGACCAGCAACGGCGCCTTTGCATTCCTGATGTAGGTGATCGGTGAATCGGCGTCGTAAATCTTGCGGTCTTTCACGGGATCGCCCAGCAGCGACATTTCGTATTGCCGCAGGAACGGGTCCTCGTGCTTCAACATGGTCATCCAGTTGATGATGCCGTATTCCTCGACTGCCGCAGCCCACACGCCGGGTGTCTTGCCGATCGCCATCAGGGTCATGTAGCCGCCGTAGGAACCGCCGGTGATGCCGATCTTCTTCGGGTTCACGTAGCCGGTCGCGGCCAGGAACTTCGCCGCGTACACCTCGTCCTGGAGATCGCCCCCGCCGAGATCCTTGATGTTGGCCTTCTGGAAGGCCATGCCGTAGCCGGTGGAGCCGCGCACGTTGGGCGCGATGACCGCATAACCGCGCGACGCGAGTGCCAGCGCAGTGCGGTTGAAGCTGTCGACGGTCTGCCCGGTGGGTCCGCCGTGCGGCAGCACCACGCCCGGTGCGGAACCATTGCGCTGCAGGTTCGCGGGCATCCACAGGAACGCGCTGATCACCGTGCCGTCGAAGCTCCTGTAGTGCACCAGTTGCGAATGCGGCAGTGCATCCGCCTTGATGCTGGGCAGTGCCGAATGCGTGAGCTGACGCGGCGAGCCGCCCGCCACAGGATAAATCCAGTAGTCGGCGGGTTCGCTCGAACTCTGGTGCGCGACCAGCAGGCGGGAGCCATCCGCAGAGAATGCCGTGGGATTGCCGTCGAGTGTGTTCAAACCGTCGGGCAGCGCAAGCTTGTGCGATTTCACTGACGCAATGTCGTAGAGATAAATGTCGCTGCGTCCATCGGCGTTGATGGTGTACAGCACTTGCTTGCCATCCGGCGCAAAGTTGCCGGCGCCGGACTCCCACGGATCCGTGGCAAGCCAGCGGTAGCTGTGCTTCGCGATGTCATAGAGCGCGGCGCGGTTGGTGCCGCCTTCGGCGTTCGATGCGCCAGCCAGCCAATGCCCATCCGGTGAGACCGCGCTGGCCGTGATCAGTACCTGTCCCTTGTGCGGCGTCAGTTCCGTCGCCTTTCCGCTCGTGACGTCGATCCGCCACACGCTCGAATCGGTGAAACCGGCATTGATCCGGTTGGCGTACACGCTGCGACCGTCGTGCGACCAAGCCACCACCTGCCACAGACGATCCTTGCTGGCCTCGTGCGTCAGCCAGCGTATGGCGTGCGTTTTCCAGTCGAGCAGAGCGATGTTGGTGACCGATGCCGCTTTCGGCTTGATGTTGAAGGCGACGGTCTTACCGTCGGGCGAGAACAGCGCGCCCATGTTGGAGACGTCCGCCTTCGGCGTCAGGTCGATCGGCGCGCCACCGTTCGTGGGTACCGCATACAGCTTGAACTGCTCGTCGCCGCCGTGATCGGATTCGTACACGATCCATTTGCCGTCCGGCGACCATGTCGCGCCGTACTCGCGATCATCCGATCGCGTCATCTGCACGGGCGAGCCGCCCGCAGCCGGAACTTTCCACAGGTTGTAGCGGCCGGTCGTGTTGGTGGAGATCACGATCTCGCGGCCATCCGGCGACCACGCCGCGCCCGCGATTCCATGCATGAAGAACAGATCGTGGATCGGCACCGGATGGGCGGCGGGATTGCTCGCGGATCGGATCGAGGCGGGATCGGTGACGGCGCGTTCCGGCCCCGGAACAGCCGCGAACAGCAAGACGGAAACGAAGACCAGCGCAACGGCAAGCCAACGCATGACGGCGTCCTCCCTTCGGTCGGAAGAGCGCAGCCTACACCTTGAGGCGTTGGACGGCAGGGCTGGAAGTCATGTGCGCGGCGGTCCGCCGGCGCAGTCGTCAGAACGACATGAAATACCCGCCGTTCACCGGGATGTTGGCGCCGGTGATGAACCCGGCGTCGTCGGCGGTGAGGAAGGCCACGGTGCGCGCGATTTCCGACGGCTCGCCGAGGCGGCCGACCGGAATCTGCGCGACGATCTGGGCGCGGATGTCTTCCGGCACCTTCATCACCATTTCGGTCTTGCAGTAGCCGGGTGACACGCTGTTCACGGTGACGCCCTTCTTCGCGACTTCCCGGGCCAGCGCCATCGTGAAGCCGTGCATGCCGGCCTTGGCCGCGGAGTAGTTGGTCTGGCCGAACTGGCCGGTCTGGCCGTTCACCGAACTGATGTTGACGACGCGGCCGAAGCCGCGCGCCGTCATGCCATCCACGGTGTTGCGGCACATGTTGAACACGCCATCGAGATTGACGTGCATCAGTTCGCTCCACTGCGACGGGGTCATCTTCTTGAGCGAGGTGTCGCGGGTGATGCCCGCCCCGTTCACCACGATGTCGATGCCGCCGTATTTCTCGGTGACGTGATTCACCAGGTTCTGGCAATCGTCGAAGATCGCCACGTCGGCGGGCGCGAACACGATGGTGCCGTCGTATGCGCGGGTCTCCTCGCGGAATGCGGCGAGGCGTTCCTGGCGGTTGCCGAGGTCGGCCGCGATCACCTGGCGGCCGTCTTCAGCGAGTCGCTTGCAAATGGCGGTGCCCAGCCCGCCGATACCGCCGGTGACGACGGCTACACGTTTGGTCATTCATGACTCCTTCGCGATCAGGGATGATCGCAAAAATGTGGCGCAGCCGCATGTGCTGCGCCGCAGCAATCCGGCGAATGGTACGGAGCGGAGCGGGGAGTGTCAACGACGCTTGCGCGAGGACTTTTTCTCGTCCGTCTCCGGTTCCGGAGCGGGCTTCGGCGGCGGCACGTTGCCGGGCTGCAGCGACTTCCACAGGTCGATGTTGCGTTCGGTGATTTCGTTCAACATCGACCACGGCGTCTGGCCCAGCAGGTTGTTCAACTGGTCGCGGAACTTGTGCTGCTGCTCCAGGAAGACCTTGAGGCTGTTTTCGAGATAGCCGCCCACGAAGCCCTGCATCGCGTCGCCGTAGAAGCGGATGATCTGCGACAGCAAGGTGGTGGAAAAGATCGGCTGCCCGTGCTGCTCGTGCTCGGCAATGATCTGCAGCAGCACCGCACGGGTCAGGTCCTCGTTGGTCTTGGCATCGCGCACCTCGAACGGCTCGCCCGACAGCACGAGCTGGCGCACTTCCTCCAGCGTGATGTAGCTGGAGACGCGGGTGTCGTACAGGCGACGGTTCGGGTATTTCTTGATGACGCGCGGTGATGCCATGCGGCAAAAGTAGCACGGGATGCGGCGGCGCACTAGAGATGGAGGCTCAGGATGGTGGCGAGCCGTCACTGACGCTGCCCAGCGGCAGCACGATATGGCCGCGCACCTCGTTGATGATCTCCGCGGCGGCGATGTAGATGCCGACGACCGCAGCGACCAGGCCGAGGTAGCCGCCGAGTACCGTCAACCCGCTGACGTGCGTCCAGTGCGCCAGCGCGAACGCGAGCAACGACACGCACAGTCCCAGCGTGAACAGCATCCGCGCCACGCCGTCGCGGCACGCCGCCAGCCAGATGCAGAACGCCAGAAACGCCCACACGATGTAATACCAGCCGAGGAAGCCGGGCGTCGCGCTGTACGGAAATCCCATCGCGTGCTGCGACAACGCCGCCACCCACCAGTATGCAGCGAAGGCCAGGAACAGAACGGCGTCGAGGGGCTGTCCGCGCAACGCCTGTCCGATGCCCGCGATACCCAGGATGCAGCCGCCGAGTACCGCGGCGAGCAGCGGCAACAGCGCGTTGCCGGGTTGCGCGAACAGCAGCGGCGTGAGCGTGATGCCGGGTTGGTCGAACCAGCCGGCTGGGCCCATGCTCGCCAACCACAGGGTCAACGCAAAAGCGGCGTAGCCCAATGCAGAGACATTGGCGATCTTGTGCATGCCGACCTTCCACGGGCCGCCCGGCACAAGGCTTTCATGAACACGCGCCGGACGTTAAAGGACTTGTGCACGATTATCGACATGCCGCGTGTAGAAACGGTCACGATCGTTCAGCCGAGAGTGACGCGAGTCACTCTTTCGCGGTCACGGGCGTCGAAACCGCGAGGGTCTGGTTAGGTGCGTGCAGCTTGCGCACCGGAATCGCGAATTCGATTTCCAGTTCGTGCCACGCGTCCAGCATCGCCAGGTTGATGCGCTGCTGGATTTCCACGAACACGTTGTAGGCAGGATCCAGCACGTAATACACGATCTCGAAATCCAGGCCGTAGTCCCCGAATCCCGAAAGATAACCGCGATCGAAGCGCGTCAAGGATTCCCGCTCGATGAATCCGCGCACCCGCGCGATCGCTTCCGGAATCTTCTCGCGCGGCGTGTCGAACGGCAGCCGGAAATTGAAGACGATGCGGCGTTCCTGTCGACGCGAATAGTTGTGGATCAGGTTCTTCAGCAGCACCGAATTGGAAACCGCGAGCTCCTCACCGGACAACGACTGGATCCGCGTGGACTTGATGCCAACCTTGGTGACGGTGCCCAGCTCGTCGCCGAAGGCGATGAACTCGCCGACTTCGAACGGCTTGTCCAATCCGATCGCGATCGACGAAAACAAGTCGGTGAGGACGTTCTGCAGCGCAAGCGCCACCGCCACGCCGCCCACCCCCAGGCTCGCCACGAACGCGGTGATGTTGACCCCGCCTTCAGCCAGCAACGCCAACACCAGCGTCACCCACACCACGAACTGCACGGTCCAGGTCAAGACGCCGAGCATCACGGGATTGACCGCGCGCTTGCCCTCGTCGGAAGTCGAGCGGTGCAGCCAGGCCACCAGCAGCCCGCTGATCCAGAAGGCGAACTGGATGCCCACCAGCGCGTACGTCAAAAGACGCAGCCAGCGTTGCGCGTGCTCGATGTCGGCGAGGGTCTTGCCGAAGTGCAGGAAGTCCAGCGCGATCGCAATCGCGATCAGCAACAGCAGCCAGCCGCGGGTCGCTTCGGCCACGCGCGCGGCGATCGCGAAGCCGTTGCGGTGGGTGCGTTCGGCCAGCGTGCGCAGCCGCGCCGCCAGGATCTTCGCGGCCGTCTGCGCGATCAGGTAGCCGCCCAGCGCGGCGGCGCCCGCGATCACCCAGGCCAGCGCGGAATTGCCCAGCCATTGTCCGTGGTGAAGCCAGTCATTCATCAATTCGACCTCTGCTCATTCCGGTGAAACCCGTCAGCCGATGTTCATGCCGGACGCTTGGATGCGCTCGCTGTGTTCTCGCCCGGCTGCTGGAACACCCGCTGCATCACGAAATCGGCGGTCACCTGCTCGCCGGTCAGCAGCATCGCCGCGATTTCGCCGCCCAGGATTTGCGGCGCGATCACCACGTCCGGCTGCACCAGCCGCACGCGCCCGAGATGGCTGGCGTCGTTGACGGCCGCGATCGTGCGCGCGCTGCCCTGGAGTTCGCGCACGGCCAGCACCACGAAGGCGTTTTCGGAATCGTCGTCCAGCATCGCCAGCACGGCCTGCGCCTTGTCGGCGCCGGCCCGGCGCAGGACATCGGCGTCGCTGGGCTCGCCGATCACCCTGTCGATGTCTTCGGGGATGGGGATTTCCGGCTCCTGCCGCAGCAGGCGCGTCACCGGCTGGCCGCGGCGCGCGAGTTCGCGCCAGGTATTGAGCGCGAGCGGCGTGTTGCCGATCACGATGAAGTGGTTTTCGCGTTGCATGCGATGGTCCTTGCGATTGACGATGCGTTGCAGGCTGCGCGTGACCAGTGGCGCGATCACGGCGGTCAGCGAGGTGGCGAATACCGCGACGCCCAGCGCAATGATCGACACCGCGAACAGCTTCGCCTCGGAGGTCTGCGGCGTGATGTCGCCGTAGCCCACCGTGCTCATCGTGACCATCGCGTAATAGAAGGCCGTCACCAGGTCGGTGATCTGCGGCTTGAAGTCCGCGCCCAGATAGTACGTGCCGAAGGTGGCGTACATCACCAGCATCACCACCGACGTCAGCGCGAACAGCGTGCTGGCGGTGATGCTGCTGCGGTCGAACTGGCGCCACGCGAACGCCAGCAGCGCAAGCATCAGGAGGAAATAGCCGAGCAGCAGATGCGCGTGCGCGTGGTGTCCGAACAGCATGCTGACCGCGGCGAGCGCCGCGAGCAGCAGGGCCATCGTCCACGCGAGGCGCGAGCGCAGCAGCAGCCCGGCGGCCATGATCAGCATGCCGGCACCGATCAGCAGCGGCGGCAGGTACGCGGGCCGCAGGCCGCCCTCGAAATTGCGGTTCAGCAACTGTGCGAGGATGGTGCGCCACTGCCGGCCGAGATCGTTCTGCAGCAGCCAGAATCCGCCGAGCCCGAGCAGAATCGCCAGCGGCACGTGCGGAAACCAGTGGCGTCCGCCGACTCGCTGGTGCAGTTGCTGCACTCGGTTGCGAAGGAGCTGGGTCGGGCTGGGCAGCATCGGGGGCGGCGCGGTGAGCGGGCGCTCACCATAGCAAGCCGGCCGGTGCGCGCCAACCGCGACTCGCGCCGCGTTCGCGCGTGACCAACGGCACTGTCGGCGCCGGTCCGGCAACGGCAGCCTGCGCGGACAACTGAGGAGCGCCCATGGCTACCAAGACGATGTCATCGGTCCGGGACCGGAGTGTGGTCGCGCGCGTGCTCAGCGCGGTGATCGTGGGCGGGCTGATCGCCGGCACCGTCGACATCGGAGCAGCCGCGCTGATCAACCGGACCGATCCTTCCGTGGTCCAGCAATTCATCGCGGGCGGTCTGTTTGGACCGGCGGCCTTGCAGGGCGGCGCCTACACGATGTGGCTCGGCCTGTTCCTGCAGTGGGGGATGTCGATCCTGATCGCCGCGATCTTCGCGCTGGCGGCGCTGCGCGTACGCTGGCTCACATCGCGCTGGCTGCTCGCCGGGCTGGCGTACGGCGTGATTGTATTCGTGGTGATGAATTACGCGGTGATGCCGCTTTCGGCTTGGCATCGCATCAATCGCTTCACGCCGCTGTCGTTCGCCGGGAATCTTGCGGCGATGCTGGTGTTCGGCGTAATCGTTGCGTTCTATGCGCGCCGCTTCCTGAGCCTGCGGCCGGGGCGCTGAGCCGCGGCCGTGACCATTGTCCCGTGCAAATCGGCGCGAACGGGCGTAAAAGGGGATCTTTCGCCGTCGTGAAATCACGCGAGTGGCGCGTGTGGAGCGGCGGCCCGACTTGAGGGGTGGCCCATGAAGCCCGTGTACGTGCGCAGGATCGGTGTGGCGCTGGCGTGCCTGTCGTTGACGCTCGTGGCGGGTGCCGCCACGCCACCCGATCAGCCGAAGCCGACCGCGGATCACGGGATGCTCGGTTTCACGACGGCCGGCGCGGCGAAGCAGCAGCAACTCGAACAGCGTTTCGATGCGCTGCTCAGCGCCGGTGAAATGCGCGAGTGGCTGAAGCGGCTTTCCTCCGAACCCAACCAGGTCGGCTCCCCGCACGACAAGGCGAACGCCGAATGGATGCTGGCGCAGTTCAAGCAGTGGGGCTGGGATGCGCGCATCGAACAGTTCGACGTGTTGTACCCGACGCCGAAACAGGAACTGTTGGAGCTGGTCGCGCCGACGCGGTTCAAGGCCACCCTGCACGAACCGCCGATCAAGGGCGACCGCACGTCCACGCTCGCGGGCGCGTTGCCGCCCTACAACGTTTACGGCGCCGACGGCGACGTCACCGGCGAACTGGTGTACGTGAACTACGGCATGCCCGACGACTACAAGGAACTCGCGCGGCTCGGCGTGAGCGTCAAGGGCAAGATCGTGATCGTGCGCTATGGCGGCGGCTGGCGCGGACTGAAGCCGGAACTCGCGTACGAACACGGTGCGATCGGCTGCCTGATCTACTCCGATCCGCGCGACGACGGTTATTTCACGGGCGACACCTATCCCCAAGGCCCGACGCGTCCGCCCGAAGGCGTGCAGCGCGGTTCGGTGATGAAGATGCAGATCCATCCGGGCGATCCGACCACGCCCGGTTACGGTTCCGTGCCGGGTGCGAAACACATCCCGATCGAGGACGCCAAGACCATCCTGAAGATTCCGGTGCTGCCGATTTCCTACGCCGACGCGACGCCGCTGCTGAAGGCGATGGGCGGCCCGCTGGCGCCGGAAAGCTGGCGCGGCGCGCTGCCGTTCACGTACCACGTGGGCGCGGGTCCGGCCAAGGTGCACATGGTCGTGAAGTCCGACTGGACCCGGAAACCGCTGTATGACGTGATCGCCAAACTGCCGGGTTCCAGTGATGCGGACCAGTGGGTATTGCGCGGCAACCACCACGACGGCTGGGTGTTCGGCGCGTTCGATCCGCTGGCGGGCACGGTCGCGATGCTGGGCGAAGCGAAGGCGATGGGTGAATTGTACAAGCAGGGCTGGCGACCCAGGCGCACCATCGTCTATGCGAGCTGGGATGGCGAGGAGCCCGGCCTGCTCGGTTCCACCGAATGGGCGGAAACACACGGCAAGGAACTGAAAGAGAAGGCCGTGGTGTACGTGAATTCCGACACCAACGGGCGCGGCTTCCTGTTCGCCGGCGGCAGCCATTCCTTGCAGCATCTGGTCAACCAGGTTGCGGCGGGCGTGACCGATCCTGAAACCAAGGTCAACGTCCAGCAGCGCCAGCGCGCTAACCTCGACGTGCATGCGAACGAGAAGGGCGCCAGTCCGATGATGAAGGAAAGCGCGAAGCTGGCGGGTGCGACCGGCGACATTCCGATCGCGCCACTCGGTTCGGGGTCGGACTACAGCGCGTTCCTGCAACACCTCGGCATCGCGACGCTCGACCTCGGTTTCGGCGGCGAGGCGAACCAGGGCGGCGTGTACCACTCACGCTACGACTCGTTCGACCACTACATCCGTTTCGGCGATCCGACCTTCGAATACGGCGTGGCTCTGGCGCAAGTCGCGGGCCATATCGTGATGCGCACCGCCGACGCGGAAGTGTTGCCGATGCGCTTCGGCGATTTCAGCAGCACGGTCGACCGCTACATTCTGCAATTGCACAAACAGGCGGACGAAGCGCGCAAGGCGGCCGAAGCGCAGCACAAGCTGCTCGACGCCGGCGCGTACAAGCTGGCTTCCGATCCGATGCACCCGATGGCGCCGCCGGAGCGCTTGTCCGACGTGCCGAAGATCGACTTCGCGCCGCTGGATGCGGCTGCCAAGAAGCTGAAGGAAAGCGCCGCCGCCTATGAAAAGGCGTACGACGCGCGTGCTGCCAAGGGTCTGGATATTCCGGCTGCGCAACTTGCCCAGGTGAACCGGTTGATGGGTACGCTGGAACAGCGGCTGCTGGACGAGCAGGGCCTGCCGGGCCGTCCCTGGTACAAGAACCTGATCCAGGCGCCGGGCGAATTGACCGGCTATGCCCCCAAGACCATTCCGGCCGTGCACGAGGCGCTGGACGCGCGCGACTGGAGCCGCGCCGACAAGTACGCGGCGGTGACGGCCAAGGTGCTCGACAACTACCGCGCGCAGCTCGACAAGCTGACCGCGTTGCTGAAGTAGGTCCACGGGGGTCAAGACCCGCCCTACAGAGTCGGTGTAGGGCGGGTTTCAACCCGCCTTGGCACGGCCGGAACCATGGCGGGTCAAGACCCGCCATGCGGCGTGCATTGCACCCGGATGGTGGGCAGAGGATGATGGTGTTCCCGTCCTCCACCGGGAGAGCCGCCATGCGTCGCTTCAAGTGGACTCCGTTGTTGATGGCAGTCGTGTTGGCCGCCTGTGCCCAGCAGCCGGCGCACGAATCCTCCGCACGTCACGCAAACACGGCGATCGACTACGCCAAATACGTGCAGGGCACGGTGCCGTGGTTCACCTTCACGTCGCTCTACAGTTGGGACTCGGACCAGATCGGCTACGTGGTGGTGTGGACGTCGCCGCGCCAGGCCTATCGGCTGCAACTGGTCGGGCCGTGCCTCGGCCTGCAGACCGCGGCGGGCATGATCGGCCTGACTTCGCAGGACGGCCTGGTGAGTTCCAACCGCGACGCCGTGATCGCCGGCGGCGACCATTGCAGGATCATGCGGATCGAGCGGCTCGATGCGAAGGCGATCCGTGCGGCGCGCGAGGGTCCGAAGTCGTCTGGCGACAAACACGATTGACGAACGCCGACGCTCGCGTGCTCTGCCGTAGGGCGTCTTGACCCGCCTTGAAGGCGGGGCGGGTTGAAACCCGCCCCGGAATAGCGGCGTCGAGAGCCTGAAGTGCTGTATTGCAGCACATTCGGCGATACTCCACTGAAAGTTGGCTTCGCAAATTCCCAGCTTGGCAAGGCTTCCGCGCGATTCGTCGGTATGTGTGCGCGAGCATGCTGCACTGCAAATTGACACCGGTGTCATAGGCGCCCAAACTGGCAAGCGTTCGCGTTGCGTGGGGCGCCATGGACGCAGTGGTCACTCATCAGGCTCGGCACTCGCGTGCTTCGGCTCAACCGTTTCTGGCGGCCGACGTGGGTGGCACGCACGCGCGGCTCGCATTGGTTCGCGTCCGGTCCGGCGAGCGCGACGAGGCGATCGACGTACTCGCCTATCGCAAGTTCACTTGCAGCGACTATCCGGAACTTTCCGGATTGCTGCGGGCGTTCCTCGATACGGAAACCGCCGGTTCGGTTCGGCATTGCGTGCTCGCCTGCGCGGGACAAATCGTGGGCGACGACGTCATCCACGACAACCTCGCCTGGCCGATCAGTCTTTCCCGGCTGCGCGGGACGCTCGGATTCGACGAACTCGTGGTGCTCAACGATTTCGAAGCGCTGGGTGAGGCGCTGGCCGACGCTCGCAATCTGGACGCCCGGCTGTTGTGCGGACCGGACATCCACCCGAAAGGTCCGACGCTGGTGGTCGGGCCGGGTACGGGACTGGGTGCAGCCGTGCACCTTCCGGATCACGCACGCGGCCGCGTGATCGCGACAGAAGCCGGGCAGATGGATTTCGCGCCGCAAACGCTTCGCGAACGCGAGGTGCTGGAATGCCTGGCGCCGCACGGCGGCTACGTGCCCTGGGAGCATATCCTTTCCGGTCCAGGGTTGCTGACGCTTTATCGGACGCTGTGCGGCCTGCGCGGCGAAGCGCCGAAGCTGGCGACGCCGGAGACCATCACCGCTGCCGCGCGGATGTGCACCGATGCGCAGGCCGAGGAGGCGGTGGATCTGTTTTGCGCCTCGCTGGGAAGTTTCGTCGGCAGCCTCGCGATGGTTTTCATGGCGGCCGGCGGCGTGTATCTCGCGGGCGGCTTTCTCTCATCGATTTTCGATCTGCTGCAGCGGAGTGATTTCGCCGCTCGCTTCCTGCACGCGCGGAGCGTGCGGGCATTCCTGGAACGCGTTCCGGTGCGGGTGATGGAGCACGGCCAGCACGGCGTACTGGGCGCGGCAAGGTGGTATCTCGACCGGCTTGCACGCGGCGATCCGGCGCGGATGTGCCCGGCAGAGAGCAGCCCGTCCGGATGACGCGAATGAAAAACCGTGGATCAAAACCCGCCGGATGACGTTCGAGCAGCAGGTTCCGGCGAATCGACCGATAACATCGAGGGGAACAAGGCCATGCCCATTCATCGCAGGAGTCCATTGTCACTCGCCATCTCGGCGTCGTTGTTCGCCATGGTCGCGACGTCGGCCGCCGCATCGGCGCAGACGACTGGCCAGTCCGAAAATCCATCCGCGCAAACCACGACCGCGCAACCGCCATCGGCGTCCGACCAGGCGCAGGCCAAAAAGCCCAGGACCAAGAACGCGTCGGAAGCCGAAAACGCGCAGACCCTGTCGGTGGTCAACGTGGTGGGCGTGCGCGCCTCGCAGATGCGCGCGATCGAACTGAAGCGCGTCGCGCCCAACATCCAGGACAGCATCACCGCCGAAAGCATCGGCCAGTTGCCCGACGTCACCATCACCGACGCGTTGCAGCGCGTCACCGGCGTGCAGATCAACCGTGATGCCGGTGTCGGCACCTCGGTGGACGTACGTGGCCTGCCGGAAGTCGGCACGATGTTGAACGGCGAGGTGTTCATCACGCCGAACCAGATCGATTCTCAGCAGCCCGATTTCGAAATGTTGCCCGCGACGCTGTTCCGCGGCGTGGACGTGATCAAGTCGCCCACCGCCAACATGCTGGACTCCGGTATCAGCGGTGATTTGAACCTGCACACCTATCGGCCCTGGGATCTGCCGAATGGGTTCACCTACAGCTATTCCGCGCACGGGCAGTATGGCGATGCCACCGACAAATGGGGCGAGGCGGCCAGCGGCCTCATTTCCTACAACGCGGGCGGACGCTGGGGCCTTTTGCTGTCGGGCGATTTTTCCGACACGACGACCGAGAACGCGACGGAAGGCCTCGACCAGTACGGCGTCGTGCTGAACGGCGAGAACGCGCTCAGCGCGGACAGCTATTACGGATTCCTGACACCGTGGGGCAATGCGCCGATTCCGTCCGACATCAAACAGAACCCGGACGGCAGCGTCGACGTCAACGGTGATGGCAAATCGAATGGCGTGTTCATGGGCAGCCAGAACATTGCGCTGTACGACACCACCACCCAGCGCCGGCGCAAGTCCGGCAATGCTTCGTTCCAGATGGACCTCGGCGGCGGCTTCACCCTCACCAGCGATCTCTTCTTTGCGCGCCAGGACCGCTACGACCGAAACGTCGGTATCCAGTTCAATTCGCTCGACTGGGAAGGCGCGACCTACGTGCCGGTGGATTCGCGCAACACCGGTGCCAGCGTCGCGGGCCAGTACGGCACGCCCGACGATCCGCCGTGGGAGAACATGAACCTGTACACCACGCAGGTCTACAAGAAATGGCCGGGTGACGTCGAGTCGTTTTCGCAGATCACGCGGACGAATTCGATGGCGAGGAACTTCAATGTCCAGGTCGACTTCGACAACGGCGGACCGTTCACGGCCACCTTGCGCGGCATCCGCGACACGGCGCACCAGACGAACATCGAGACCGACCTCAACATCTCCAATTCCGACGGCGCGCAATGGCCTAACGATCCGGAAGACGCCGCACCGCCCGGCACGTACATCTATCCCGTCGAACTGGGCGGCAATCGCGTCTTCAATGACAACGGCATTCCGGCGAATACGGTTTCGATGATCGCGGATTTCCGGAACCGCAATCTCGGCATCAGCATGCCAGGTGTCCTCGCCAGCAACTTCGCCAACCCCGACGGCTGGTCCATGAAGACGCTGGAGTCGGCCGGCGACTACGATCGCAGGGTGGGCCTGAGCGTGGTGCGCTTCGATGGCCACTACAGCTTCGACAACGGCATCAAGATCGACTTCGGGGTGCGCAACAGCATCCGCAGCGCCGACAATCTCGGGTTCACCCTGATCGCACCCGTGTACGCCGGCATGGGCGCCAGCGATCCCAACGGCTGCTTCGTGCGTTACGTGGCGGCCGACGTGGTGATGGACGACCCATCCTGCTCGGCCGGCAACGCGCAGGGATTCTTCCGCGCCGGTCCCTTGTCCGCGCAGCATCTGTCGCAGACGCCGCCGCCGTTGTCGAACAACTGGAAGGAATACACCGATCTGCTCGGGTCCGGGATCACCTTCTGGGCCGTCGATCCGCACGCGATGGACAATCCCGAAGGCTATTGGCAGTCGCTGTATCCCGGCACCCAACGACAGGTGACGCCGGGGCGCACCTGGGCAGTGTGGATGAAGGAGAGATCGGCCTATTTCCAGCTTGACCTGGACGGCCACATCGGCAACATGCCGTACGCCGCCAACGTCGGCATGCGCGTGATCGACACCAATCTCAACGTCACCCAGCACCTCACCGGCGCGCCCGCGCCGTATGGCCTGGAGCCTGCCGATGGCGGCACCGAGGTCACGCGCCGCAGCTACAGGGATTGGCTGCCGGCGGCCAACTTCGCGATCAACCTTACCGATGACTTGAAGCTGCGCCTGGCCTATTCGAAGAACATGATGCCGCTCGACCTCAGCACCTGGGGCGGAGGGCTTTCGCTCAACTACTCGTTGACGGAAGTGCCGGGGCAACCCGCGCTGTTCCGCGTGGCGGGCGGCAATTCGGATGGCAACCCGGATCTCGATCCGTGGCGCTCCAAGAACTACGGTGCGTCGCTGGAGTACTACATCAATCCATCCAGCATGGTCAGCCTTGCGTTCTTCCGGATCAACGTGCAGAGCTTCATCGAGAGCGGCAGCGTGATCAACTGCACGCTGCCCGACGAGGACGGCGTGGTGCGCAACCGCTGCGTGGTGATTACCGAGCCCGTGCAGGGCACCGGCAACAGCATCCACGGCGCGGAATTCGACTATCGCCAGGCCTTCACGTTCCTGCCGGGCTTGCTGCGCAACAC
Organism: Rhodanobacteraceae bacterium; assembly: GCA_051962095.1. Classification (GTDB taxonomy): domain Bacteria; phylum Pseudomonadota; class Gammaproteobacteria; order Xanthomonadales; family Rhodanobacteraceae; genus 66-474. Next base: position 14,368 of record JBQCCP010000156.1, read on the forward strand.
CGGCCTGGAATTCAACGCCACCTATGCGCCAAGCGATTCGGGGCGAACTGACCTTGCCGGCAACAAGATTCCGTTCCAGGACAATTCGACCAAGTCCGGCAATTTGATTTTGTGGTACCAGGACAGCCGGTTCCAGGCGCGGGTCGCCTACAACTATCGTTCCCGTCGCGCCGTTTCGGCCGACGTGGGCGCGATCTCGGGCCTGGAAATGTACGAGGCGCCGCAGAAATACATCGACGCGTCGGTGTCGTACAAGATCAGCAAGTACGCGGAGGTGTTCCTGCAAGGCACCAACCTCAGCAGCGAGTACCAGCGCTTCTACCTGGTGTGGCCCGATCAGCCCGCGCATTCGAACTTCTCCGAGCGCACGGTGATGGCGGGGATTCGGGGGCAATGGTGAGGGGTAGGGAAGGATCCTGCCCGACGTGGGCCATTGCAAAAAAGCACCCGGCTGGCGCCGCATGTCAGCAAAAATTGTCGTCATTCCGGGGCGCCTGCGGCTTCATCGCAGGCGAACCCGACTGCGAAGGCAGGATGCCGGAGCGAACATCGGCGAAGCCTATGGCCCGAAGGGCGAGCCGCGGGATGCGGCGAGTTTATCCATCTTGTTTTTTCGCGGAATGCAAGATGGATTCCCGGTTCCGCCCGCAAACAGCGCGGGCGGCCCGGGAATGACGACTGGATAGTTGACCAACCACGCGCCGCGCTCAGGCGTCACAACGACCCAATCGGAACCGACATGTCCGCAGTGGAAACCAGCAAACAGGTAGCTGAGGCCGGCCGGTCCGAACGCGGCGCCGGCTTCCGCCGATCGATCGGCCTGTTCTCCGGCACCGCGATCAACATGACGCAGATGTGCGGCATCGGGCCGTTCATCACGATCCCGATCATGGTGGCGACGATGGGCGGGCCGCAGGCGATCGTCGGCTGGATCGCGGGTGCGATCCTCGCTGCGTCCGACGGCATGGTGTGGGCGGAACTCGGCGCGGCGATGCCGGGCTCGGGCGGCACCTACGTGTATTTGCGCGAAGCCTTCCAGTACCGCACAGGCAAGCTGATGCCGTTCCTTTTCATCTGGACGGTGCTGCTGACGATCCCGCTGATCATGTCGACCGGAATCATCGGGATGGTCGAGTACCTCGGCTTCTTTTTTCCGCACATGGGCTGGACGGCGGTGCACCTGATCAGTGTGCTCGCGAGTTTCGCCGTCGTGTTCCTGCTGTACCGCCGCATCGAATCCATCCGCGCTATCACCGTTGCGCTGTGGATCATCATGCTGATCGCGGTGGTCGGAACCTCGGCGGCCGGCTTCGCCGATTTCCATCCGGCGCTGGCGTTCACTTTTTCGGCCGATGCCTTCGGCAGCCATTTCTTTTTCGGGCTCGGCGCGGGCCTCGTGATCGGCATCTACGACTACCTCGGCTATTTCACCACCGCGTACATGGGCGACGAGCTGCGCAACCCCGGCCGCACGATGCCGGGTTCCATCCTGATCTCGGTGATCGCGATGATGTTCGTCTACCTCGCGCTCAACATCAGCGTGCTGGGTGTGGTGCCGTGGCAGGAGGTCGCCACTTCGAAGTCGATCGCCTCGCTGGTGGTCGAGCACAGTTGGGGCCACACCGCCGCCGCGGTGATGACCATCCTGATCATCGTCACCGCATTTGCCTCGGTGTTTGCGGGTCTCCTTGGTGGCTCGCGGGTGCCGTACCAGGCCGCGCAGGACAAGGTGTTCCTTGCCTCGTTCGGGCGCTTGCACCCGAAACACGGTTTCCCGCACGTTGCGTTGCTCACGATGGGCGTAGTGATGGCGGCGGGCACGTTTTTCGACCTGACCGAAGTGATCAACATGCTGCTGGCCGCGTCGATCATCGTGCAATCGGTGGCGCAGATCGTCGCGCTGGTGGTATTGCGCAAGCGGCAGCCGGAATTGCGCAGGCCGTACCGGCAATGGCTTTATCCCGTGCCGTGCATCGTCGCGATGCTCGGTTGGATCTACGTGTACGTGTCGGCTTCGACGTTGTCGCTGATCCTGTCCGGCGCCTGGATCGTCGCCGGGCTGGTGGTGTTCGTGGTCTGGGCCAGGGTCAACAAATCCTGGCCGTTCACGCCCGTGAAGATTCGGGAAGCCTATCTGGGGAATCCGCCATGCTGACGTGCCATCTGACAAAAAAATCTACGTCGTCATTCCGGGGCCCGAGCCGGCTTCATCGGCGCGGGAACCCGGAATCCATTTGGTACACCGATTCCGGATCTCGCCCCTTCCGGGGCTCGTCCGGCATGACGAATTATTTCTTGCAACAGGTCTTGCGTGTCGCGGCCGTGTTAGCAGTGTTGGCCGCACCGGCCGCGTATGCCGCAAATACCTACGCGCCCACACCGATCGCCGGGCAGCCCGGCCAGACCACCGCGATCGCGCAATGGCAGATCCGGTCGAGCGCCGAGGCGCAGGAAAGCGGGGCGGAAATCTCTTCGGCAAACTTTTCGACCAAGGACTGGTATCCGGTGAGCGGCCGCGCCACGGTGATGGCCGGGCTGATGGAAAACGGCAAGTACAAGGACGTGTTTCACGACGACAACCTGCGCACGGTGGCGCGCCATCACTTCGTGGTTCCGTGGTGGTACCGCACGCAGTTCACGCTGGAGAAGGGAACCGCTGGGCGGCACATACTGGTGCGCACCAACGGAATCATCGGCGGCGCCGACGTGTGGCTCAACGGGCATCAGATTGCGGCGCGACCGGAACTTCGCGGCGCGTATCCGGTGCACGAATTCGACGTGACGCGCTGGGTGCACGAGGGCGCGAACACATTGGCCATGCTCGTGCATCCGGCCGACCCTCAGCTCGATTTTTCGCAGGGTTGGGTGGACTGGAACCCCCAGCCGCCCGACAACAACATGGGACCGTGGCGCGGCGTCGATATCGTGGAGACCGGGCCGGTCGAGCTGCGTTTTCCGGCGGTCGCCACCGATCTTTCGTTGCCGGATCTTGCGCGCGCGGCGCTCACGGTGAAGGCGGAGGTGCGGAATCTCGACAGCACGCCGCACGATGTCGTCGTGACCGGCGAGGTGGCAGGCGTTTCGCTGCAGCGGAAAGTGCACCTCACGGCGGGGCAGACGCAAACCATTGCGTTTTCACCGCAGAGCGATCCAGGCCTCGTGCTGGATCACCCGAAAGTCTGGTGGCCGATCGGCATGGGCGATCACCCGCTGTACGATTTGAAACTCGCCGCCTCGGTCAACGGCGCGGAATCCGATCGCGCCGCGACAACTTTCGGCATCCGCAGCGCGACCTCGAAGCTGACGAAGCAGGGCTACATCCAGTTCTTCATCAACGACAAGCCGGTGCTGATCCGCGGCGGCGGCTGGGCGCCGGACATGTTCCTGCGCGAGCTGCCCGGGCGCATGGAGGCCGAGTTCAGCTACGTCCGCAACATGGGGCTCAACGCGATACGCAGCGAAGGCAAGCTCGAGGACCAGCATTTCTACGACCTCGCCGACCGCTACGGCATCCTGATCCTGCCCGGCTGGGAGTGCTGCGACAAATGGGAATCCGGGGCGAAGACGGGCGGCGAACCGTGGGACGACGCGGACATCAAGGTCGCGCAGGCGTCGATGGCGAGCGAAGCGCGCCTGCTGCGCAATCATCCGTCGGTGATCGGTTTCCTGATCGGCAGCGACAACGCGCCGCCGCCCGCCATCGCGAAGATGTACGTCGATACCCTGCACGCAGCCGACTGGAACACGCCGATCGTTTCGGCCGCTTCGGATCAGGCTAGCAAAGCGGCGGGTCCGTCCGGGATGAAGATGGCGGGGCCGTACGCATGGGTGCCGCCGTCGTACTGGTACGCCGACAAGCTGGGCGGCGCCTTCGGCTTCGATTCCGAGGTCAGCGCGGGCGCCGACATTCCGCGGCTGGAGGACGTCCAGCGCATGCTGTCGCCGTTGTCGCAGGAAACATTGTGGAAGTATCCGGACGTCCGGCAATACCACGCGACCGCATCATGGTCGCCGTTCGCGAAGCTGGAACCGTTCGACAACGCGCTCGCGAAACGCTACGGGTCGCCGAAAAGCCTTGCCGATTACGTGCAGAAGGCCCAGCTCGACAACTACGACAACGTCCGCGCTCAATTCGAAGCCTTCAACGCGCACATGGACTCGCCCAAGCCGTCGACCGGCGTGATCTACTGGATGCTCAACAACGCCTGGCCGTCGTTGCACTGGCACCTTTACGACTGGTACATGAATCCGGCCGGCGCATATTTCGGCGCCAAGAAGGCCAACGAGCCGGTGCACATCCAGTATTCGTATGACGACCGGGCGATCGTGCTGGTCAACCACAGGTTGACCGACGAACGCGGCTTGCGCGCCCAAGTGCGTGTGCGGAACCTCGATGGCAGCGTGCGCCATGACAAGTCTTTCGCAGATCTCGACCTTGCCGGAAACCACACGCTGAAGGTGACGACGCTTCCCTCGCTTTCGGGATTATCGCCAACGTATTTCGTGGAACTGAGCCTCACGTCGAATGATGGCCAGACCGTCAGCCGCAACGTTTACTGGCTTTCGACCCAACCGGACGTGCTCGACTGGAAGCATTCGAACTGGTACATGACGCCGCTCACCCAATACGCCGATTTCACCGCGTTGCAGTCGTTGCCTGCCGCCACCGTCGATGTGCATGCCACGACGCGGCGCGACGGCGACGACGATGTCACCACCGTCACGCTCACCGTGCCGGAATCATCGAAAGCCGTAGCCCTGTTCCAGCATCTGTCCATTCGCCGATCCGCAGGGGGCGAGCTTGCGTTGCCGATCCTGTGGAGCGACAACGACGTCACCCTGTGGCCCGGCGAATCGTTGACCGTGACCGCGCGTTACGCATCGAAGGGAATAACGGCGCCAGTCGTCGAAGTAAGCGGCTGGAACGTCCCGGTGCAGCATGTGGCGTCTGACACGAACTCGCACTGATTTTCGTTTCGCCATTCCGGGGCCGCCGCAGTTTTTTGCGGCGGAACCCGACTGCGAAGGCAGGATGCCGGGGCGAACGCCGGCGAAGCCGGCGGCCCGAAGGGCGAGCCGCGGGAAGCGGCGAGTCAATCGGTGTTTCCTCGTTGAGGCTAAAACAAAAGGCACTGGATTCCCGCTTTCGCCGGAATGACGAAAATATGGATTGCTGATGGACTCCCGGAACCAACGCCAACAACAACACCCATGAAGCGCGCAAACATCAGCGACGTGGCCCGCGTGGCGGGGACCTCGCGCAAGACCGTCTCGCGTGTGATCAACAGCGAGCCGAACGTGCACGAATCCACGCGCCAGCAGGTGCTGGACGCCATCGCCAAGCTCAAGTATCGCCCGCTGACCTCGGCGCGCAGCCTTGCGACCAACCGCTCCTTCATGGTCGGCCTGCTGTACGACAACCGTTCGCCCAGTTACATCATGGCGGTGCAGGCCGGCGTGCTCGAAGCCTGCGAGGCGCAGCACTACAGCATGATGGTGCAGCCGCTGCTGTCGACCGCGCCTGATTTCGTCGAGCGCGTCGACGACATCCTGACGAGGCACCGGCCCGATGGGTTGATCCTGACGCCGCCGATCACCGATCACGCGGCGCTGCTGAAGAGCCTGCGCAAGAGCGGCATTCCGTTCGCTTCGATCTCACCGCGCCATCCGGAAAAGCAGGTCGGCGTGATCCTGCGCGAACGTGAGGCCGCGGCGGCGATGGTGGCGCACCTGGTTTCGCTGGGCCACGCGCGTATCGCGCACATCGTGGGCGACCTGGAACATGGTGCCGGCGTCTGGCGCCTCGCCGGATACCGCGACGGCATGAAGCGCGCCGGCCTGAGGGAGGACCCGCAATACACGGTGCCCGGCAGGTTCTCGTTCGAATCGGGCGTGGCCGCAGCGCGCAAGCTGCTGGCGTTGAAGCAGCGGCCGACCGCGATCTTCGCGGGCGACGACGACATGGCGACCGGCACGATCTGGGCCGCATCCGAGACGGGCCTGTCGGTGCCCGGCGACATCTCCGTGTGCGGTTTCGACGACACCTCCATCGCGACGCAGGTGTGGCCGCCGCTGACGACCATCCACCAGCCCGTGCAGGAAATGGCACGCCGCGCCACCGAAGAATTGTTGCGGCTCGTGCTCGGGAAAGGCGAGGCCGCCATGGTCGAACTCGATTACGAAATCCGCATCCGTGCTTCGACCGGACCACGGCCATAGGCGCCCTTTCACACATGTAGGTTGGCGCTGAACCCGGAGCCTGCTCCGGGTGAAGCCCAACATCGGGACCACGTTGGGCTTCCGCCGATGAAGCCGGCGTCAGCCCAACCTACGAATATCGCTGCGCCGCACCTGCGATACTTCACCCAGCGCAAAACACGTTCACCACAGGAGCGCACGCATGTCCGCCGCACCGGATTCCGCGAAGCCATCGAAGACGTTCCACTTCATTTCCGGCCTGCCGCGTTCCGGCAGCACCTTGCTGGCGGCGATCCTGAAACAGAACCCGCGCTTCGACGCGGGCATGACCAGCCCCGTCGCCGACATCATGGGCGTGGTGATCGCGGAGATGAGCAGCAAGAACGATTTCTCGTTCGCGATTTCCGATGCCGCGCGCGTCTCGGTGCTGCGCGGGCTCATCGGGAATTTCTACGCCACCGAAAGCGATCGCGAAGTGGTGTTCGACACGAGCCGGCTGTGGTGCAGCCGCATGCAGATGCTCGACACCCTGTTTCCACGCGCCAAGGTCATCGCCTGCGTGCGGCAGTTGCCGTGGGTGCTGGACAGCATGGAGCGGCTGGTGCGCCAGCAGCCGGTCAACGTGAGCAAGGTGTTCCGCTTCGACACCAACACCACCGTGTATTCACGGGTGCAGGCGCTCACCGATCCGCGCGGCATGGTGGGCTTTTCATTCCAGGCCATCAAGGATGCGTTCTACGGCCAGTACGCGTCGGATCGCCTGATGCTGCTGACCTACGAAAGCCTGACGAAGGATCCCGAAGCCGCGCTGCGCAAGGTCTACGAATTCATCGGCGAGCCGTGGTTCGAACACGACTTCGACAACGTCGAATACGGCGCCAGCGAGTTCGACATGCGCATAGGCATGCCCGGCCTGCACACCGTGCGCTCCAAAGTCGAAGCGCCCGAGCGCAAACGCATCCTGCCGGCGGAAATCTTCAACCGCTTTCTTCCCGAGTCGTTCTGGCTCGATCCCAAGAACAACATCAGTGGGGTGCCGGTGGTTTGATGACGGTAGCGGGAGGCAAAATCGCGATGAGCATGCATCCTGCTTGCGGTGCTAATCTGCCGGATGGCCACCATTTTCGCGCGAACGGACTTCCCGTGAATCGAAGGGACAACGATGAGTGAATACGAGGCTAGCCCGCCAAATTGGGCCGACGTCGAACTGCCGAGGATCTCCACTGGCAGCACCGGCCTCGATGAAATCCTTGGCGGCGGCGTCGACCCCGAAAGAATGTACCTTTACGAAGGGCGTCCCGGGACGGGCAAGACGACCTTGGCCCTGCAGTTTCTTCTTGATTGCGTGCGCCGCGGCGAACCCGCTCTCTACATTGCCCTTTCCGAAACCGAGCGCGAGCTGGAGCTGGTCGCCCATCGTCATGGATGGACCTTGGACGGGATCACCGTTTTCGAGCTGGTTCCACCCGAAAACACTCTCGACCCCAGCCAAGAACTGACGATCCTGCAACCTGCCGAGATGGAGCTCGGAGAGACCACTCGCTTGATCTTCAGCAAGATCGAGGAGGTGAACCCGGCCCGGGTCGTGATCGACAGCCTGTCCGAACTTCGGCTGCTGGCGCAAAGTCCCTTGCGATATCGCCGGCAGGTTCTCGCATTGAAGCATTTCTTTTCGAGCCGCAAGTGCACCGTGATCCTGCTCGACGATCTCACGGCGCATGAAAAGGATCTTCAACTCCACTCCATCGCGCACGGGGTGGTGCTGCTCGAACAGTTGGCCATTGCCTACGGCGCCGAACGCCGGCATCTCCGGGTAGTAAAGATGCGGGGTATTCCTTTCAAGGGCGGCTTCCATGATTTCACCATCAGGCGCGGGGGCCTGGAAATCTATCCGCGCCTGGTCGCTGCGGAGCATCACAAGCAGTTCGAGAGCGAGTTTGTTCCCAGCGGCAACGCCGAGCTGGACAAACTTCTGGGCGGTGGCCTGGAGCGGGGCACCAACGCGTTGTTGATAGGTGCGGCCGGCGTGGGGAAATCGTCCATTGCCGTGACCTATGCGATTGCAGCGGCGCAACGTGGAGAGCGCAGCACCGTATTCGCCTTCGATGAAGGCCGGGGCACCATCAAGGCGCGGGCGAAGACCCTGGGCCTGCCGTTCGAGGATGCGATGCAACAAGGATTGATCCGGCTCCAACAGATCGATCCCGCGGAGCTGTCCCCTGGAGAATTCGCGCACGGGGTGCGCTCGGCAGTGGAACGCGACGGTGCACGAATCGTCATCATCGACAGCCTGAACGGCTATCTCAACTCCATGCCGGACGAGCGTTTCCTGGTCCTGCAAATGCACGAGCTGCTGAGCTATCTCAGCCAACTCGGCGTGCTGACACTGCTGGTACTTGCCCAGCATGGTCTGGTCGGGCCCATGGATACGCCCCTCGACATCAGCTATCTCAGTGACGCCGTGCTGATGTTGCGCTACTTCGAATACGACGGCTCGGTGCGCCGTGCATTGTCGGTCGTAAAAAAGCGCAGCGGACATCACGAACACACCATTCGCGAATTCCGGTTGAGCTACGGTGGCGTGCGCCTTGGCCCTCCGCTCAATGGCTTCACCGGGATCTTCGCCGGAACACCCGTCTATACGGGCGAGAAGGCTCCGCTGCTGCCGGAAAATGGCAGCCGGGCGAGCTGACGTGCCTGAAGCCAGGGTTCTGATTGTTGCGCCGGTGGGCCGGGACGCCATTACTTGCGCGAAACTGGTGGAGCAGGTTGGTCTCGATTCGTGTGTTTGTGGCGATGTCGCCGAGTTGCTTGCGCAACTCGACAAGGGGGCGAGCCTCGCGCTGGTTGCCGAGGAGGCGCTTTATGGAAAGGCCATGGGACGGCTGATCCGATGGGTGGAGGCCCAACCGCCCTGGTCGGATTTCCCCTTCATCGTGATGACCAACCAGAACGAGGGACCGCGGTTCATAGAGTTCAGACGCCGGATCGTCGGCGAACTCCGGAACGTCTCCTTCCTAGAGCGCCCGATGCGGGCGATCTCGTTGCAAGCGGCGGTGTTGTCGGCCAAACGAGGCCGCATCCGCCAATATGAGACCCGCGCGTACCTCGAAGCCCAGCGTCACGCCGCCGAGCATATGGAGCATCTGGTCGCACGCCGCACGCACGCGCTGCAAAAGGCCAACGAGCGACTGAGCGAGGAAAGCAAGCGGCGGGAACGCGCGCAGGCGGCTCTCATGCAGGCGCAGAAACTGGAGACCATGGGGCAGCTCGTGGGAGGCGTCGCGCACGATTTCAACAATCTGCTCATGGCCGTAATAGGCAACCTGGAATTATTGGCCAAGAAAATCGACGGTGATCCGCGCCAGGCGAAGCTGCTGCATGGCGCGATGGAAGGGGCTCGGCGCGGCGCCACCTTGACGCAAAGGCTGCTGGCGTTTGCCCGGAAGCAGGAATTGCAATCACGCGCAACCGATATCCAGATCCTGGTCCGCGACATGCACGACTTGATCACTCGATCAGTCGGACCGCTGATCAACGTGGAGATCCGCGCAAGTGGGGCGTTGCCCAGCGTCAATATCGACGCCAACCAGTTGGAGATGGCATTGCTGAACCTGGCTATCAACGCACGCGATGCCATGCCTGCCGGCGGTACCCTGACGATCGCCATGGAAAGTTGCGAGGCAACGGCGGAGCAACCGGAATTGCAGCCGGGTGCATACGTGCGGCTTTCGGTGCAGGACACCGGAGAGGGCATGGACGCGGCGACGCTCGCCCGCGCAGTCGAACCGTTCTTTTCGACCAAGGGCGTCGGCAAGGGCACGGGGCTGGGACTGTCGATGGTACATGGGCTCGCGGAGCAATCCGGCGGCGCCTTCCGGCTGCGCAGCAGCGTGGGCGTGGGCACATGCGCGGAGCTCTGGTTGCCCGTGGCCGAAAGCGCGTCGGCACCCCGCGCGCTGCCCGCGCCGCGCCAGTCCACTCCCGCGCCAGCCACGATATTACTGGTCGACGACGATGCGCTGATTGCCAGCAGCACGGCTGCACTCCTGGAAGACTTGGGTCACCGGGTTGCTGAGGCGCATTCCGGACCGGAGGCGCTTGTCCTGATGCAAGACGGCCTCGCTCCGGACATCGTGGTGACGGATTACGCAATGCCCGGCATGACGGGAATGGATCTCGCCGTCGCACTCCGCGAGCAGCATCCAAAGCTTCCTATCCTGCTTGCGACGGGTTACGCCGAACTGCGGGGCGTGCAGCCCCTCGAACTTCCCCGCATTGCCAAGCCCTATACCCAACAGCAACTCTCGGCTGAAATTGGGCGCCTGATCTCGGGCCGCTTACCGGCCCATTCGGCTGTACTCGAACACCGGAGGGGTCATTGATGGGAGGGTGACCATCGATGGCCGATTGTCTTTCTCGATTTCCGGAACCGCTTTCGAAATGACGCGCGTTGCAGCGAATTGCAGTGCGGCCTTCAATGCGGCTGTCATTCTGCCAAGCGGTCGAGCATTTCTTCGAGTTTGAGACTCTCGGGCAAGCGGGTCGTCGACGTCGACCAGCCATGATTTTCCTGCGGCTTCGACGTGCAGCATGTGGGTGCGCGCGGTGACCGCGCTTCCGGTTGTCTCCACAGTACGCGCGGCCAGCGCGACATGCGAAGCATGAAGCACCACTTCTGAACGCCGCAACCCCGCCAGCGGGCCGCTCCGTCGCATCCATGTATCATCGGCAGGGGGGAACGGAGTTTCACAGGAGACGGATATGCCCACCCCACAGCACGGATCGCAAGTCATCAAGCGTTGGCCGGACGAATCCCGGGAAGCCGCGCAGCTCGTCCTCGACAAGTACGGCGAGCCGGACGAGGCCACCGAAACGGAACTCAAGTGGCGCAATCGCGGCCACTGGAAACGCATCATCGCTTCGAAGGCTTTCTACAAGCACAACTTCCCGGCGCCGCACACCGACTCGGTCGAGTGCGTGATCGACCATCGCGTGCCGGTCGACAAGTTCTCCGCGTTGGCGGAATTCGACGGCAGCGTCGTGGTGGAGCGCACGGTCGGCGAAGTTTCGGCCCGCTGCCACGACGAGGAAGCCAACTGCCTCGCCCTGAATCTGATGCATGACATCGTGAGCGGCGAAAAGACGGCCGGGCAGGCGCGGAAGTATTACGCCAGGGAATTCGCCGATGCGCGGCGCAAGCAACCGACGCCGTACATGCAAGGCTTGCGCTTTGCGCCTTGCGATGGAAGCACCGCCGACCCCGACACGCGCATCCTGTCCGACGAAGATTTGAAGCAGGCGGCGAGCGAAGGGAAGCAGAAGGGCTGAGCGTCACGCCGCATCGCAAGCTCGACAATTCTGTCGAGCCGCGGCTATTCGCGCTTGTCGCGGACGCTGTAGTGGATGGTCATCGCACGAATCGCGCCGTCCCTGATCCAGTAGGAATCGGCGCCGTCCGGAACTTCCGCACGTTCCGTGTCGGCGGTCCATTCTAGGAACGCCAGTTCGCCGTGGCATTGCTGGTTGATGTACCGGTAACCGCCGCGGCCGATCTGGCTTTCCAGCAGCCACGCGGCTTCGCGCACGCCGGCGTGGCCGTGGAAATTCCCGTAGGTGGTCATCAGCACGCAGTCGGGATCGAAATTCCGCGCGATGTCGGTTTCGATCGCGCCTCGCTGGGCCAGGACCAGATGGTCGTGCAGGACTTCCCCTGTCGTACGTTGGGTCATGGCCGGCTCCTTGGCTTTCGAACGGTAATCGTGATGAAGATTTGCCTCGGCGATCTCGATGGTGAACGGCCGCATGTCGAACGCGAGCCAGGCAGCCATTCGTCTTGTGCGGGCCCGGCCGGGCGACTGGCGCGTCCGGCCGGCGATGCGCCGCACCTGCATTGGCCGCGGCTAGGCCTTGCGCGGGCAGCTCGGCAGTGTCGCGTTGACCGCGCTGATGTCGAAGGTGCCGAGCCCGGTCGTGAAGTCCCAGCCGGGCATGGCGGGATACAGATAGTTGTCGCCGACGATGATGTCGTGGAAGTCCTTGGCGGCGGTTCCGAACGGTTGCCCGAACGTGGTGTAGAGGATCGGCGCCGCGAAGCCGAGGCAATTGCCATGCGCGGTTTCCATCCGCGCCCAACTGCCGACCGCGAGCGGCGAGGACAGGCTGGTGCCGCCCACGCCGATGTCCGAGCCGTTGACCACGACATCGGCACCGCCGATGTTCGGATCGCCCACCATGGCCATGTCGGGAACTGCGCGGATGCCGCCCGTGCTGTTGGCCGGCGAGATCACGCCACTGGTCCAGACGCCCGCGGACTCCCACAGGCTGTTGCCGCCTCCACCCGACACCCACGCCGTTTCCATGTTGTAGGTGTAACCGGGATTGGTGAGCAGCGAAGTGCCGCCGACCGCGACGACGTATTCGGATGAAGCGGGGTATTCCACGGCGCTCAGCACCACCGGCTGGCCGGCGTTGGCGATCAACTGGCAGGACGCGCCGCCGTCGCCCGACGCGGCGAAGAAGGTGATGCCTTCCGCGGCGCCTTGCTCATAGGCGATGTCGTCCAGCAGCATCGCGCCGCTCAGGTATTCCAGCGTCTCGCAGCCGCCGAACGACATGTTGACGGCCTTGACCTTGTCGTCGCTGACGATCCGTTCGAACGCGGGCGTGAGATCGGCGTCGGCGAGCGAACCGGCGTTGTAGAACATGATCTTCTTCAGGTTCTGCGCGATGCCCGAAGAGGATTGGCTGTCGAGGTCCCACTCGTCCAGACCCGCGGTGTCGTTAGTCTGCATGCCGGTCGGCACGATCTGGTACGCCACCTGCGGCAGGTTGAATTCCTTTTCGTACTGGCGCAGATCCTTGGGCACCTGCGTGAGGTCGCCTTCGGTGACGATGCCGATCGTGGTGTTCTGTCCCGTGGGCGTTTTGCCGGCGTCGTACGCGATCTGGTATTGCGGGCCGGAATAGGGCGGGGTGGTGATCGGATTCTGCGGCGTGCTCGGCACGATCGGAAGCTGCATCACGCCGAAGTCCTGCAGCCCCAATACCGCGGTGACGATGCCGCCCAGCGACGCGGGCACCTGCGCTGGCGAAATGTTCGCGAACACATTCCGGCCTTGGTAGACGAACGACACGAGGCTGGTGTTGAAGGCGTTCTCGACCGCTTCGGCGCTGCCGTAGGCGCTGACGGCGAGGTTGTTGCCCGACACCTCGATGTCGGTGAAACCGAGCCCGGTCAGGTAATTCTCGACCAGGCTCACGTCGCTCGCCGACGGTGCGTAATCGGCAAGAAACTGTGCAGGCGTGATCGTCTGGCCGAACTGCGGGTTGCCGGGCGTGGACACGGCCGCCACCAGTGCGTCAAGCTGCGCCTTGTTGCGTGGCGCCAGACCCAGCACCACGTGGATCTGCTGGGTCAGGTCCGTCGCGGACGCGATCACATCCTTCGGAATGGGCGTCGCCTGCGTGGCGGTGGCGATCCAGGGGGCGCTTGCCCGGGCGGCCCCGGCCTGCATCAGGGCGCCCATTCCTGCCGTGGCGCCCAGCACCAACGCCCAGTGGATACTGCGCGCGACGAAATTCCGACGTGACATGGCACTCTCCTTGTGTGTGGTTTTGAAGGTTATACGGCGGTAGTTCTACTACTATCCTCTGAATAACCTGTGAACCAGAACTGTCCGGAGATAAATGAACGCCGAACGGCGGCTCGCACCGGCGCAGCGCACGCCCGCGGTTCAGCATTGCTGAAGAACCTGATTGATATCAACTTATTATAGGTTATCTCTCGCGGCACCTCGTTTTGCCGACCCTTGGTCCCGCGCCGGGATAAGCGCCGGATTGCCGCCTCAAGGTAGTGGTACTACTATGGGATCCCCTTCAGCTGGTGGATCCGGCGTGAAAAAAGAGAGCGCCCTCTCCGAGCCCCAGAGCAGCCGCGACCGCTTGCTTGCCGCTGCCAAGCGGCTGATGGCTGACGGCGGTTACGAACGCACCTCCACCGCCGCGATCGCGCGCGAGGCGGGCACGTCGGAATCGCAGTTGGTGAGGTATTTCGAATCCAAGGCCGGGCTGCTGGACGCGATCTTCAACCAGAGCTGGATGCTGCTGAACCCGCGCATCGCGCAGGTCGTGGATGGCTCGGCGACGGCGCGGCAGAGCATCGTCAACATCCTCTCCGCGATGATCCACATGCTCGACCGCGATCCGGACCTCGCGCGCCTGATGTTCCTCGAGGGGCGCCGTGTGCGGGGCGATGCGGGCGAGGTGCTGCTGTCGCGGGGTTTCCTGGATTTCTCCAAACGCATCGGCCAGCTCATCGAACGCGGCCAGGCGGATGGCAGCTTCGACAAACGAATGAACCGCGACGCGGTGTCGTCGGCGCTGCTGGGTGCGGCCGAGGCGATGGTTAGGGACCGCCTGCTCCCGAAGGCGCCGCCCTTCAAGGAGTCGCAAATCTACGAAGTGTTCGAGGCGATCGTGTCGGGCTTGGCTCCGAAAGACGCGGCAACCTGAAAACTGCGTGCGGGACGAGTCGGGCAGCCGCTGTCATTACGGCAAACGCTGGAGCGATTGGTCGAGCTGCGGGTTTTCCGGCAAGCGGATCAGGAATTCGTCTTGCAAGACGCTGCGGGTTTCCGCGGTGGTGGCGAGCGTCCACTTCGTCGATGTGCCGCCGGCGAAGTATTCGGTGAACTGGCGGTTGCGCAGCGTCAGCCTGCGGCCGGCCGGCGCACGCGCGGCGCTGACTCCAGTGACGAAATGCGAATCCGGATGGGTGGACGTCCAGTAGTTGCTGACGCGATAGTCGGCGGGATACTGCGGCTGCAGGTTGAAGCGGTACAGCGTCTGCCATGCGTCGGCCGCGAAGAGTTGCAGCCGCCCATCGCCGTCGTCGCGGAGGATCAGCCGGAAGGGTTCGTGCGGCGTCGCCTGTTCGACATCGGCGACGAGTGTCAGCGGAGCGGTAGGCGTGTTGCCGCCGAAACCAGCGTCGGCCAGCCATGACTTCCCGTCGGCGTCGACGCGCAGCAGCATGTGCGTGCGCGCGGTGATCGCGTCTTCCGGCTGCCCCCACAGCACGCGCGCCGCCAGATCGGTGACTTCGAAACCGATTGCGCGCAACGCGTCGCTCAGCAAGCGGTTCTGTTCGAAGCAGTAGCCGCCGCGGCCGTCGTGCACCAATTTCCGCTGCACGGATGCGATGTCCAGCGCGGGCGAGATGCCGAGGAACGGGTCGAGGTTCTCGAACGGGATCGCCGCGACGTGTGCGGCGATGATCGTGCGCAGGGTTTGGAGGTCGGGGGCGACGGGTTGGCGCAGGCCGATCCGCTCGAGATAAGCCGGAAGGTCGATGGATTCGGCGGGTGATTCTTGGTGCATGGGTATTGGTGTCACTCCGGAAAATCGAATCGCACGATACGCCGGCAATCAAGGTTGCTCGTCATTCCGGGGCCGCCGCAGCGAACGCCGAAGGCGGCGCCCAGCGCGAGCGCCATGGATGGCGTGAGTCAATCGGTTTTGCGCCCGGCAAACAAAGACCGGTTCCGGGTCTCGCCCGCGTAAGGCGCGGGCGATCCCGGAATGACGAGCAAGATGGGTTTGACATCGCTGCGGGCTGATGTGCAGCGCGTTCGTTCCCAATCAATGCGTGGTGTTGCCCAGGTTGCGCTGCAGGAAATCCACGCTCGCGGTGTCGGCTTGCATCCACGAAGCGTGGCGCAGGAAACCGTGGATCTCGTTGGGGATCACCATTTCCTCGAATGGGACGCCGTGCTTCTTCAGGCGCGGCACGATATCGGTCATCTGGAAGAAGTGCACGTTGCCGTCGTCGTCGCCCTGGATCAGCAGCACCGGCGATTTCCACTTGGCGATGTCGGCGTCGGGCGAGGATTCCCAGGCCACCCTCATGGCCTGCTTGAAGTCGCCCTGTTCGTAGCGGCCGTCCGGTTTGCCGAACCACTCGGCGATGTCGCGGGACCAGTCGTGCACGCCGTGCATGTCCACGCCGGCCTTGAAGATGTCGGAGTTCCTCGCGAGCGCAAGCGCGGTCAGATACCCACCATACGATCCACCCCAGATGCCGATGCGCGCGGGATCGACGCCGTGCACCTGCTGCAGGTATTTCGCGCCGGCGACCACGTCCTGGTATTCGGACGCGCCGGTCGGCCCCCAGTGCGGCGGGTTGTGGAACGCGTGGCCGTAGCCGATGCCGAGGCGGTAGTTCACCGACAACACCGTGAAACCGTGCGTGGCGAGATACTGGTTCACCGCGTAGCTGTTGGTGTAGTAATCCATGTAATGCCAGCCGAGCAGCATCTGCCGCGGCGGGCCGCCGTGCACGAAGATCATGCCGGGCTGGTCGGCGCCGGCATCGGCGCTGCGGAACAGCTGGCCGTGGACCAGCGTGCCGTCGGCGGCCTTGAAGGCGACGGCGTGCGGAATCACCAGTTGCGCGGCCGGGAAATCCTTCGGGACCAGGTTGGCTTGGAGCGCTTTCTGTTCGCTTCCGTCGGCATGCATCATGGAAACCAGCGGCGGGCGTTGCGCGCCCGCGTCGATGAAGGCGACGGCGTTCGCGCCGGCGGTGGTCGGTGACCACTGCGAGGCGGTGCCCGAAGTCAGCGCGACCGGCTGCGCGCGATCGACGGGCACGCGGAACAGGTGACGGCGATCGTCGTCATTCTTCGTTGTGCCGGTGTTGGCGCTGTAAATGATCGAGCGACCGTCGGGCGCCATCACGACATCTTCCACCATGAATTCGCCCGGCGTCAGCAGCAGCGGCTCTTGATTTTCCGTTCCGCTTGCGGGGGAAGAGCCTGCCCCGGACTCGATCCGGGGTGCCGAAGGCGGATGGGGGGAAGCATTGATCGAATAAAGATGCGGCCAGCCATCGATATCGCTCAGGAACACCAGCTTCGCGCCGCCATCGGCCCAATGCAGGTTCGCGCCACCCGCCGTCTGGGGATACGAGCCGACCAGCGTGTCCGGGCTGTGCCATACCACGTGCGCTTCTCCGGTGCGCGCATCGGCGACGCGGATCGACCACGGCTGCGGCGTCTGCGTGAGGATCGGTTGCGGCGGGCCGCCGTTGCCCGGCTGGCGCGTGAAGGCAATCTGCGTGCCTTCGGGTGACCAGCACAAGTCGCCATCGACTTCGGTCGACGGCGCGAGATACCGGATGGGCGTCTGATCGTCGGAGAACACGCCGATGAAGGCGTGATCGCCGCGGTGGGAGATGAACGCAAGTCGCTTGCCGTCTGGCGACCAGTGCAGGTCGCGGTCCTTGCCGTGGTCGAAGAACAGGCGCTTCGGTTTGGCCTTGTCGTTCGCCGACAATGGTGCCGTCCAGACCTGATCGTCCTTGATATAGGCAAGTTCGCCCTCCGATGAAATCGCGGGTGCATCGCCTTCGGCGAGTGCACGCGAGGTGCCGCTTTGCAAATCGACGCTCCACAGCATCACTTTGGGTTCGATCGGATTGGATGCGGGGTCGACCGCCGCTTTCACGGGCCAGTTGGCGTCATGGTCGCCGCCGCGCACGAACACCAGCGCGTCACCCGACGGCGAAAACGTGAGTTGCGTGATTTCCTGGCCGTCGTCCTGTGTGAAGCGTGTGACCTGGCGCGGTTCGAAACCGGGCGCCTGCGCCACCCATACATTGCGCACGCCGTTCTGGTCGATCACCCAGGCGATGCGGTCGCCGCGCTGCGCGGAGGTCAGTCCGAGTGGGAACGGATACGACAACACCTGCGTCAGCGTGAAGCCGTCGTGCGTAGATGTCGCAGCTGCAACGGAGGACGGCAACAACGCGGTGCCCGCGACGAACAACGCGGCCAGCATCAAACCGTGCAATCGGTACATGGCGCTTCCCCGTGGTCGACAGGTCTCAATGATTCGCACGCAGAGGGGCAACTGTCCAGTGCCGGCCGTCATGGCGCGCGCGGCATACTATGCCGATGGACGAGCTTGCAACACGGCCACACGTGGTGATCCTCGGCGGCGGCTTCGGTGGCCTCAAGGCCACGTGCGCGCTGCGCCGCGCGCCGGTGCGCATTACCCTGGTCGATCGCGCCAACCACCACGTGTTCCAGCCGCTGCTGTACCAGGTTGCCGGCGCCACGCTTTCCGGTCCTGACATTGCCGCGCCGCTGCGGCACATCGTGCGCCGGCAGCGCAACGTCACCGTGTGGATGGAGGAAGTGACCGGCATCGACATCGCCGCGCGGCGGGTGACGGCCGGCACGCAAGCGATCGGCTACGACTACCTGATCGTCGCAACCGGTTCCACGCACGCGTACTTCGGTCACGACGCATGGGCAGAGTTTGCGCCGGGCCTCAAGACCATGGATGACGCGCTGGCGATCCGTCGAAGGATTCTCTCGGCTTTCGAGGCGGCCGAACGCGAACCCGATGCCGAACTTCGCAAGCAATGGCTGACCTTCGTGATCGTGGGCGCCGGTCCGACCGGTGTGGAGCTGGCGGGCACGCTGGCGGAAATCGCGCATCACACGTTGCCGCGCGAATTCCGGATCGCGCATCCGCGTGATGCACGCATCCATCTGGTCGAAGCGGGGCCGCGTGCGTTGTCCGCGATGCCGGAATCGCTTTCGATGATTGCGCAGCGCAAGCTGGAACGCATGGGCGTCGACGTCCACACGAACAGCCCGGTCACCGCCATCGACGCGGGAGGCGTGCGCATGGGCGACGAACACATCTCGGCGCGCACGGTGTTGTGGGCGGCGGGCGTCGCCGCGTCGCCGCTGGGCGCGCAACTCGGCGGCGAACGCGACCGGGCAGGGCGCGTGAAAGTCGTGGCTGATTTGTCACTGCCGGCTCATCCCGAAGTGTTCGTGATCGGCGATCTCGCGTGGGTCGAACAGGACGGCCAGCGCGTTCCCGGCATGGCACCCGCGGCCAAGCAGATGGGCACGCACGCCGCGCGCGCGATCCACGGTCGCATCGCGGGACGCGCGCCGCCCGCGTTCCACTATCGCGACGAAGGCAGCCTCGCCAGCATCAGCCGCTCGTCGGCGGTGGTCGATCTGCGCGGCTGGAAGTTTTCCGGCTTCACCGGCTGGCTGTTCTGGTTGTTCGCGCACATCTTCTTCCTGATCGGCTTCCGCAACCGGCTGGCCGTGTTGTGGAACTGGGCGTGGTCGTACCTCACGTGGCAGCGTGGCGCGCGGATCATCGTGAGTGACCGCAAGTACCACGGATTGGGCGCGAGAAGTACCACGGATTGAGCGCGTGAGCCATTTCGATTTAC
>JBQCCP010000157.1:0-25754 GCA_051962095.1 Rhodanobacteraceae bacterium
AATCGGCAATTCGTCCCTGGCGTCGTTGAACGTGGCGGGCAAGACCGGCACCTCCGACCATCAGCGCGATTCATGGTTCTCGGGCTTCACGGGCGACCGCCTCGCGGTCACGTGGATGGGACGCGACGACAACCAGCCGACGCACTTGTGGGGTGCGACCGGCGCGCTGCGCGTGTGGATGAAGTTGTTCGAAAAAATGCCGAGCGCGCCGTTGGGCACGTCGATCGGTGACGGCCTCCAGTATGCATGGATCGATCCGGCCACCGGGCAGGGCAGCCTGCCGCAATGCGACGGCGCCCGGCAATATCCCTTCATTGATGGATACGCGCCGACGGTGCAGAATCACTGTTATCTGCAGCGGCTGGAAAACCTGTTCGGTGGCGGAGGCAACGACGCGCAGTCGCCGCCCGCCGCGGGCGTGCATCCCTAGCCGCAGAAATCTTTCCGGAGCAACACATGACTCGCAACTTCACCTGCGCCGCGTGGGGCGCGGCTTTCGCCGTGCTGCTGGCTGGCTGCTCGCATCCGCCGTTGCCATCGCCTGCGGCCGACCGCGTTTCGCCCACCGCGATGGTCGAAGCCATTCGCGCGGCCAACGTATCCGACAAGTCCGTGGTGCAGGTCGCGCCGCTGCGTGATCCCGCCGTGGACGGCTACCTGGATGGTGCCCGTGCAGACGAAGGGGTCGGCAAGTACCAGGACGCGCTGGACAAGATCGATGCGGCGTTGAAGCTTTCGCCCGATGCGCCCGACATCCTGCAGTTGCGTGCCGAGGCCGAAATCCTGCTGCGCGATTACCCGGCGGCCGATGCCGATGCGCGGAAATCGTTCGAACTCGGACCGAAGGTCGGCGGCCTGTGCGCCAGCAATTGGCAGACCGTGCTCGAGATCGCCGAGTCGAAAAACGACGAAGCCGGTGTCGCATTCGCGCGCAACGGCCGCGAGCAGTGCCACAAGGCGGGACCCGTCCGGTTGTAGGCGGGTCCGGCTCGCGCCCAGGCGATCTCGCACGCCGCGGCGGGTCGCCTCACCCGGCACCGCGCAGCGCCGCGCGTGCGTACTGCGGAAAACGTCTCAGGACCGCGTGGCGGATGCCATTCGCGTCGAGTCCGGCTTCGGCCAACAACTGCTCGCGCGTGGCGTGTTCGAGGAAGCGGTCGGGCAGGCCGAGTTGCAGCAACGGGATTTCGACGCCGTGGGCCGCGAGCAGTTCACCGACGGCCGAACCTGCGCCGCCTGCGATCGCGTTGTCTTCCAGGGTGACGAATGCATCATGGCTGCGCGCGAGTTCCAGCACCAGCGCCTTGTCCAGCGGTTTCACGAAGCGCATGTTCGCGACGGTCGCGCCGAGTTCGGCGCTGACGATTTCGCTGGGTGCGAGCGTGCAGCCGAACGCAAGCAGCGCGAGGCCTGACCCGCGCCGACGCAGTTCGGCCTTGCCGATCGGCAGCGGCGTCAAGGTGGGATCGATCGCGACGCCGGGACCCGCGCCGCGCGGATAGCGGATCGCGGCGGGACCGTCGTGCAGCAATCCGGTCGTCAGGAGTCGGCGGCATTCGTTCTCGTCGGTGGGCGCCATCACGACCATGTTCGGAATGCAGCGCAAATACGAAAGATCGAAACTGCCCGCGTGGGTGGGGCCGTCGGGGCCGACCACGCCGGCGCGGTCGATCGCGAAGGTGACGTCGAGGTCCTGCAGCGCGACGTCGTGGATCAGCTGGTCGTAGGCGCGTTGCAGGAAGGTCGAATAGATCGCGACCACCGGTTTCATGCCTTCGCAGGCGAGCCCCGCGGCCAGCGTGACGGCGTGCTGCTCGGCGATCGCGACGTCGAAATAGCGATCGGGAAACGCCTGCGAGAAGCGCACCATTCCGGAGCCTTCGCGCATCGCGGGCGTGATCGCGACGAGGCGCGCGTCGGCCGCGGCCATGTCGCACAACCAGTCGCCGAACACGTCGCTGTAGGTGGGCGGCTTGCCGGCCGCGTGCGTGACGCCGAGCACGGGGTCGAACTTGCCGACCGCGTGGTATTCGATTTGGGCGAGTTCGGCAGGCGCGTAGCCCTTGCCCTTGGTGGTGACGACGTGCAGCAGTTGCGGGCCGCGTTTGTCCTTTACCGTGCGCAATGCGTCGAGCAGTTGCGGGAGGTCGTGGCCGTCCACCGGGCCGGAGTAGGCAAAACCCAGTTCCTCGAACAGCGCTTCCGGATGCGGCCCCGACTCACCGGCTTCGCCGGCACGCAAGCGCGCCAGCGTGCGATCGAGCCCGCCCACGTTTTCGCTGATCGACATCCCGTTGTCGTTCAATACCACCAGCATGTCCGGCTGTGCGCCGCCCGCATGGTTCAGCGCTTCGTAAGCCATGCCGCCGGTGATCGCGCCGTCGCCGATCACTGCGACGACCTTGTGATGATCGCCGCGACGCTGCAGCGCAACCGCCATGCCCAGCGCGGCGGAAATCGACGTCGACGCATGCCCGACACCGAAGGTGTCGTACTCGCTTTCGGCGCGGCGCAGGAACGGCGCAAGGCCATTCCGCGTCTTGATGGTAGTGATGCGATCGCGCCGCCCGGTGAGGATCTTGTGCGGATAACCCTGGTGGCCGACGTCCCACACGATCCGGTCGCATGGCGTGTCATAGAGGTAATGCAGTGCGACCGTCAACTCGACCACGCCGAGCCCGGCGCCGAAGTGACCGCCGACGCTGGCCACCGATTCGATCAGGTAGGCGCGCAATTCGTCCGCGACGCGAGGAAGTTCCGTTTCCGGAACGCGCTTCAAGTCATCCGGCGAATCGATGCCGGCGAGCAGGGGATAACGTGTGCGGTCGATCATCCGCGCATTGTCGCGCAGCGCGGGCGGCCGCGCTCGCGGCTCACGACGCCTTGGCTTCGTCCGTGGCGCGCGCGCGTCCGCCGAAGCGGCGCGCCAGCGTCTGGCGGATGCGGATCTGGCGCGAGGCATCGCGCATCTCGTGGATGCGCTTGGCGTTGGCGGCCAGCACGTCGCTGCGGGTCAGCACGCCGACCATGTGCGTGGGATTGTCGCGCGACACCACGATCAGGCGTCCCACGTTTTCGGCCACCATCAGGTCGGAGGCGTCGCGCAGGTTGTGGTCCTCGAACACCACGATCGGCCCGCGCTTCAGCATGTCGCCGATGCGGGTGAGGCCCGGCTTGTCGGGATCGAGAAGGTCGCGTCGGGTGATCACGCCGCGAACGCGGCCGGCGTCGTCCAGCACCGGGTAACCCTGGTGCTGCGCGCGCACGCGGCCGGAACTCATCCAGCGCCGCACTTCGCCCAGTTCGTCGGATGTTTTCAGCGAACGCACGTCGCGGGTGCAGGCCTTGCCGACCAGCACCTGCTCCAGCGGATCGGCGGCGTATTCGCTCGGCACCTTCACGCCGCGGCGCTCGATCTTCTCGGTCATGATGGTGCTGCGCATCGTCAGCGCGGAAATCAGGTATGCCGCGGCACAGCCGCCCAGCAGCGGCAGGAATGCCGCGGGTTGGCGCGTGGTTTCGAAGCAGAAGATCACCGCCGTGAGCAGCGCGCGCGACGAACCCGCGAAGATCGCGCCCATGCCGACCAGCGCGGCAATGCGCGGGTCGATGTGCATCGCGGGCCACAGACGGTCGAGCCCGATCCCGATCAGCGCGCCCATCGAACCGCCGATCATGAACAGCGGTGCGAGCGTGCCGCCCGAGGTGCCGCTGCCCAGCGAGATCACCCACGACAGGAATTTCAGCAGCCCGAAACCGATCAGCACGGTGACGCCGAAATGCCCCTGCACCAGCGCGTCGATGTTGTCGTAGCCGACGCCCAGCGTGTGCGGATTGATCCAGCCGATCACGCCGGCAGCGACCGCGCCCAGTGCCGGCCACCACATCCAGTGGATCGGCAATTTCGCGAACGCATCCTCGACGCCGTACACCGCGCGGGTCACCCACACGCTCGCGTAGCCGACGATCAATCCCAGCACGATGAATGCGCCCAGCGCCCAACCGCCCGGTTCGGCGATGTTCGGCATCGCGAACACCGCGGCCGAACCGAAAGTGGCGTAGCGCACGCCGGTCGCGGTGACGGTGGCGAGCGCGACGGGAATCAGGGAGCGCGGACGCAGTTCGAACAGCAGCAGCTCGATCGCCATCACCACGGATGCGACCGGCGCGCCGAACACCGCCGCCATGCCGGCCGCCGCGCCCGCCGCCAGCAGCACCTTGCGTTCCTGCGCGGTCACGCTCATCAACTGCCCGATCAGCGAGCCCATCGCGCCGCCGGTCGAGATGATCGGGCCCTCGGCGCCGAACGGGCCGCCGGTACCGATCGCGAACGCCGACGACACCGGCTTCAGCCAGGTGACGCGCGGGGCGATGTTGGATTCGTGTTCCAGGATGCGTTCCATCGCTTCCGGAATGCCGTGGCCCTGGATCGCGCGCGAACCCCAGCGCGCCATCACGCCCGCGAGCAGGCCGCCGATCACCGGCATCACGATCACCCAGGCCCCGAGATGGTTGCCCGCGGGCGACAGCACGCCCGAACGCGGCATCGCGTTCGGACCGATCACGTCGGAGATGCGCCCGTAGAAACAGATGTCGGTGATCAGGTTGATCATCAGCATCAGCAGTTGCGCGACGCCGGCCGCCGCCGCGCCCAGCACCACCGCCATCCCGCCGATCATCAGGATGCGGCGGTCGACCAGCGTCGACTTCAGCGGCATCCGCGCCTGTTCCAGCGAGGCACCCAGCGCCGGCGCAACCGGAAGTGCTTCCGTGCTGCCGGTGGTGCGCACGCTTTCGCGGTCAGTAGGCGGGTGGTTTTCCGCGCGCACCGGATCACGATCCGACGTTGCGGAACTCGGGTCTTGTGATGTCATGGATGGCAACGGGCAAGGGCTGCTGCGGCGCAGCATAGCGTGCGCACCGCTTCAGGCCAAGCGCAGACGCGGCTTCCGTTTGGTTTCCAGCCAGCCGCGCGTCACCCGGACACGGTTTTCCTCACGCCGCCGGCCGGCGATTCCTCGGCAAGTGATGCACCAGGAATTCCATCTGGTCGGCCAGGATATTGCGGTTGGACAGGATCAGGTGCTCGACCCAACTCGGCCGGTACGGAATCGCCAGCAGCGGCATGCCGGCCTGCTGCGGCGAGCGGCCGCCTTTCTTCAGGTTGCAGGCAAGGCACGCGGACACCACGTTTTCCCAGGCGTCCTGGCCACCGCGCGACAGCGGCAGCACGTGGTCGCGGGTCAGCTCGCCGCGCGTGCAGCGGCGCCCGCAGTACAGGCAGAGATAACGGTCGCGCGCGAACAACGCGACATTGCTGAGCGCGGGACAGGGCTCGATCGCGTGGCTGTGGCAGTGCCCGCGGCTCGCGACGATCGGGTGCAGCCGCAGGATGCTCTGGTCGCCGCTGTCGCGACGAAAGCCGCCGTGCAGCGTGAGGCAAGGCTCACCCAGCGTCCAGGCCACCGCTTCGCGCACGTACAGGCACGCCGCGTCCTGCCAGCTGATCCAGTCGAGGATGCGACCGCCCGCGTCGAGCGACAGCACACGCGTGGTGTGCAGGTCGGCGATCGTGCACGCCGAATGTTCGACGAAGCCGGCTGTGTGCGAGTCCATGGCCCGCGCAGCATAGAACAAATCGCGAAACGGGCGTTAGCGGCGGTCCATCGTCGCCGGTCCCGTTCGATTACCCGGTCTTCCGGCATCGCGTTATGCTTGGAAAACGTGGTTCACGGCGCCCGACCTGAGAGTGGGGGTTGACCGGCATGGCTGACGTCTTCGTTTCCTACGCCCGCGCTGACAAGTCGCGCGTCGCGCCGCTGGTCGCCGCGATCGAGGCGAAGGGCTGGTCGGTGTGGTGGGACCCCGAGATCACGCCGGGCCAGGAATTCGACGACCAGATCGACGCCGAAATCGGCGCCGCCAAGGCCGTGCTGGTGATCTGGACCCCGACGTCGGTCGCGTCGCGATGGGTGCGTGGCGAGGCCCGCGAAGCCGCCGAGCGCGGGATCCTGGTTCCCGTGCGATTCGAGCAGGCGCGCCTGCCGATGGACGTGCGCGCGATCCACACCACCGATCTCGATGGCTGGCGGGAAGATCCGGCGCATCCTGCGGTGCAGGACTGCCTGCGCGCGCTGGAGGCCATGATCGCGCGTACGCAGAGTGCCAAGGCCACGGACGCGACGACGTCGGAGAAACCTGCCAAGAAGAACGAGCCGAAGTATTCGATTTGCGTGCTGCCATTTACCAACATGAGCGGCGATTCGGAGCAGGAATACTTCAGCGACGGCATGACCGAGGACATCACGACCGACCTCAGCAAGGTATCGGCGTTGGCCGTGACGGCAAGCAATATGGCGTTCCGGTACAAGGGGCACCACGCAGACATTCTGGAAGTTGCGCGTGCACTGAAGGTGACGCACGTGCTGGAGGGCAGCGTGCGCAAGGCTGGCGGGCGGGTGCGGATCAACGCGCAGTTGATCGATGGGGGCAGTGGCAACCACGTCTGGGCCGAGCGCTACGATCGCGACGCCAGCGACATCTTCGCGATCCAGGACGAGATTTCGCAGGCGATCGTCAAGGCACTCAAATTGCGGCTGCTGCCCGAAGAA
Source organism: Rhodanobacteraceae bacterium (assembly GCA_051962095.1). GTDB lineage: Bacteria > Pseudomonadota > Gammaproteobacteria > Xanthomonadales > Rhodanobacteraceae > 66-474. The sequence continues at coordinate 6,612 of JBQCCP010000157.1, forward strand.
AAGAAGGTCATCGAACGGCGCGGAACCGACAGTGTCGAGGCATACAACCTCTTTTTGATGGCTCGGCAAGCTTATGTGTCCAGCCAGGAGTCCGATGCGCGCAATGCGCAAACCATCATCCGTCTCTGCTCCCGCGCCACGGAAGTGGACACGCGCTATGCCCAAGCCTGGGCGCTGATGGCGATCGGTTACAGGGGGTTGCGCGAGGCGCAGGGTGGCGGGTCCGAGGATGGCATGCATGCGGCGGACCGTGCATTGGCTTTGGACCCCCATCTGGCCGAAGCCCATGCCGTAAAGGCCCAGCTTTTGCAAGCGGACGGCAACGCCAGTGCCGCGGCTGCCGAGGTTGCGATTGCGCTTGATCTGGACGCGGGATCCTATGAGGTGAACCGTGCGGCCGGGCGCTTGAATTACCTGTTGCGGCAATATGAAGGCGCCGCGCGTTTTTACGAGAAGTCCGCTGGCTTGATGGAGACCGACATCAATTCGGTGTCCATGCTGATCAGCTGTTACACCGCGCTGGGCAATTCAGCGGGCGTACGCCGCGCCGCCGAACTGGCGGTCAAGCGCGCCGAAGCCATTTTGGCCCGCGACCAGAACAATGCCGGCGTCATGCTTTACAGCGCCTATGCGTTGTCGGCACTCGGTGAAGGCGAGCGGGCCAAGGCACGCATGAGCCACGCCCTGCTCATCGATCCTGACAATTTCAATATGCGTTACAACTTCGCCTGCGCCTTGAGCGTGCACCTCAAGGACAAGGACGCGGCGCTGGAAATGCTTGCCCCGGTATTTGCATCGATCACAGATGCCTTCCTGCCCTTCGCGGTTGCGGACCCGGATCTGGATTTGGTGCGCAATGATCCGCGTTATCAAGCCATGGTCGCCGCGGCCGAAGCACGCCTCGAAGTCGCCAAATCGGCAGCACCGCCCCCACCGGAGGCCGCATGATCTGCTGCAAGGCCGGTCGCCATGGCTGACGTCTTCGTTTCCTACGCCCGCGCCGACAAGGCGCGCGTCGCGCCGCTGGTGGCCGCGATCGAGGCGAAGGGCTGGTCGGTATGGTGGGACCCGGAGATTGCGCCGGGTCGCCAGTTCGACGATGAGATCGACGCCGCGCTGCAGGCCGCGAAGGCCGTGCTGGTGGTGTGGACGCCGACGTCCGTGGTGTCGCGCTGGGTGCGGGGCGAGGCGCGCGATGCCGCTGAGCGGGGCATCCTGGTGCCGGTGCGGTTCGACCAGGCGCGCCTGCCGATCGACGTGCGTGCCATTCACACCACCGATATCGAAGGCTGGAGCGGGGATCCGGCGCATCCGGCGGTCCAGGAATGCCTGCGCGCGCTGGCGGCGGTGATTGTGCAGTCGCAGGCGACGCAGACCGCGAGTGCGGGCAACGCCGCGGCGTCCTCGTCGTCCACCAAGGAATCGAAACGCTTCTCGGTGTGCGTGCTGCCGTTCTCCAATATGAGCGGCGATTCGGAGCAGGAATATTTCAGCGACGGCATCACCGAGGACATCATCACCGACCTCAGCAAGGTTTCGGCGCTGGCGGTGACTTCGAGCAACACCGCTTTCCGCTACAAGGGCCAGCACGTCGAAATCGCGAAGGTCGCGCGTGAACTCAAGGTCACGCATGTGCTGGAGGGCAGCGTCCGCAAGGCGGGCGGCCGCATACGGATCAATGCGCAGCTCATCGACGGCGCCAGCGACAACCACGTCTGGGCCGAGCGCTACGACCGCGACGCCAGCGACATCTTCGCGATCCAGGACGAGATTTCGCAGGCGATCGTCAAGGCGCTGCGGTTGCGCCTGTTGCCGCAGGAGAAAAAGGCCATCGAGCGGCGCGGCACCGAAAGCGTCGAGGCACATGACCTCTATCTGATGGCGCGCCAGACCTACGTCAACAACCAGGAGGACTTGCGCTCCGCGCAAGCCATCGTTCGCCTGTGCACCCGTGCCACGGAAATCGATCCGAAATACGCCTTGGCCTGGGCGCTCATGGCGATGGGCTATCGCAGCTTGCGCGAATGGGGCGTGCAATCGGATGACGGCATGACAGCCGCCGAGCGGGCACTGGCGCTCGATCCGGATCTGGCCGAGGCCCACGCGGTCAAGGGTTACATCCTGCTGATGAGGGACGATACCGATGCGGCCGCGCTGGAAATAGATATCGCGCTGAAACTGGACCCCGAATCCTATGAAGCCAATCGCTCCGCCGGACGATTGAATTACCTGTTGCATCACTACGAAACAGCCATCGAAAGGTATGAAAAGGCGGTTGGTCTGATGGAGCCCGACCTCAATTCGGCCGGCATGTTGATTGCCTGCTACAAGGTCCTGGGCAATGACGCCGGGGCACGTCGGTCCGCCGAGTTCGCACTCCATCGCGCCGAGGCCATCCTGGCGCGCGATCAGAACAATTCGAGTGCGCTGGTTTACAGCGCCTACGCGCTGGCGTCGCTGGGCGAGGGCGAACGCGCCAAGGTCCGCATGAATCGCGCGATTGTCATCGACCCCGACAATTGGGATATGCGCTACAACTTCGCCTGCGCGCTGAACCGCTACCTGAAAGAGAAAGAGTCCGCCCTGGAAATGCTCACGCCGCTTTTCAGCCAGATCACCGGCTCATTCCTGCGTTACTTGAAAGCCGACCCGGATCTCGAGTCGCTGCACGGCGACCCGCGCTACCAGACCATGGTCGCCGCTGCCGAAGCACGCCTCGAAGCCGCCAAATCGGCAGCGCCGCAAGCACCGGAGGCCGCATGATCTGCATGATTGTTGGCAAGGCCGGTCGCCATGGCTGACGTCTTCGTTTCCTACGCCCGCGCGGACAAGGCGCGCGTCGCGCCGCTGGTGGCGGCGATCGAGGCCAAGGGCTGGACGGTGTGGTGGGATCCGGAGATCACACCTGGCCAGGAATTCGACGACCAGATCGATGCCGAGATCGATGCCGCCAAGGCGGTGCTGGTGATATGGACGCCGACGTCGGTGGCGTCGCGCTGGGTGCGCGGCGAAGCGCGCGAGGCGGCCGAGCGCGGGATCCTGGTGCCGGTGCGTTTCGAGCAGGCGCGTCTGCCGATGGACGTGCGTGCGATCCATACCACCGATCTCGATGAATGGCGCGAGAACCCGTCCCACCCATCCATGCAGGAATGCCTGCGCGCACTCGAGGCGATGATCGCGCGCACGCAGGCGGCGCACGGCGTGGGTTCGGCGGCTGCCGTGAAGCCGCAGGTCGAGAAGACACCCCACTATTCGATCTGTGTCCTGCCGTTCGTCAATATGAGCGGCGACGCCGAACAGGAGTACTTCAGCGACGGCATCACCGAGGACATCATCACCGACCTTAGCAAGCTGTCGGCGCTGGAGGTCGTGTCGCGCAACGACTCGTTCCTCTACAAGGGCAAGCAGATCGAGGTGCTGAAGGTCGCACGCGAGGCCAAGGTCACGCACGTGCTGGAGGGCAGCGTGCGCAGGGCCGGAGGCCGCTTGCGCATCACGGCACAGTTGATCGATGGCGCCAGCGGGAAACACGTCTGGGCCGAACGCTACGACCGCGACGCCAGCGACATCTTCGCGATACAGGATGAAATCTCGCAGGCCATCGTCAAGGCGCTGCGGCTGCGGCTGTTGCCCGAGGAAAAGAAGGCCATCGAACATCGCGGAACCGACAGCGTCGAGGCCCATGACCTGTACTTGATGGCGCGGCAGCTCTATGTGACGACCTCGGAAGGTGATACGCGCTCCGCACACACGATCATCCGCATTTGTACGAGCGCCACGGAGATCGATCCGACGTACGCGCGAGCGTGGGCGTTGATGGCCATGGCGTACCGCAGCTTGCGTGAATATGGCAAGCACATTGAGGACGGCATGGCGGCGGCAGAAAAGGCGCTGGCGCTGGACCCCGACCTCGTCGAAGCGCATGCGGTCAAGGCGTACATTTTGACCAACGCTGGGGACACCGACGGGGCGGCAGCGGAAGTAGCCATTGCGTTGAAGCTCGATCCGGAATCCTACGAAGCCAATCGCGCGGCGGGCCGTCTCAACTATCGCCTGCACAAGTTTCGTGATGCAATCCGGTATTACGAGAAGGCATCGTCGCTGATGGAAGCGGACGTCAATTCATCGCTGCTCACGCTTAGCTCCTATAAGGCCTTGGACGACAAAGCAGCCATTCGCCGCGCCGCCGAGGCATTGCTCAAGCGCGCGGATGCGGCACTGGCCAAGGATTCCAGCAATGCGGGGATCATGGCGTACAGCGCCACCGCGCTGGGTGCACTGGGCGAAGGCGAGCGCGCCAAGGCACGCATGCGTCGGGCGATGATGATCGATCCCGACAACGCCAACATGCGATACAACTTCGCGTGCATGCTGTGCACGGATTTGCGCGACAAGGATGCGGCACTGAAGATGCTTGAACCCGTATTCGCGGGGATCACGGACGCGTTCCTGCCTTACGCAAAGGCCGATCCGGATTTGACACTGTTGCACGACCACCCGCGTTACCAGGCCATGGTCGCCGCCGCCGAAGCGCGCCTTGCCGAAGCAAAAGCCGCAGTGCCGGCAACGGTTGTGGGGAGCTGACGGCCATGGCTGACGTCTTCGTTTCCTACGCCCGCACCGACAAGGCGCGTGTCGCTCCGCTGGTTGCTGCGATCGAGGCCAGGGGCTGGTCGGTATGGTGGGATCCAGAGATGAGTCCCGGCCAGGAATTCGACGACCAGATCGATGCCGAGCTGATGTCGGCGAAGGCAGTGGTGGTGGTGTGGACGCCGGCTTCGGTGGTATCGCGCTGGGTGCGGGGCGAGGCGCGCGATGCAGCTGATCGCGGTGTGCTGGTGCCGGTGCGTTTCGAGCAGGCGCGGCTGCCGCTCGACGTGCGCGCGATCCACACCACCGATCTGGATGACTGGGGCGAGGACCCGGCGAGTGCGCCGGCGCAGGCGTGCCTGCTCGCGCTGGCCGCGATGATCGCGCATTCCAGCGCCACGCAGGCGGCCGAGGCAAAGGCCAAGGCGGCGCCAGCGAAAAAGGAAGCACTCCATTACTCGGTGTGCGTGCTGCCGTTTCTCAACATGAGCGGCGATCCCGAACAGGAATATTTCAGCGACGGCATCAGCGAAGACATCATCACCGACCTCAACAAGGTGTCCGCTCTCGAGGTGGTGTCGCGCAACACCGCATTTGCCTACAAGGGCAAGCAGATGGATGCGTCGGAGATCGCGCGCAAGCTCAAGGTTACGCACGTGCTGGAAGGCAGCGTCCGCCGCGCGGGTGGGCGCGTACGGATTACGGCGCAGTTGACCGACGCGACCAACGACCGGCAGGTGTGGGCCGAACGGTTCGATCGTGATACGGACGACATCTTCGCGTTGCAGGACGAGATCTCGCACGCGATCGTGAAGGCGCTGCGGCTGCAATTGTTGCCGGAGGAGCGCCGCGCGATCCGCCGCCGCGGCACCGACAGCGTCGAGGCCCACGACTTGTACCTGATGGCGCGCCAGATCTATGTGACCACGCAGGAAGACGAACGCGCCTCCCAGGCCATCATCCGCGCCTGCCAGCGCGCCACCGAAATCGATCCGCATTACGCGCAGGCCTGGGCCCTGCTGGCCTGGGGCCAGCGCAGCCAGAGTTCATTGGCTGCAGTGTCCGACGACGGGATGACCGCCGTGGACCAGGCGCTTGCGCTGAATCCCGAACTCGCGGAGGCGCACGCGGTCAAGGCCGACATCCTGCGTACGCGAGGCGAAATGGATGCGGCGGTGGACGAAGCTGCGACGGCGTTGAAGCTGGACCCGGAATCCTACGAGGCCAATCGGGTAGCGGGGCGGCTCGCCTATTTGCAGCACCGCTTCAAGGATGCAGTTGCCTATTACGAGAAGACGCTCAACCTGATGGATTCGGATGTCAACTCGGCGATGATGTTGGTGAGTTCCTACCGTGCGCTGGGCGACGCCGCCGGCCGGCTACGCGCGGCCGGAATAGCAGTGCAACGCGCAGACGCGGTGCTGGTGCACGACCAGAACAACGTGGCAGTCATTGCCTTCAGCGCCAATGCCCTGAATGCGGCCGGTGAGGCCGAGCGCGCCAAGGCGCGCATGAACCGCGCGCTGGTGGTCGATCCCGACAACTTCGGAATGCGCTACAACTTCGCGTGCGGGTTGTGCGTGTACCAGCACGACAAGAATGCCGCGCTGGACATGCTGGAACCCTTGTTTCCACGGATCAGCGCCGACCTCTTGCGTTACCTGCAGGCCGATCCCGACTTCGATTCCTTGCGCGACGATCCACGTTATCTTGCAATGGTCGAGGCAGCCGAAGTGCGACTTGCCGCGGCGAGGGCTGCTGCAGAGCCTGCGAAGCAACCTGCCTGATGCGTGCAGGCCTACGACACGACGACCAAAAGCAAAGACCGCCCGGGTTGATGCAACCCGATAGGCTTCACTTCCCCAGCACGTACAACTGCCACAGGTCCTTGGTGGTCATCTGCAGGAACGGCCGCATGGTCATGCGGCCGGTGACGCCGATGCTGCGCTCCAGATAGCGCAGCTCCTCGAATTTTTCGCGGGTGTCGCGGTCCATCCCCACGTCGAGGCCGTTCTCGCGCGCCAACAGCAGGCCCTTGGCGCGCAGGGCCAGCTCGGTATACACGCGCAGGTAGCAGAGCATGTCCGCCACCAGCGTCCCGTCCAGCTTTTCGCGCAGGCCGCTCAGGAAAATGCCCGCGGGTGTGCGGTCGAACTCGCCCGAATCGATCATCCGCATCAGCTCGGCGTCCTCGTCGAAGTCCGCTTCCAGCCAGTTGTGGGTGCGGTGCTCGCTGATGCGGACCAACAGGTACAGGAGCGGCGGGAGGACCAGCAGGACGCCCACCGTGGACAGCACGGGCGAAACGTAGAAGTGGTTGAAGATGGAATGCACGGCGATGGCCGCCAGCAGCCCTGGCAGGCAATGGATGGGACGCACGTCCACGCTGCGCTCGGCAAGGGTCTGCGTGATCACCGCGAAGATCGCGACCACGCCGCCATGCATCACCGCGGTGCCGAAGCCGCGCACGATCCAGAGCGTCAGCGTGGTGTTGTGGTCCAGGTAGAGGTAGTAGAAGTTCTCGACCACCGCGAAGCCGGCGCCCACCGCGAAACCCAGGATGATGGAATCGACCAGGAAACCGACCCGGTGGGTGCCGAACAGCCACAGCACCACCGACGCCTTCAGCGTCTCCTCCACGATCGGCGCGACCCAGCGCGAGTAGTGCGTCAGGTTCATGTCGAGCAGGTCCATCAATTCGCCGTTGATCACGTAGCACGCCGCTGCCACCACGCCGCCGGCGGCGAGCATCGCGAGGACCAGGCGCATCCGCACCATCCGGTAGCTGTCGAGGTAGATCAGCAGCAGCAGGAACATGATGACGGGCAGCAGGCCCACCGGAACGACGGTGAGCGGCGCAAGCACGGAATGGAATTCGTCCATCGTCACAGGATCTTCAGCGAGAGCATCCATTCGTCCCGGCCGTCGCCCGTGCCCCCGAATCCGCGTGCGTAGCCCGCCGACAGCGTCATCGGCAAGTGGTTCAGCACGGAAAACTCGAGGTCGAGCTGCAGGCCGGCGTCGCGTGCGGTGCTGCGCAGCGCGGCACGGTTGGGATCGGTCACCAGCACCCCCGTGAACAGCGCCGGGCGGATCCATTTCAGGAAAAAGCCGGGGCTGCCCACGTTTTCGAAGCGCCACGGCGGGAGGTTCAGTTCCAGAGTCGATTTGGCGAAGGTGTGGCCCGCGAGCTGGTCGATCTCGTAGCCGGGGAAGCTGTCGAACTCCCGGTAATGCTTGGGATCCTGGTTATCGACGTAGTTGTTCTGGAAGCCGCCGAAATAGAAGTTGGCGAGATTGTTGTCGCGCGATCCGCCGGAAACGCCCGCACTGTTGTACAACCACAGCGACATGTGCGGCACCGGCAGCATGAAACCGAAGTCGAATCCCGCGCGCAGTTGCGGGATGGTCCGGCCGTTGGCGATGTAGGTCGTGGTGTCCACGTTCCAGCCGATGCCCTGCTCGCGGTCCACGGCGCCTCCCGATTGCTTGAGGTCAGCGTACTTCAGGCCGGCGCGTGCGACGAAGATATTGTTGACCTGCGCATTGACGTTCTGGAAGCCGGGCAGGGTGCTGAGTCCGGTGTAATAGGCGCCGCTGGCGCTGAAATCGAGCTGGCGGGGAGTGTCCAGGATCAGCGTGCGCTTATAGCCGACCAGCAGCGAATCGCCCTTCAGGCTGGTCCGGACGGGCCCGAACAGGTCGTAGAAATCGGCGTGGTTGTGCCAGTAGCGCACTTCCCAGTTCATGGCCCTGTAGTCGACGTCGAGGTGCAGGCGCTGGCCGTGGTCGGTCGGGCCGCCCACCGATACCGCGGCGTCGATGCCCAGCGTATACAAGCTGAGCGTGTCGCCGAGTTCGGTGTGCCAGCCCAGCGCCGCTCCGCCGCGATAGCCTTCGGCCACCGGGTAGTGCGACTGCAGGCGCATCTCGTGGGCGGGCTTGTACAGGCCCTTTTTGGTGACCAGCGAGTCGAGGTTGATTCGGGAAGGCGAGCCGACGCCCCAGGTCTTCACGATCGGGTGGCGCTCGGCCACCAGCGTGCCGAGGAAATCGATGGAGCTGAGGTCATCGAGCGGCTTCGGGTCAAATTCGACCGGCAGGAATCCCTCTCCGGTGTACTCCAGCGCCGCGAGCTTGCCGTCCGGCAACTGCATCGGGCGGAACAGGCCGGTGTCGATGTTGCTCAAGGCATCCATCTTGCCGGTGGCGATGTCGTAGCGATAGATGTTGGAGATGCCGGTGTAATACGAGCTGCCGTACAAGCGGCGGTCGTCCTTGCCGAAGATGAAACCCTCCGGTGCCGCCTGACCGAAGTCGTAGGTCGCGAGCGGCGTGGTGCTTCCTGCCAGCAACTCCGACGTCTTGTAGAGGTGCAGGAAGTTGGCGCCGCTGACCATGGCCACCGACAACGACAACATGCTGCCGTCGTGCGACACGTCGAGGTCGAATGGCACCTCGCCATAGGAGAAGGTGTGCACCTGGTGCCATTCGTTGTACGGGTACGGGATGCGCACCATGGTGACGTAACCATTGGCGGTACGCAGTCCCCACAGCGAACGGTCTACCGGATCGAACGCAAGGTCGCCGATGCGGGCCTTGCGCAGCAGACGCCGGGTTTTCCCGGTGCGGACATCCACCGCCATCAGGTCGCGGTAGTCCAGGTTGTTCTGCGTGTAGAAGAACGTCCGGGTCGCCGGGTCATACGCCGACGAAGTCACGCTGTATTTCATCGAACCCTTGATGTCGACGACGTGGCGGAGGGTTCCATTCTTCAACGACAGCACGCCGACATAGGCGAGCCTGCCGGGGTAGCGGAAGGCGCCGATCAGGTCGCCATGGTCGATGAACGAGCGCGAGACCGAGCCCAGCGCGCGCGGCGCCAGGGGCGTCACCGGGGTGATCGGGTACTGATGCACCTTTTTCAGGTTGGCTTCCTGGAAGCCATGCTCCCAGTCGATCCAGTCGTTCCATGCCTGGTCCAGCGGGACGTGGAACACCTGCTGGAATTGGTCGGCGTAGTAGGCCTTGCTGTCCTGGCTGCGGATGAACCAGTCGAGCAGTTGCTGCGGCGAGTAGCGCAGCGACAGGTAGGTCATGAAGCGCGTGCCGTACAGGTACGCGTTGGTCATGGTTTCGAAGCTGACCGACGTACCCACCGAGACCAGTCCCAGCGGACGGTAGAAATGCGCGTGGTCGCGCACCATCGCACGGAACACCATTTCGTCGTAGGGGCCCTGGGCGCGGCCGATGCCGCCGCCCATCCAGGTCTCCATGTAGACCGCGATGCCTTCCTGGAACCAGCGCGGCACGCTCATGCGCGGGGTGGTCAGGTAGCCGTAGAGGATGGTTTCCGGGTGTGCGTCGATCGGGCGTACCTTGCCGCCGAGGAACCTGCGCCAGCGCGCGTCGCGCGCGTTCCAGCCGTCCATGGTGGCAGCGTGCACCATCTCGTGGTTGGCCGTCGAGAACAGGCGTTCGCTGCTGGGCGAGGTGCCCATGGCCTTGAGGTCCGGCGCGATGTACAGCGTCACCTCGTTGAACGGCGCCACCGAGGTGCCTCCGTTGCCGTAGTCGCTGAAATCGGTGAGCACCACCGTGGTACGGTCCCAGGGCTTCCAGTGGAAGGTCCTCTCCTGGAATTGCAGCGAATTCTCGAAGCTGCGCGCGACGTGCGGAACCAGATAGGCGTTGTCCGGCGTGTACAACACCCGCAGGTCTTTCGTCTCGAGGCTCTGCAACTGGAACGATTGGGCGGACGCGCAACCCGAAAAAACAATCGCCGCGACGAGCACGGCCGCGGCCAGCAGATGTCCCCGCACCGATCGCCCCATGGATCGCCCCCTCACCCAAGTGTCCTGCCGCCCATCCCCGGCCTTGCGTCCCGCTGGCGCATCGGGCATGCGAAACGTGCCACGAGCCCACCCGCGATTGCGGGTGGGCTCGTGGAGCATCCGGGTCGCCGCGGGAACCGCATTGCGGCTCCCGGACGCCCACCCTCGACCTACTCCGCCGCGCCGTGCTGCAAGGCGCTGCGTGCTGCGTCGCTATTGAACAACTGCTGGCGGAAGGCGGCGTTGTTGAGGGCCGAACGGAACGCCTGGTTCTGCATGGCCTGCCGGAACGCCTGGCTCTGCAACGCGCTGCGGAAAGCGTCATTGTTCATCAAGGCGGACCGGAACGCATCGTTGTTGAGCAGCGCGCCGCGCAGCATCGCAGCGTTTTGCAGTTGGGCACGGAACGCGTCGCTGTTCTGCAGCGCGGCGCGGAAGGCGTCATTGTTCTGCAGAGCATTCCGGAATGCATCGTTGTTGGCGAGCGCGTTGCGGAAGGCGTCGTTGTGCTGCAGGGCGTTGCGGAACGCATCGCTGCTGGCGAGTGCGTTGCGGAATGCCGCGTTGTGTTGCAGCGCGTTGCGGAAGGCGTCGTTGTGCTGCAGGGCGTTGCGGAACGCATCGTTGCTGGCGAGCGCATTGCGGAAGGCGTCGTTGTGTGCAAGCGCATTGCGGAACGCGTCGCTGTTCTGCAGCGAGGCGCGGAAGGCTTCGTTTCTCTGCAAGGCAGACCGGAACGCATCGCTGTTCTGCAAGGCCGCACGGAACGCGTCGCTGTTCTGCAAGGCGTTGCGGAACGCATCGTTGCTGGCGAGCAAGTTGCGGAAGGCGTCGTTGTGTGCCAGTGCCGAGCGGAACGCATCGCTGCTTTGCAAAGCGTTGCGGAACGCGGCGTTGCGCTGCATCGCCGCAAGGAAGGCGGCATTGTGTTGCAAGGAAGCGCGGAATGCATCATTGCTGGCGAGCGCGTTGCGGAAGGCATCGTTGTGCTGCAGTGCCGACAGAAACGCGTCGCTGTTCTGCAACGAGGCGCGGAAGGCGTCACTGCTTTGCAGCGCCGACCGCAACGCATCGCTGTTCAACAGTGCGGAGCGCATTTCGCTGTTCGCCAGCGCATTGCGGAACGCATCGCTGCGCAGCAATGTCATCATCGCCGGGTCGTTGATGATTTTCTGGTAGGCATCGGTCTGGACGAATTTCGCGGCGTCCTGGTTGCCGAGCTGGAGGTCGCCGCTCTTCACCTGGCTCGCTTCGTAGCGATGCGCCGGGGCAATCGTCGCTGCCGCCATTTCGTTGGCGCCGTGCGGGAACATGTCGCCCACGTAGGCAACACCCACCGCCACCGCGACGATCGCGACCGCCACGGCGGTGACCAATGCCTTCTTCTTCGTCGTCATGTTTGCCATTGTGCTGCCCCTCGATTCGTGTCTGTGGTGGGTGGGTGCCATGCGCGATCCGATGCGCGCCGCACGATTTCCAATACGGCGGACGCCGCGGAAAGTTGGTGATTGCGTGGAATCCGGTTGCTGCGCCCGATGACCGCTCGCCGCCGCGGCGATTTCCATCAGCCGTGCATGCAGCGACACGGGGGGGGCCGGCGCAGGCTGCGCTTCCCGCAGGGCCAGATCCAGTTCCAGCAGTTCCGCGTGGGCGGCGCGCAATTCCGGCGAGTGGTCCAGCGCGTCCCGCAGGCGCGCGCGTGCGGTGGAGTCCAGGTCGTCGTCCAGGTCCGCGTGCAGCCACGCCATTTCGATGGCATCGATCATGCCGTCGCCACCCCGTGCGCAAAGAGCTTGCGGTGCAGTTCCTGGCGGGCGCTGTACAACCGCGATTTCACGGTCTTTTCGGGGATGTGCAAGATCTCGGCCATTTGTGCGTAACTGCATTCGGCAAAGTGCCTCAGGACGATGACGGCCCGATGGTCGTACTGCAGTTCCATCAATGCCGTCTGGATCAAGTCGTGCATCTGTGCATCTCCCGCCACCTGCTCGGGTCCGCGCTCGGCACTTGCCAGCGGGAATTCCTGTACATCGATCGCAACCACCTCTGCGTGGCGCCGGTGCTTCAGCCGGTCGATGGATTCATTCACCGCGATCCGGTAGATCCAACTGAACAGGCGGTATTTCGGGTCGTATCCGGCTATGTTCTCGAACACCTTCAGAAACACGTCCTGGGTGGCATCCGCTGCCTCCGCGGCGTTGCCCAGCATCCGGAAGGCGACGTTGAACATCGGACGCTCGTAACACTCGATCAATTCGCCGAAGGCACCGGCATCATGCACGCGGAGGCGCGCCACCCATGCAGCATCGGGTTCATCGCTCATCCGCCCCATATGCGCCATATACGCCCCAGGCCCCGAAAAGTTGGCGGGGCTGCCAAGTCCGGCCTGGCCACGTGGCGTGGTTCAGCCGTGCGTCACGTACTGCAGGTCACCGGGAACAACTTGTCCATTCCGGAGTAGCGGAAGACGTCGTGGACGTGCGGGTTGACGTTGATCAGGCGGATCCCCGAACCCGCCGCGGCGAGCCGCTTGTGGGTCTTCAAAAGCACGCCAAGGCCGGCGCTGGAAATGTATTCGAGTCCGCCCGCATCGATCACGCAAGGCGGCGAGACCTCGTCCAGGAAAGCCTGCGCGGTGGCCGCCTGGGCGGCATCCAGCCGGCCGACCAGCAGCACGTGGCGGCCTTCTCCGTAACGGATGTCAAGCATGGCCCTGCGCCATCCTCTTGGTGAAGGTGACCTTGCTCTCTCGATTGCGGTATTCGTAGTGGATCGCATCCACCATTTTCGAGACCAGGTACAGGCCCATGCCTCCGGGCCGCCGCGCCGCCAGGGGTGCATCGGGATCCACCTCCGGAACGCAGGTGGGATCGTAGGGTTCCACGTCGTAATCCGTCAGGCTGACCTCGACGGCGTCGCCGATCCAGTCCAGGCGCAACGTGATGTCATGGTTCGTGCCCTGGTTGTACTTGACCATGTTCACGAACAACTCCTCGATCGACAGGTCCACCGGGAGGCGCAAAGCAGGGTCGGTGTGCCGCTCGGAAAAAAAAAGATCGGTCGCGGCGACGATGGCCTGCAATTCGTGGATGGAACGCTTGAACGTCATTTCCACGGTTCCCCCGTCCTCCCGGGGACGCGCCGGCCGTCGTAACCGCGGCGGTACGCCGCCGCCAGGAAACACCTTGGCCACTATAGCGCCAATCCTGCCGGCCCGATTGCAATGCAATCCGTGGCTGTCAGCGCTGAACGCGTCCGGGTGGCGTCATGCTTTCGGCCGCGATGGCCATGCTTGCATCGCGGCATCCGCGGTACGAGACTTGCCGTTGTCTCAGGCTCGACTGTCACGGGTGGAACGGGGAAGGTGGGCGTGGACAGCATCGGGCAAGCAGGCGAGGACGTCACCCGCAAGGATCTGCTGGAGGCGTTGCTGGCCATCACCCGTGCACTGGGCGGCCCGGAAACCGGATCGGCGGCGGCGGAGCTGGCCGAAGCCGCACGTTTGCACACCGGCGCCCGCACCGCGGCGCTGTGGCGCCGCGACACGCAGAACGGCGAATTGACGTTGCTGGTGCCGGCGCGCGACCCGCCACCGCGGCTCGCGGCCGGGGCCGGGCTGGCCGGGCGCTGCGCCGAGGGCGGACGCATGTTGCTGGAAGTCGATGGGGGAGCGGCCGTCGACATCGTCGCCCTGTCCGCGACCGACCCCGAACGCGCCGGGCGTGCGGGTGCGGTCCTGAGCCTGCCTTTGGTGGCGGGCGAGGCCGTGCTCGGAATCCTGCAGCTCCTGTACGAATCGGGTCGCGGCTTCGACCCGAACACGGTGCTGCTTGCGCAGGTGCTTGCCGCCGAGGGCGCGCTGGCCTTGCGCCACGCCGGCCCGGACGCGGCCAACGCATTGCACAGCGAGGTGGAAGTCGCGCGCGCGATCCAGCGCAGCACCTTGCCCACGCAAATGCCCGTGGTGCAGGGCTACGACCTGTACGGGCACTTCCAGCCCGCGACGTATGCCGGCGGCGACATGTTCGATGCGGTGAAACTTCCGGCGGGCGTGTTCCTGTTGCTGGGCGACGCCACGGGGCACGGCTTCGGCCCTGCGTTGTCGGCCATGGAAATGCAGGGCATGCTGCGCGTCGCGTTCCGGCTTGGCGCCAGCCTCGACGATGCCTACCGGCACGTCAACAACCAGCTGGCCGAGGACCTACCCGACGATCGGTTCATCACGGCGTTCATGGCGTACCTCGACCCCGAGGCACACAGCGTGCGCTACCACTGCGCGGGCCAGGGTCCGCTGCTGCTCTACCGCGCGGATGATGATCGCTGCGAGTGGATCGAGCCGACCACCTTTCCGGTGGGCGTGATGGAAATGGCCGAGGGACCCGTGGCAGCGACGCTCCAGTTGGGACAGGGGGACATCCTGGCCCTGATTTCCGACGGGTTGTACGAACGGGCCGATGCAGCCAACGAGGAGTTCGGGCCCGAGCGCGTCGCCGGGGTGATCCGTCGCGGACAACATCTGCCGATGGCGGAATTGTGCCAACGCCTGCTGGTTGCGGCCGACACGTTCGCCGGCGGGATCGCTGCGGCGGATGACGTCACCTTGATCCTGGTGCGGCGGCTGCCCGAGACGGCAAATGCCGGCGGCGCGCGCGCATGATGCACGAACTAGATCCAGCCATGCCGGGACGGAATTCCAGCGGTCGCCGCGCTATGCTTGGGAACCTGGGCAGCGTCGCATCCTGACCCACTAGCCGGGGCTGATACACATGGCTGATGTTTTCGTTTCCTACGCACGTGCCGACAAGGCGCGCGTCACACCTCTGGTTGCCGCAATCGAGGCGAAGGGCTGGTCGGTGTGGTGGGATCCCGAGATCAGCCCGGGCCGGGAGTTCGACGACGAGATCGACGTCGAGCTGCAGGCCGCCAAGTCGGTACTGGTGGTATGGACGCCGACGTCGGTGGTGTCGCGGTGGGTGCGCGGCGAGGCGCGCGATGCCGCCGAGCGCGGCATCCTGGTGCCGGTCCGCTTCGATCAGGCGCGGCTGCCGATCGACGTGCGCGCGATCCATACCACCGACCTCGACGACTGGGGCGAGGATGCTTCCCATCCCGTCCTGCAGGAGTGCCTGAATGCGCTGGCGGCGATGATCGCGCGGACCATGGCTGCGCAAGCGCCGAACACGGGCGGTGGGTCGACCGCACCCGCTTCGGCCAGGGAGTCCGCTCGTTTTTCGATTTGCGTGCTGCCGTTCGTCAACATGAGCGGCGACCCCGAACAGGAATACTTCAGCGATGGCATCACCGAGGACATCCTGACCGATCTCAGCAAGATCTCGGCGCTGTCGGTCATCTCGCGCAACGGTTCTTTCATGTACAAGGGCAAGCAAGTCGACATCCCGCAGGTTGCTCGCGACTTGAAGGTCACTCACGTGCTGGAAGGCAGCGTGCGCAAGGCCGGTGGGCGAGTGCGGATCAGCGCACAGTTGATCGACGGTGGCAGCAACCGGCACGTCTGGGCCGAACGTTACGACCGCGATGCAAGCGACATCTTCGCGCTGCAGGACGAGATTTCTCACGCCATTGCCAAGGCGTTGAAGTTGCGTTTGCTGCCGGAGGAAAAGAAAGCCATCGAGCGGCGTGGCACCGACAGCGTCGAGGCACATGACCTCTATTTGATGGCACGGCAGATCTACGTAACCAGTCGGGAAGACGAACGTGCCTCGCAAGCCATCGTGCGTACCTGCACGCGCGCGGTCGAAATCGACCCGAATTACGCGCAGGCCTGGGCACTGATGGCGATGGGCTTTCGAAATTTGCGCGAGCTCGGGGTCGAATCGGACGACGGCATGGCGGCCGCGGAACGGGCGCTGACGCTGGACCCGAAGCTCGCCGAGGCGCATGCGGTCAAGGCTTACATCCTGCAGATGCAAGGCGCGATGGATGGGGCCATCGCCGAGGCCGAGATTGCCTTGAAACTGGATCCTGAATCCTACGAGGTCAATCGCACTGCCGGACGGCTGAACTACCAACTGCATCGATTCGAAGATGCGGCGCGGTTCTTTGACAAGGCAGTGAACCTCATGGACTCGGACGTCAACTCGGCGATGATGCTGGTGAGTTCGTATCGGGCGCTGGGTAATGTCACTGGAATGCGCCACGCTGCCGAAGTGGCTTCGAAACGCGCGGATGCCATTCTGAGCCGCGATCAAAACAATTCAGGGGTCATGGCATATAGCGCCGTGGCGCTTGGATCCCTCGGCGAGGGAGAAAGAGCGAAAGCACGCATGAGCCGCGCACTACTGATCGATCCCGATAACCGGGACATGCGCTACAACTTTGCGTGTGCCCTGAACAATTACCTGGACGACAAAGTTGCGGCGCTTGAGATGCTGGGGCCGCTGTTCTCGGCAATCACCGTGTCGCTGTTGCGCTATCTGAAGACCGATCCGGACCTTGCGTCGCTGCACGACGACCCGCGCTACCAGGCCATGGTCGCTGCCGCAGAAGCGCGGCTAGCGGCCGCGAAGCAGACAGCGGCCTCCGAAAGCAAGCAGCCCGCGTAAGAAACAGTTTCTCCATCCCGTCCGCTATCGTTCTGATTTTCGTCATCCCGGGGCATCGCCGTTTTTTCGGCGATGCTTGCGCCTCACATCTTCCCCGCTTCCAGCGGGCGCTGGCGGTGCATCACCGCCCACTCGACGTGCTCGGCCAGCGACGCTTCGCCCAGCGCGCGCAGGATCTCGCGCTGCTCCTCGGCGTCCTCGGCCTTGTCCAGCGCGGTGCGTGCGTTGCCGAACACCCGTTCCATGAAGCGGTACTGGCGGATCAATTCGCGGTCGGCCTTGCGGAACGAATACGCTTCGCGCACCGCCGCGAAGATCGAGAAAAATGCCATCACCACGATCAGGTTGTTCTTGGCGTCCACCGACAGCCGGTGCACCAGCACCGCCAGTACCACGCTGATGAAGATGCCGGCGAGCAGACACATCGCACCGATCGCCTCGTTGACACGATGGCTGCGTTCGCGCTGCTCGGTGCGGACCCGGTAGTAACCGAGTTCGCCGTGGGTGGCGTCGCCGACCCATTCGTCGATCACGCCGTGCAACGATGCTTCGTCCCGCGGCCCCGGCCAGGCCGGGCCGAACAGTCCCGCGCTGCGCATCACGTTGCGCACCCAGCCCAGTTCGATGTCCTGCTTCTGCAACAGGCTGTCGTGGGCGAACTCGGGATCGCCGGTCAGGGAAATGCCGGCGCGCCGCCAGTAGCACTGCACGCGCAGCCCCTCGGCCAGCGCCCGGTAGTCGAGGTACTTGCGGTGCCAGCCGCGCCGCTTCGCGATGGCGCTCACCACCACCCCGGTCGCAAACAGGAACATGAACACGAACAGCATGTTGTCCTGATCGGGCAGGTTGTCGTACATGGTGAAGGCCACGCCCATCACGAACGCGACCAGGTAGATCACCCGCATGGCCAGCAGCACGCGCTTCTGGAAATGGATCGCCAGCCAATCGGCGGTGCGGAACAGCGCGGTAGGTGACGATTGCGTCGACGTGTTGTCGCCTGCAGCGGAAGCCGCATCTTCGATGCCGACGCCGCCGGCCTCGATTTCCTCGCGGTACTTCGCGGCATCGATGTTGAAGGCGTCGGTGTGCGCGAACACCGTGCGGAACGCCTGCGGCATCGGCACGTCGGGTTCGGACGCCTCGTCGAGGTTGCGCCAGATCACCTGCCCCGGCCGGAGTGGCGCAGCCGGTGCGCCGCCCCGCGCATCGCGCGAACACACGACATGGCACAGCAGGCGCTCGTCGCCGCCCCCGTACAGGCGTGGGCGCCGGTCGCGCCTGCGCTCGAAGTCACCCGGGGGCGTGCCGGTCAGGAAATATTCCACGATCTGCGCGGTACCGCCCAGACGGTGCGACGGCTTGCCGTCCCAGATCGCCAGCAGCAGGTGACAATGCCGTGCCACGAACATTCCCACCTGCGCGTATTGGCGGTTGCGTTCGTAGCCCGGCGTGGCCACCGCGGCGTGCGTATGCCCGGTCAGCAACGGCAGTTCGATCAGACGCGCACGGGTGCACAGTGATTCGAATCGGTCGCGCGCCGTGGCGTCGGTGAAATCCTGTGCATACAACTCGCGCGCGAACGGCAGCGGCGCGACGAGTTGCGCGCCGAGATCCAGGCCTTCCTCGGCCACCAGTTGATCGCCGCCCTCGGCCAGCGGCGACAGGATCGTCAGCGGCGCGTGCGGAAACTCGCGCTGGAGTTGCCCGAGGAGCTGCCGCACGCGCCCGCGTATCGATTCGATCTCGCCCGCCGCGATGTTGCGGTGGCTGGTGACGCCGACGACCAGCGGCGCGAATGCGGCGCTCGCCTGCGTTTCCTGGCTCGCGTCCAACGCAAAAGCGGAGGCCTCGGCAGCGCGCGGATCCTCGCGCGTTGCCTGGTTCCCGGAAAGCGTGTTCCTTGGCACGTTCATGTCGCGCCTACTTCATGACTCCGCTGTTGCGGATTTCTGGATCAATGACGCCCAGCAGTCCATCGGAACGCTGGATGATCAGGTGGAAGTCGAAGGTCGCCCGATCCGCGTTCGCATCGAACAGTGTCAGTTGCGCGGTATCGCCCCGCGACACCATCGTGCGCGTCGGGAAGGCGGCGCGTCCCAGCGGATCCCGGCTGCCGCATTCTCCACCCTTACGTTCGGCAGCCTCCATGGCTGCCG
>JBQCCP010000158.1:0-4899 GCA_051962095.1 Rhodanobacteraceae bacterium
GGGGCGGGAATCGGAAGCCGGGAGGCGCACCCGGGGAATCGGAAACATCCAGCGTTTGTCGTCATTCCGGGGCTGGCTGCGGGTTTTATCGCAGGCAGAACCCGGAATCGGTGTCTGCGGGGAAATCCGACCGTCGAGACCGATTCCGGATCGCGCTGCGCGCGTCCGGAATGACGAAATCTTGTAGTCTTTCCAGTTTCGGAACCCCGTGCTACTCATGCAGCTCTATCTCGACCTTCTCCGCGACGTGCTGGAACACGGCGCCCACAAAGGCGACCGCACCGGCACCGGCACGCGTTCGGTGTTCGGCCGGCAGATCCGGATGGACTTGGCGCAGGGCTTTCCGCTGCTCACCACCAAGAAACTGCACGTCAAGTCGATCGTGCACGAGCTGCTGTGGTTCCTGCGCGGCGACACCAACATCGCCTACCTCAAGGAACACGGCGTAAGCATCTGGGACGAGTGGGCCGATGAAAACGGCGAGCTCGGCCCCGTTTACGGAAAGCAGTGGCGCGCGTGGCCCGCGGCGGATGGCCGTACCATCGACCAGATCGCGCAGGTGATCGAGCAGATCCGGCGCAACCCGGATTCGCGGCGGATGATCGTGTCGGCGTGGAACGTGGGCGAACTGGACCGAATGGCCTTGATGCCGTGCCACGCGCTGTTCCAGTTCTACGTCGCGAACGGGAAACTGTCCTGCCAGCTCTACCAGCGCTCGGCCGACATTTTCCTGGGCGTGCCGTTCAACATCGCGAGCTATGCCTTGCTGACGTGCATGATGGCGCAGGTGTGCGAGCTCGCCCCAGGTGATTTCGTGCACACGTTCGGCGACCTGCACCTTTATTCCAACCATGTCGAGCAGGCGCGCGAGCAGTTGACCCGCACGCCGCGAGCGCTGCCAAGGCTGGTGCTGAATCCCGATGTGCGATCGTTGTTCGATTTCCGCTTCGGGGACATCCGCATCGTCGATTACGATCCGCATCCCGCGATCCGCGCGCCGGTTGCGGTTTGACGCGCATGTCGACGGCGAACATCGTTCTCGTCGCCGCGCTCGATCGCCACCGCGCGATCGGCCGCGCCGGCGCGATGCCGTGGTACCTGTCCGATGACCTGAAGCGCTTCAAGGCGCTCACGCTGGGCAAGCCGGTGCTGATGGGCCGCAAGACCGCGCTCGCGATCGGTCGTCCGCTGTCCGGGCGCACCAATCTCGTCTTGACCCGCGCCGGGGCCGCACCGTATCCGGGACAGGTCGCGGTGCATTCGCTCGACGAGGCCTTGACGCGTGCGGACGGCGCGGATTTGATGGTGATCGGAGGCGGTGAGGTCTACGCGTTGGCGTTGCCGCGTGCAACATCCATGCATCTCACGGAAATCGACGCCGCGATCGGGGACGCCGACACGTTTTTCCCCGCGTTCGATCCGCGCGACTGGCGCGAGACGGCGCGCGAACACCATCCCGCCGATGCGAAGCATCCGCTCGCTTTCGATTTCGCCGATTACGAACGCATTTGATTTTTTCCCGCTTGCGGGGGAAGGTACCTGAAGGGGGATGGGGGAATGGAACCGAAAACCACCTCTCGCGGAGCGATTGAAGTCGCGGCCGGCATCCTCACCGATACGCTGGGTCGCGTGCTGTTGATGCAACGCCTGCCGGGCAAGCACCTCGCGGGCTTGTGGGAATTCCCCGGGGGCAAGCTCGAGCCGGGCGAAACGGTCGAACGGGCGTTGATCCGCGAACTGAAGGAGGAACTCGACGTCGACGTGATCGGGTCGGCGCCGCTGATCTCGCTGCCGTGGCGGTATCCCGAAAAGTCCGTGCGCCTGCATGCGCTGCGCGTGACGGAGTGGCGTGGCGAGCCGCGTGCGCGCGAAGGCCATCCCCTGCAATGGCTCGCGCCGCGCGACATGGACATCGCCGCGATGCCGCCCGCCGACGCGCCGATTGTGGCCGCGCTTCGCCTCCCTTCGTACTACGTCATTTCCGTTACCGAGGGGTTCGCCGGAACCGCTGACAGCGAAGCCCTGTGGCAATTGCGCATGCCGCGCGCGGATCGCGATACGGTCCGACGGAATGCGGATCGCGCACTGCGCGCGGATTCGGGCTTGCGTGGATCGCTGCTGGTCAATCACGACATCGAGCTTGCACGCGAACTCGGCCTCGGCGTGCATCTCAAGGCGCGCCAGTTGCGCGAATTGCGCGAGCGTCCCTTGCCACGCGACGCCTGGGTGGGCGCATCGTGCCACGATGCGGAAGAGCTGGAATTGGCCGCGGACCTTGGCGCGGATTTCGCGACCTTGTCGCCGGTGCGTCCCACGGCATCTCATCCCGCCGCGACGCCGCTCGGCTGGGAATGCTTCGCCCGGCTGGTGGCCGACGCACGCCTGCCTGTCTATGCGTTGGGCGGAGCAGGGCCGGACGATCTCGAACGCGCGCGTGCCGTCGGCGCGCAAGGCGTCGCCGGCATCCGTGCGTTCGGCCGACAGGCTGCAGGTAGGTTGGGCTGAGCGGGGCTTCATCCACGAAGCCCAACGAATCGCTCGATGCATCGGGTTTCGCCGCAATCCGGCGTCAGCCCAACCAACGATCACGGGCAAGCTCCAGATATCGTGCGTGCAACGCCGCCACCTGCGCATCCAGCGCGGACGCCTCGCCGTCGTTGACGATCACGTCATCGGCGATCGCGAGCCGCTGCGCGCGCGTCGATTGCGCGTCCAGCACCCGTTGCGCGGCTTCACGGGTGACGCCGTCGCGGCGCATCAGGCGCTCCACCTGCAATATTTCCGGCGCATCCACCACCAGCACGCGATCCACCCAGTCGTATTCGGTCCGGTTCTCCACCAGCAGCGGAATCGCGAGCATGCAATACGGGCCGGGATCCGTCCCGACGCAACGCCGCAACCGCGCCCGTACCTGTGGGTGGATGATCGCTTCCAGCTTGCGGCGCGCTTCGACATCGGCGAACACGCGCTCGCGCATTGCGCGGCGATCCAGCGAACCGTCCGCCTGCAACATCTCCGCGCCGAACACGAATTCGATTTCGGCCAGGGCCGGCTGGCGTGGCGCCACCACTTCGCGCGCGGCGACATCCGCGTCGTAAACGCGGATGCCCAAGGTCTCGAATCGCTGCGCGACCGCCGACTTGCCCGAAGCCACGCCGCCGGTCAGCGCGACCACATAGCGGTTGACGCCACGCTGCGCAACGTCACTAGTCATCATCGTCCCCGCTGGCGAACGGCCCTGGCAGCACGCGTTCGCAGGTCTTGTCGAAGCGTGCCGTGTCGAAATCGATATGGCGGGTCTGCGCGACCCAGCGCGTGTGGTAGTGCCAGTGCGGGCTGAACAGGCTCCAGCTTTCGTCGTGCGTGGGGAAGGTGACGCCCGCCATATCGATCAGCGATTCGAAAGTGTCGGCGGAGAGGGTGCGCTTGCCGGCGTTGCCGCGCAAGGTTGCGACGCGTTGCGGAAAGTGTGCCTGGTAGGGATCCGAATACCAGAACAGCGCGGGAATCTCGTACTCGGGCACGGTGCCGACGCCATGGCCCTCCCTGTCGCAGGTCGGCGTGGGAATCAATTCGCCGTGGTCGGACTCGAACCACAAGGCGGTGACCGCGCCGCTCGATTTCAGCACGCCGATGACCCGTGCCAGCACGTGATCGGTATACAGGATGCTGTTGTCGTAGCTGTTGCGGGCACGTTCGATCGAGGTGCCATTGCCCGGTGGCGAAACCTGGGTCGGTTTCCAGTGCTCGAACGCCTTCGGATAACGGTAGTCGTATTTCACGTGGCTGCCCATCATGTGCAGCACGATGAAGAGGTCCTTGTCCGATGCGTGCAGCGCATCCTCGAGCGGCCGGATCAGGTCGCCGTCATAGCTGCCGGGGGCGGTCCAGGAGGCGTGGTTCAACCATTCCACGTGGTCGGCTTCGTAGGCGTACATCGAAACGGGCGAATCGAATTCGCCGATCGCCTGCTGGTTCGAGATCCAGTAGGTCCCGTAGCCGGCCTCCGACATCGCGCGCAGGATCGAAGCCTCGTGCCACGGCGCATCCCACGCCATGTCGGGTTTGCGGCGCGTCAGGATCATCGGGATCGCCGCGATCGATTCCGGCCACGTGCTGATGAAGCGCGTGATCGGCACCAGGTTCGCGAGCTTCGACAGTTCGGGATTGGTGGCGCGGTCGTAGCCGAACAACTGCCAGTTCGCGCGCCGGCTGCTTTCGCCGATCACCAGCACGTAAACCTGGCGCTGGTGCAGCGGCGGCCCGGCGCGGTGGGCATGGAAGCGGAATGCCTTGAACCTCGCCGCATCGCTGCGCATCCGGTTCCATTCGCGCCGGTAGTCGACGATGCGCGGCAGCACGCCGAACGGATAGCCGTCTTCGATCGCGTGGGCGTAGTCGCGCAGCGGCGCCGAGGCCGACTCGGATTCCGAACCTGCCGAAGACCGGTGGCGGGATGTCGCGACATTGACGCCGAACGGAACCAGCATCGCCACGATGCCTGTGCACAGGAAGCCGATGCGCAGTGGACCGTGCCAGCGCAACCGCGCGCGAAAGGTGCTCCACGTGGCCAGCAGGGCGACGGCCATGCCGCCGACCAGCACCAGCGCGAGCGGAATCAGCGAGCGCCCGAAGTACTCCTGCGCTTCCAGCGGATTGGTCGCGACGATCGTCGCGATGATCTGCGCCGAGGTGGGGTGGTGGTATTGCGCGACGTAATAGGTTTCCAGCGGCGCCAGCAGCGCAAGCGGCAGGAGCAGCAGGCACGCCAGCCACGGCCAGCTTCCCAGCAGCGCAAACCATATCGCGAGCATGGCCAGCGGCAACACCAGCGCCGGCACCCACACCGGGCCGGTCGCGTCGTGCGCCAGCCACACCAGGTTCGGCAACATCACCAGC
>JBQCCP010000159.1:0-8367 GCA_051962095.1 Rhodanobacteraceae bacterium
GGCGGAAATGCCGAGCAGTCCTTCGGTGGCGATGTAGACCACGTCGGGCTGCCGTTCACACCAGCGCCGCCGCAATACCCCGCCCTGCGGCATGCCGACCTGCAATCCGGGATAGCGTGGCAGGGGTGCGCTACGGGCGGACAGCAGTTCCACCTTGCCGTCACTTCCATCCTTGCCAGGACGTACCACCTCGACGCGGTGTCCGCGTGCTGCCAATCCGAGGGCCAGCGCCCTGACCGTGAGGGCGACGCCGTTGACCTGCGGCGGCCAGGTTTCCGTGATGAATACGATGTGCATGATTCAAGGTTCGCTTCGGGTTCGGGCAAACCTTCGCATGCCGGTGTTGCAGCCTCGCTACCGTGCGATGACCGGCTGGTGACATGCCCTGCGCCTGCGCGTCACGGATCGTAAGTCGGGTCGCGCCGGGCGCGCGGCTCGTTGAGCGTTTCACCGTGCACGACGAACCAGACGTTTTCGGCGATATTGGTCGCGTGGTCACCGATGCGCTCGATGTTCTTGGCGATGAAAAGCAAATGCGTGCAGGCCGTAATGCTGCGCTGATCCTCCATCATGTAGGTGAGCAGTTCGCGGAACAGCGTGGTGTAGAGGGCATCCAGGTCGGCATCGCGTTCCCATACGGTGTAGGCCAGATCAGCGTCTCGCGCGACGTAGGCTCGCATCGTTTCACGAACAAGCCTGCAGGCCATCCTCGCCATCGGGCCGAGACTGCCCACGAGCGGCACGGGCGCGGACAGGTTCAGTGTCATCGACCGCCTCGCAACGTTGGTGGCATAGTCCCCGATCCGCTCGATATCGGAAGCAATGCGCAGGGCGGCGAGGACCTCCCGCAGATCGCGCGCCATTGGCTGACGCAAGGCCAGCAGCCGCAACACATCATTGCTGATCTGCCGTTCCTGGTCGTCGATCGCATCGTCATTGTCGGCAACGCGCTGGGCCGCCTCGCTGTCGCGCTTGTCGAGTGCCTCCATGGCGGCTTCCAGTTGCTTTGCCGAGAGTTCACCCATCCCGGCGATCTCGCCGGTCAGGCGGGACATTTCCTCGTCGTAGCTTTTCACGAGGTGGTCGTGGGGCGTGGCCATTGCTGCATCTCGCTATCAGGGAAAGTAAACCGCCCGGCAGTCGCAGATCTCATCCGAACCGTCCGGAGATGTAATCTTCGGTTTGCTGTTTGGCGGGTTTCGTGAAGATCCTTTCGGTGTCGTCGAATTCCACCAGTTCGCCCATGTACATGAAGGCGGTACGGTCGGATACGCGCGCTGCCTGCTGCATATTGTGGGTGACGATCACGATCGTGTAATCGTGTTTCAGTTCTTCGATCAGTTGCTCGATGCGGCCGGTCGCGATGGGATCCAGCGCGGAGGTAGGCTCGTCCAGCAACAGCACCTCCGGTTTCAACGCGATGCTGCGCGCGATGCACAGCCGCTGCTGCTGGCCGCCCGAAAGGCTGAGTGCGCTGTGCTTCAACTTGTCTTTCACTTCGTCCCACAACGCCGCGCGACGCAGTGCCTGCTCGACACGCGGCTCCATTTCGGTCTTCGACAGCTTCTCATGATGCCGGATGCCCCAGGCGACGTTCTCGAAGATGGTCATCGGGAACGGAACCGGCTTCTGAAACACCATGCCGACCTTGCTGCGGAGCTTGTGAAGCGGATAGCCGGTGTCGAGGATGTTTTCGTCGTCCAGCAGAACCTCGCCGATGGCTCGCAGCTTCGGATAGATCGCGTAAATGCGGTTGAACACGCGCAGCAGCGTGGACTTGCCACAACCGGAAGGGCCGATGATGGCACTGACCCGATTTTCGGGTATGTCCATGCTGATGTTTTTCAGCGCCTGGAAGTCCCCGTATAGAAAATTGAGGTTGCGCACCGCAAGTTTCGGCGGCGGCACCACGGCCACACCGGGGGCTGCCTGCAAAAAGGTGGGAGGTGCCCTGAAGAAGGCGGTGTTCTCAGTCATGGGTAACCTTGTGGCGGTGCAGGTACCAGCGCGCAGACAAACTGAGCAGCAGCACGAACAATGTGATCAGCAGCGCGCCGGCCCAGGCGATGGCGTGCAGCGCCGGGTTGGGATCGTTGGTGTACTGATAGATCGCGACCGGCACGCTTTCCATCTTGTTGAGCGGATGGAAGGCCATGAAATTGTTGCCGAACGCGGTGAACAGCAGCGGTGCGGTTTCGCCGGCCAGCCGCGCCAGCGCGAGCAGCACGCCGGTGACGATGCCTGACACGGCGGCCCGCATCAGCACCTGCACTGTCAGCTTCCATTGCGGAACGCCCAGCGACAGCGCTGCTTCGCGCAAGGTGCCCGGCACCAGTTGCAGCATTTCGTCGGTGGTGCGCACGATCACCGGCAGCCCGATCAGCGCCAGCGCCACTGCCCCCGCGAACCCGGAGAACGACACCGTGCCGTGGGTGAGATTCGACATCGGCAGCACCACGATCATGTAGACGAACAGCCCGAGCACGATCGACGGCGCAGACAGCAGGATGTCATTGAGGAAACGGATGACGGCGCCGAGTTTCGTGCGATTCGCGTATTCGGCGAGGAAGGTGCCGGCCAGCACGCCGATGGGCGCGCAGATAGCGAGTGCGATCAGGTCCATCACCAGGCTGCCGACTATGGCATTCGACAGGCCTCCCTCTGGCCCATAGGCGGTGATTTTCGTGAACAGCTTGAGGTCGAGTGCGCTGAAGCCATTCTTCAGCGTGGTCCAGAGGATCCAGATCAGGAAGGCGAGGCCCACCACGGCGGCACAGCCGCTGAGCACCATCGCCACCACGTTGATGGCCCGTCGGCGGACGTAGATATCGATGACCATCATGCGCCTTCCCGCCGCGCGAGCTGGCGCAGCATCAGGCGCGAGATCAGCAGCACCACGAAGGTGACCACGAACAGCAGGAAGCCCAGCGCGATCAGCGCCGAGCGGTGGGTGCCGACCGCCTCGTTGAATTCGTTCGCGATCGAGGAAGAAATCGAGGTGCCGGGCATCAACAGTGAAGAAGTGATGTTGTACGCGTTGCCGAGCACGAAAGTCACCGCCATGGTCTCCCCCAGCGCGCGGCCCAGGCCAAGAAAGATGCCACCGATTACCGCCGAGCGCGTGTAGGGCAGCACGATGTCCCACACGACTTCCCAAGTCGTCGAACCGAGCGCGTAGGATGATTCCTTGAGCCGGTTCGGCACCGTCTGGAATACCTCGCGCATCACCGAGCAGATGAACGGCAGGATCATCACCGCCAGCACGACGCCGGCGGTGAGCAGGCCCAACCCGATGGGTGGTCCTTGGAACAGCTCGCCCAGCAACGGGATGCGACCAAGCGTCCCGGAGAGGCCCGGCTCGATGCGCGCCATGAACGGCACGAACACGAACAGGCCCCACATGCCGTAGATGATCGACGGAATGCTGGCCAGCAGTTCGATGGCCGTCGCCACAGGGCCGCGCAGCCAGGTCGGCGCGATTTCTGTCAGGAACAGTGCGATGCCAAAGCTCAGCGGCACTGCAAGGATGAGCGCAATCGTCGAAGTCACCAGCGTACCGAAGATGGGCGCCCATGCGCCGTAGTCGTCGGTGACCGGATTCCATGCGTCGCTGGTCAGGAAGTGCAGGCCTTGCCCGAACAGTACTTCGCGCCCTCCCCACAGGGTGGAGAGCGCCGCACCCAGCAGTGCGGCCAGCACCAACAGCGCACACGTCTTCAGCAGCCGGCGGAACCACACGTCGTGGCGCGCGTCGGCACGACTGTGGTGGTCGGCATCGCTGGTGTCGTTGAGGGCCGGATTCGATGACATGGGTCTTCGCTGAAAGCCGCTGTTGACTTCCCGCCCTCTGTTCAGGGCGGGGCCATCCATGGCCCCTGGTAGTGCGAAAGGGCTCAGGCGTGGATCACTGCTTGAACTCGGCCTTCCAATAAGCCTCGATCTGGCTCACGAGGCTGGCCGGAAGCGGCACATAGTCCAAGGCCGCCGCCGCAGACTTGCCGTCGGCGTAGGCGTAGCGGAAGAAGTCCAGTGCCACCTTAGAGTTGGCGGCATTCTTCGGCTGCTTGTACATGATGACCCACGAGGTGGCGGTGATGGGCCATGCCTTGGCGCCCGGGGCATTGGTCATCAGCAGGTCGAAATTCTTCGCGTGCGCCCAGTCGGCAGTGGCCGCGGCGGCCTGGAAGCTGGCAGCGTCGGGTTGCACGACCTGGCCGGCGGCGTTCTTCATGCGCGCGTAGCCCAGCTTGTTCTGCACGGCGTAGGCATATTCGACATAGCCGATCGAATTCGGGATCTGCTTGATGTACGCCGACACGCCCTCGTTGCCCTTGCCGCCGATGCCGGTCGGCCAGTTCACCGCGGTGTTTTCACCCACCTTGGTCTTCCATTCCTGGCTGACCTTTGAAAGGTAATTGGTGAAATTGAACGTGGTACCGGAACCATCCGAGCGATGCACCACGGTGATCTTCGCGCCGGGCAGCTTCAGGCCGGGGTTGAGCCGCGCAATCGTGGGGTCGTTCCAGTGCGTGATCTTGCCCAGGAAGATGTCCGCCAGCGTCGGTCCATCCAGTACCAGCTTGCCGGGCATCACACCCTGCACGTTGAAGGCCGGCACGATGCCGCCGATCACGTCGGGGAACTGGCCGAGCCCGAACTTGGCGAGCGTGGCCTCGTCCAGCGGCTTGTCACTGGCGCCAAAATCGACCGTACCGGCCTTGATCTGCGCGATGCCGCCACCCGAACCGATCGATTGATAGTTCACGTGGTTGCCACTTTTCTCTGCGTAGGCTGCCGACCATTTCGATATCACCGGATAGACGAAGCTGGAACCGGCGCCCGTGATGTCGGTGGCATGCGCCGTGCCGAGGCCGAGCGCGAGCGATGTGACGATTGCAACAAGGCTGAGCGTGCTTGGGAAGCGAATGTTCACGTGGGTCTCCTGTCGTGTGGGTCCAGCCACACGCATTCTCCGGTGCGCGTGTTGCCATTGAATGAGGGAAATGTTTCAGGTTGATGACAGCGACTGACTGCCGCCACAGCGCCCCGGTTGTCACGAAATCGTAATCATCGCGACAAGGCCGCGTAACACACACACCGCATGGTTCGCCGCAGTGATTCACAACCAACGGCAGGAGAAAAAAAGTGCGTATCAAGATGCTCGCGGCAACGATCGCCGCTGGACTGGCCCTTGCCAGCCTGGGCGCGCAGGCGCAAACGACGGCGGACGATTCCCAGGAGCTGGCGCAACTGCGCACGCAACTGGCAACCCTGCAAACAAAGGTGAGTGAACTCGAACAGAAGCAGCAAGCGCAGGCGCAAGTCCAGGCTCCGGCCCCGTCGAGCCCGCTCGCAGCGTGGGCCGACAATACCAAGGTCAGCGGCACGATGTTCGTGGACATGACCCACATCGACCAGACCAGCAACGGCGCGAAAACCGATGCTTCCGGTACGGGCCTCGACGTCAAGCGCTTCTATCTTTCGATCGATCACAGCTTCAACGACGTGTGGTCGGCCAACCTCACTACCGACTTCAACTACGTCGGCAACGATGGTGAAACCCAGTTGTTCGTGAAAAAGGCCTACGTGCAGGGCGCGTTCTCCAAGCTCGCGACGCTGCGGGTCGGCTCGGCCAACATGCCATGGATTCCGTTCGTCGAGGACTGGTACGGCTACCGCTTTGTCGAGAACACGCTGATCGACCGGCTGAAGTACGGCAACTCCGCGGATTGGGGCATGCACCTGCTTGGCGACAACGGCGTGTTCAATTACCAGGTATCCGCCATCAACGGCGGCGGTTACAAGAATCCGTCACGCTCCAGCCATGTGGACTTCGCGGCGCGAGTCGGGGTGCAACCGGTCAAGGGGCTGGTATTTGCGGTCGGCGGCTACGATGGCGATCTCGGCAAGGACACCCAAACCACGCCTGCGCTGCACAGCGCGCGTCGTTACGACGCCATGGCTGGATGGAACCGTGACGGGCTGCGGTTGGGCGCGGAATGGTTCAAGGCCGACAACTGGAAGAACGTTGCCACGCCCGCCACCGACACGGCATCCGGTTGGTCGCTGTGGGGCAGCTACGACTTCGCTCGCGCATCGGTGTTCGCGCGCTACGACCAAGTCAAGCCCAGCAAGGAACTCGACCCTTCGCTCAAGGACACGTACTGGAACACGGGCGTCGCTTTCCCGGTCACCAAGGGCGTGAAAGTTGCGGTGGCATACAAAGATGAGCGCCTCCGCAACAGCACCAATGTCGACATCCACAGCCGCGAGATCGGCGCGTGGGGTGAAGTCAAGTTCTGACAGGATGCCAGAATCCCGGCCAGCGTAAGGCAAGTCGTTGCGTTTGCGAGATGCGTTGAAACGCGTCTCGCGCAACGATGAGCGCCGAAGGCATGGCGCCGCAGGCAGGCCGCTTGCCAAGGCAAGGACGCCGAGGCTGGCGGTGCGTTGAGCCGGGATCCATTGTCGTAGCCCGGATGCAGCGAAGCGACTGCGTTTGCAGGATTGCAAACGCGAACGGCGAAGCCGGTCCGCAGGATGAGCGGCATGGATGTCGCGAATCAATCCGGGAAAGCCCCGGATTGCGGCGACACGCGTCTCATCCGGACTACACCGACTCGAGCAATCGCGCCTGATCGAACACGCACGTGAATGTCGACCCCTTGCCGGATTCGCTTTCGATCCGCAGTTGCGCGTCGTGCAGGTTCAATACGTGCTTGACAATGGACAACCCGAGTCCCGTGCCGCCGGTCGCGCGCGATCGGCTGGACGACACCCGATAAAAACGTTCGGTCAGGCGCGACAGGTGCTCGGCCGGAATGCCGTAACCGGTGTCGGTCACCGAATACTCGGCGCCCGTGGTGGCTCGCTTCCAGCGGATCGTGATGGTGCCGCCGTCCGGCGTATAGCGCACCGCGTTGCTGACCAGGTTGGAGAACGCGCTGTGCAGATCCTTGGGCGAGCCGAGCAGGTCGGCATGCGCTTCATCCTCCAATGCAATGCGATGCCTGCCCTGGCTCAGCGCCTCGGCCTCGCGACGCAGCGTTTCCAGCATGGGCGTCATTTCGACGCGTTCCTCGGCGAGATGCTGCTGCATCTCGAGCCTCGACAGCTCAAGCAAATCCTCGACGATCTGGCGCATCCGCTGCGACTGCGCGCGCAGTTCGTTCAGCACCGGCGCCAGCGCCGGCACGTCCTCGGGGTCGAGCAACTCGAGATAACCGTGGATCACCGTCAGCGGCGTGCGCAACTCGTGCGAAACGTTGGCGACGAAATCGCGGCGCACCTGCTCCAGTCGCGTGATCCGGCTGATGTCGCTCGCGATCAGCAGGCGACGGTGATCTCCGTAGGGAATCAGCGAAAGCTGCAAGCGCATCGCGCTGTCGACGGGCGACGCGACGTCATCGCCATCCCCCTGCTCCGTCCGCAACCATGCGCCGGCCTCGCCCTCGCCGAAATGGGCCGCCATCAATAGGCCGCGGTCGCGCGGCCACGCCACGCCGAGCAGATGTTCCGCGGCGGGATTGCACCAGCACACGCGGCCATCGGGATCCAGCAGCACCAATGCATCGGGCAATGCGCATGCCACGGTGCGCAGGTCGCGCAACTGGGTCGCGAGGCGTCGCGCGCGCGCGCGATCGGTGCTCATGGCGATGCCGAGAAGCGATAGCCGGTGCCGCGCACCGTCTGGATCAGACCGTCCAGCCCGAACGGCTCCAGCGTCTTGCGCAGCCGGCGGATGTGCACGTCCACCGTGCGTTCCTCGACGTAGACGCTGCCGCCCCAGACCTGGTCCAGCAACTGCGCCCGCGAATACGCGCGTTCGGCGTGGCTCATGAAGAAATGCAGCAGGCGGTATTCGGTGGGACCGATCTCGACCTGCACATCACCGGCGTACACGCGGTGCGCGGGGCCGTCGATGCGCAGCCCGCCGATTTCGATCGATCCCGTGCCGCCGTCGGCCTGCGCGCGCCGCAGCACAGCCTTGATCCGCGCGATCAATTCGCGCGTCGAGAACGGCTTCACCACATAGTCGTCCACGCCGGCTTCGAGGCCACTGACGCGATCCATCTCCTCGCCGCGCGCGGTCAACATGATGATCGGCACCTCGGCGGTGCGTTCTTCGCCACGCAAGCGTCGCGCGAGTTCCAGGCCCGTCATGCCGGGCAACATCCAATCCAGCAGGATCAGGTCGGGCGGCGTGTCGCTGATCGCCACCAGCGCCGCGCGCGCGTCCGCGGCGTGGATCACTTCCATGTCCGCCTTGCGCAGCGCGAAAGCCACCATGTCGCGGATGGACGCTTCGTCTTCGACGATCAGTACGCGCTTGTGCATGCGGGGGTTCTTGGCAGTCCCGTGACAGGA
>JBQCCP010000160.1:0-11311 GCA_051962095.1 Rhodanobacteraceae bacterium
CCCATCGGCACGTCGCTGCTGGCGGCCGGCGTGCTCGCTATCGGCATCCTCTGTTATACGCTGCTGGGCATCAGCGCGCTGCCGCAGTTCTCGATTCCCGCGATCTGGGTGCAGGCCGGCGAACCGGGCGCCAGCGCCACCACGATGGCCGCGACGGTGGCCGCGCCGCTGGAGCGCCACCTCGGCCAGATCCCCGGCGTGGACATGATGAACTCGCGCAGCTCGGACGGGAACTCGGTGGTGATCCTGTTCTTCGATGCCGGCGTGGACATCAACTCGGCCGCGCAGCAGGTGGATGCCGCGATCAACGCCGCGGTGCCGGACCTGCCGAGTGGCCTGCAGATGCCGCAGTGGCACAAGGCCAACCCCAACGACGATCCGGTGATCTCGCTGGCGCTGACCTCGAACACGCAGCCAATGTCGGACTTGTACGACGCGGCCAACACGCTGCTGAGTCCGCGCCTCAGCCAGTTGCCCGGCGTTTCCTCGGTGGATGTTTCCGGCAGCGCACAGCCCGGCGTGCGGGTGGACGTGGACCTGCACAAGCTGGACTCGCTCGGCCTCTCGACCAACGACATCCGCAACGCCATCACCGCGGCCAACGTGACCTCGCCACAGGGTTTCCTCACCGACGGCGAAATCTCGACCGCGATCACCGCCAACGATCAGTTGCACTCGGCCCAGGAATTCGCGGATCTCGTGATCGCCAACCACAACGGCGCGCCGGTGTACCTGCGCGACGTCGCCAACGTGTACCAGGGCGCGCAGGACCAGTTCCAGGCCGCGTACTTCAACGGCAAGCCGGCGATCATGCTGCAGATCTACAAGCGGCCGGACGCCAACGTGCTGAAGACGGTGGACAGCGTCAAGGACGAGCTGGCAGGGCTCAGCAACCTGCTGCCGCCGGGCACGCGGCTGACCCCGTACTACGACGGCACGCCCACGATCCGCGATTCGATCAACGACGTGCAGATCACGCTGCTGATCAGTCTCGCGATGGTGATCCTGACGATGTCGGTGTTCCTGCGCCGGCTCGCACCCACCCTGATCGCGTCGGCGGCGGTGCCGCTGTCGCTATGCGGCGCCTTCGTCGTGATGTACGCGATGGATTACACGCTGGACAACCTCTCGCTGCTGGCACTGGTGATCGCGCTGACCTTCGTGGTGGACGACGCGATCGTGGTGATCGAGAACATCATCCGCCACCTCGACCAGGGCAAGTCGCGCCTCCAGGCCGCGCTGGAAGGTGCGAAGGAAATCGGTTTCACGATCATCGCGATCACGGCGTCACTGGTCGCGGTGTTCAGTCCGATCCTGTTCGCGCCGGGCATGCTGGGCGTGTTCTTCCGCGAATTCACGGTTACCCTGATCGCCGCGATTTTCGTGTCGATGGTGGTCTCGCTCACGCTGACCCCGGCGTTGTGCGGGCGTTTCTTGCGCCACCACGCGGAGACCGAGCACGGGCCTTCCCGGCTTTCGCGCATCCTTGACGGCTTCCACGCCGGCATGTTGCGCATCTACACCGTGACGCTCGACTGGACGCTGCACAAACACCCGAGGCTGATGGCGTGGTCGCCGCTGCTGCTGCTGGCACTCACGATTTTCCTGTTCACCAAGGTCAGCGCCACCAACTTCCCGCCCCAGGACAGCGGCCTGATCTGGGGCCGTGCCAGCGGCAGCACCACGACCTCATTCGCCGACCTCGAAGCGCGCACCAAGACCCTGCTGCAGATGATCCAGTCGGATCCCGCCGTGGAATACGTGGGCGCTTCGATCGGCACCGGCCGGCGTGGGGCCAGCGGCTGGTTCAGCATCCAGTTGAAATCGCGCGACGAGGGCCGCCGCGACTCCACCCAGCAGGTGGTGGCGCGCCTTTCGGCCAGGGCTGCACAGTACCCCGACCTGGATGTGCGGTTCCGCCCGCACGAAGATCTGCCGAGCGGCGGTGGCGGCACCAGCCAGGGCGCGCAGTACAGCGTGAACCTGCAGGGCAACAGCGCGACCGAACTCGAGGAATGGCTGCCGAAACTGCAGGCGGAACTGCAGAAGAACCCGATGTTCCGCGACGTCGGCACCGACCTCGACGAAGGCTCGCTGCTGCAGAACATGGTGATCGATCGCGCCAAGGCGGCCAGCCTGGGCGTATCGGTGGCGGCGGTCGACGACGCGCTGTACAACGCCTTCGGCCAGCGCCAGATTTCGACCATCTACTCCGACACCAACCAGTACCAGGTGGTGCTGACGGCACTGCCCGCACAGACCGCGTCGCCAGCCGCGCTCGACACGATCCGGGTGCGGTCCTCCAGCGGCAACATGGTCCCGATCAGCGCGATCGCGCACCAGGAATCCGGCGTCGCGCCCAGCCAGGTCATGCACATCAACCAGATGACCAGCATGTCGCTCAGCTTCAACCTGGCGCCGGGCGTCAACATGGGCGAAGCGACGCAGCAGATCCGGAAAACCATTTCCGACATGCGGATGCCGGGCGACATCACGCTGGGCTTCGGCGATTTCTTCCGGCGTTTCGAGGAACAGCAACAGCAGATGCCGCTGCTGTTGATCGGCGCGATCGTCGCTGTGTATCTGGTGCTCGGGATGCTGTATGAAAACCTGGTGCACCCGATCACGATCCTCTCCACGCTGCCCGCCGCGGGCGTGGGCGCGCTGCTCGCGTTGATCGTCACCCACACGCCGCTGTCGATCGTCGCGATGATGGCGCTGATCCTGCTGATCGGCCTGGTGAAGAAGAACGCGATCATGATGATCGACTTCGCGGTGGTGGCCGAACGCGAAGGCCGCACCCCGCTGGATGCCGTGCGCGAGGCCTGCCTGGTGCGCTTCCGTCCGATCATGATGACCACGATGGTCGCGATCCTCGCCTCGCTGCCGCTGGTGATCGGCATCGGCACCGGCGCGGACCTGCGCCGCCCGCTCGGCATCGCGATGATGGGCGGGCTGATCTTCTCGCAGAGCCTCACCCTGCTCTCCACGCCGGCCATCTACCTGGTGTTCGGCACCTGGGCGCGCCGCCGGCGCGAGCGCAAGGCGCAGCGGGCGCTGAGGCGCAAGGCCGCGGCGCAGCAAGCGTGATGGCTGAACGCGATCGCCGCGGCGCGGCTTGTTATGCTTAGCCGTCGCCACCGCCCGGACCTGCATGGCCCTCGAACCTGATCCGCCGACCGCCAGCCACGCTCGCCTCGCTTTCATCGGCGGCGGCAACATGGCACGCAGCCTGATCGGCGCGCAGCGTGCGCGCGGGGTGCCGCCCGCCTCGATCCGCGTGGCCGAGCCCTCCGCCGCAACCCGTGAGGCGCTGGCGCGCGAGTTCGACGTGCCGGTGTTCACGGACAATGCCGAAGCCGCCGCGGGCGCGGACTGCATCGTGCTGGCGGTGAAACCGCAGGTGATGCGCGAAGCCTGTGCCTCACTCGCCGGAGCATTGCGCGGCGTGCATCCCTTGATCATTTCGATCGCGGCCGGCATCCGCATCGCC
Organism: Rhodanobacteraceae bacterium; assembly: GCA_051962095.1. Classification (GTDB taxonomy): domain Bacteria; phylum Pseudomonadota; class Gammaproteobacteria; order Xanthomonadales; family Rhodanobacteraceae; genus 66-474. Next base: position 3,494 of record JBQCCP010000160.1, read on the forward strand.
CAGATCGGACGCCTGCTCGGCGCGCAGCATGCGATCGTCCGTTGCATGCCCAACACCCCGGCGCTGGTCGGGGCGGGCGCGACCGGGCTGTGCGCGAACCGAAACGTCGACGATGACCAGCGTGCGCTGGCGGAGCGCCTGCTCGGCGCCGCCGGCATCGTGCGCTGGATCGAGGACGAGGCGCAGATGGATACGGTGACAGCGTTGTCCGGCTCCGGGCCCGCGTACTTTTTCCTCCTGGTCGAAGCGATGGAAGACGCCGCGGTGCAACTCGGGCTGCCCCGTGAAGCCGCGCGTGCGCTGGCCGCGCAGACCTGCCTCGGCGCCGGGCACATGCTGGCGGACGGCAATGAAACCGCGGCGGAACTGCGCAAGCGCGTCACCTCCCCGCACGGCACGACCGCCGCCGCACTGGACACCTTCGAACGCGGCGGCTTCCGCGAACTGGTCGGGCAGGCCCTGGCTGCGGCGCAACGGCGCGGCGGAGCGATGTCCGCCGAACTGGACGCCGGCGCATGATCTACCTCGCCAATGCGCTGTCGCTGCTGATCCAGTTCGCGTTCGGCTGCGCCGTGCTGCTGTTCGTGTTCCGCCTGCTGGCCGAAGCGGTGCGCGCGGATTTCTACAACCCGATCTGCCAGTTCCTGTATCGCGCGACCAACCCGGTGCTGACGCCGCTGCGCAGGGTGATCCCGACCTGGCGGCGGATCAATCTCGCCGCGCTGCTGATCGCGTGGGCCCTGGAGGTCGTGAAGAACATCCTGCTGGGTCTCCTCGCGTCGGACTTCTGGGCCAGCGGCCTCGGTACGCTGGTGCTGGGCGTGGCCGACCTGCTCGACTTCTTCCTGATCGCGTACCTGATCATGATCTTCGCATGGGCGTTGCTGTCGTACGTCAACGTGGATGCACGCAATCCCGTGGTGCCGCTGCTGGGCAAGATCGTCGACCCGGTCCTGAAGCCGTTCCGCCGCATCCTGCCGCTGATCGGCGGGTTCGATCTTTCGCCGGTCCTCGCGATCCTGGTGATCCTGCTGATCCAGACTGTCGTCGTGGCCTGGCTGATGAATGTCGGGCACACGATCTGATGTCGCAGCCCAACCTGCCAATGCGGTGACGGTTTCCGTGGCCGTCAGCGCTTGTCGATCGCCCAGCGCGCGATCACCGCATGCAACGCGTCCAGTCCGTCGGTGAGCGCAGCCGGTCCGGGTTGCAGGATGAACGGCGATTTGATTTCATGCAGCTCGCCGTCGCGTACCGCGGGAATCGCGTCCCAGCCCGCACGGGCGGACACGTGGCCGGGCTGGAATTTCTTGCCGCACCACGAGGCCAGGATGACGTCGGGCTGGCGCCGGATCACTTCCGCCGCGTCGGCCAGGATGCGGCGCTTCGCCAGCGGCTGCTCCGCCAGTTCGGGAAATACATCCTCGCCACCCGCGATGCGGATCAGTTCGGCGACCCAGCGGATGCCGGTGATCGGCGGTTCGTCCCATTCCTCGAAATACACGCGGGGATGCTTCGGAAGCGCCGCGCCTCGCGCGCGTACGTGCTCGACGTGCGCCTCGAGTTCACGCGCATACGCCGCTGCCCTGTCCGCCGCGCCCACCAGGGCGCCGAGCCTGCGGACATAGGCGAGTATCCCGGCAACGGAGCGGTGGTTGCTGATCCACACCTCCACGCCGGCCTTGATGAGGTCCCGCGCGATGTCGGCCTGGATATCGGAAAACCCGATCGCCATGTCGGGTTCGAGATCGAGGATGCGTTCGATCTTCGCGCTGGTGAAGGCCGAGACCTTGGGCTTTTCCTTGCGCGCACGCGGCGGCCGCACGGTGAAGCCGGAGATGCCGACGATGCGGTCCTGCTCGCCGAGCGCGTACAGGACCTCGGTCGGGCCTTCGGTCAGGCATACGATGCGGCGCGGACCGGTGGTCACGGATACAGCATGCGCTTGCGCCATGCGCCGTCGATGATTTCCCAGCGTTCGCGCTCGTTCCAGCGGTGTTCGCCGGCAAACCAGAATTCCACCAGGTCCGGCACCACCCGATAGCCGCCCCATTCGGCGGGTCGCGGCACGGCCTGCCCCACGAACCTGCGCTCGAATTCATCGACGCGCCGTTCGAGCGCCGCGCGTTCCGGCAAGGTCTGCGATTGCAGTGAGGCCCACGCGCCGAGTTGACTCAGGCGTTCGCGCGTCGCGAAATAGGCATCGGATTCGGCTTCCGGCAACTTCTCCGCGGATCCCTCGATGCGAACCTGCGCTGCCGGTTTCAGCCGCTTCCACAGCAGGCACAACGCGATGCGCGGGTTGGCCTGCAGTTGCGCGCCCTTGTCGCTGTCGTAGCGGGTGAAGAAGGTAAAGCCGTGTGCGTCGGCGGTTTTCAGGAGCACCATGCGCGCGTGGACGCGGCCCGCCGCGTCGGCCGTTGCAACGGTCATGGCGTTCGGCTCGGGATCGTCGCTGGCGTGCGCCGCCCCGTGCAGGCGCCGAAAGGTTTCCAGGATCGTCGGATCGAGCAACAAGGCAGGTCACCGGACAGATGTGAACTGCAAAGTTTACACGGCGCCCGGCTCAGCCCTGCTCGATGCGATAGCCGTGCTGGTATACCGCGGTGAGCCGCCAGCCGTTTTCACCCGACAGGCCCAGCTTCTTGCGCAGGCGGCTGATGTGCGTGTCCACCGTGCGCGTGCTGACATCGCCGGCGACGTTCCAGACGTTCTCCAGCAGCGCATCGCGGCTGACGATACGTCCCTGGCGCCTGAACAGGTAGCAGGCCAATTCGAATTCGCGCTGGGTGAGCTCCACCGGCTCGCCGTTGATGTTGATCTGGCGGCGCTGCGGATCGATCCGGTACGGCGGCAGGTCCATCACGTCGTTGCCGTCGGTGTCGCCGCCGCGGCGCCGCAATACCGCCGCGACGCGCGCGAGCAGTTCGCCCTGCTTCGGCGGCTTCACCACGTAATCGTCGGCGCCCGCGGCGAGCCCTTCGACGATCGCGGATTCCTCGCCGCTCGCGGTAAGGAAGATGACCGGCAAGCTGGCATTGGCCGACTGCCGGATCCATGACAGCACTTCCAGGCCGCTCGCATCCGGCAGCCGGCGATCCAGCAACACCAGATCCACCGCCTCGTTGCCCAGGCGGCGGCGAAAGTCGGTAGCGGTGCGGAATATCGCGCAACCGTACCCCGCGTGTTCCAGCCACAGGCGCAACAGCGCGGTCTGGTCCGGATCATCCTCGACGCAACCGATCGTCCACGTCATGGCGCTCATTGTCTGCTTCGACTCCCCGTCAATCGAATACCCCCCTCACGCCTCGCGCGGCGTGCCGCCACGCGTTTCGTGTGCTCCCGGCCATGCCCCCGCTCAATCCACTTCGAAATTGATGCGCATGTTGACGCGCCATTCTCGCACGGCGCCATTGTTGTCGGTCGCGACCTTGATATCGTTGATCCATGCACCCTTGATGTTCTTCACGGTCTTGCCGGCCTTGTCCAGGCCGTGGCGCACGGCATCCTCGAGCCCCTTCGACGACGAGGCGCTCAACTCGATCACCTTGGTGACGGACATACAGGTTCTCCTTTCTCGCTGTGGAAATCAGACAACCTCGATGCAGGAATGGTTTCAACCGTGACATAGATCACGCTTTTGTCAAGTACTCCCCTCGGAAGCAGGTTGGCGCGCCGGCACGCCACCATTCCGGGCGAGTCGTCCGCGGACCTCGGCGTGCAGGGGCGGAACTGCCGCCAGCACGCTGCGCGTATCGAGCGTCAATGCCGCGCCCTCCAGGTCGGTGAACACGCCGCCCGCCTCGCGCACGATCACGGCCAACGCCGCCACGTCCAGGATGTTGACGTCGGACTCGACCACGACATCCAGCGCGCCGCGCGCCAGCAGGTGGTAGTGGCAGAAGTCGCCATAGCCACGCACGCGGTTGACCTGTTCGACGAGCGCGCCGAGGGCGGTCCAGCGGCCGGTATCCCGCGCCAGCGACTTGATGTTGCCCAAGGACAATGAGGCGTCGCCCATCGTGGCGGTGGGAGCGACATGCACGGCCTGGCCATTCAGGAACGCGCCGCCGCCCCCACGCGCCCACATCGTCTCCCGACAGGCCGGCGCGTGCGACACGCCCAACACGAGTTCGCCCGCATGCATCAGCGCGATCTGGGTGGAGAAAAACGGCGTGCCCCGCACGAAACTCTTGGTGCCGTCCAGCGGGTCCACCAGCCACAGGAATGCGCTTTCGCCTTCGCGGCCGCGCTCCTCGCCCAGGATCGCGTGGCCGGGAAACGCGCGCTTCAAGGCTTCCCGTATCACGTCCTCGGCTTCGCGATCGGCCACGGTGACCGGCGTCGCGTCGGGCTTGATCTCCACCGCCACACCTTTCGCGAAGTGATCCATGATGCGTCGGCCGGCCTGGCGCGCGGCGTCGAGCGCGATCTCCAGCGCGTGGTCGAGGAAGGCTGCGTCGGGAACTTCGGGCATGGCTGCGAGCTTAACCGCGCTTGAGCCCGCGCGCCTTGGCCGCGATCATGGCGGGATGACGCAAAATTTTTCCCGCAATGACGAATTGGCCGCCCGCGATCTCGCGCACGTGTGGCACCCCTGCACCCAGATGCGCGAGCATGCGTCGCAGCTGCCGTTGATCCCGATCGTCGGGGGCGACGGTGCGTGGCTCGTGGATGCCGACGGCAACCGCTACCTGGACGGCATCAGCTCGTGGTGGAGCAACCTTTTCGGCCATGCGGATCCGCGCATCGCCGCCGCGATCGCCGAGCAGGCGGCCCGGCTCAACCATGTGATGCTGGCCGGCTTCACCCACGAGCCCGCGCTGCAACTGGCCGAAGCCTTGGTGCGCATCGCGCCACCTGGCCTGACACGCGTGTCTTACGCAAGCGATGGTGCCAGCGCGGTCGAGATCGCGTTGAAGATGAGCTTCCACTACTGGCGCAATGTCGGCCAACCGCGACGCACGCGTTTCATCGCGCTGGCGAATGCCTACCATGGCGAAACACTTGGCGCGCTGGCGGTGAGCGATTTGCCACTGTATCGCGCCGTGTACGGGCCATTGCTGTTCGATCCCATCGTCGCGCCTTCGCCCGACTGGCTGGATGCCGACCCCGGCGAGACCGCGGAAGCCGTGGCGCGCCGCCGACTCGACGACATGCGCGCGCTGCTCGAACGCCATGCGCAGGAAACCTGCGCGGTGATCATCGAGCCGCTTGTGCAGTGTTCCGGCGGGATGCGGATGCATGCGCCTGGTTATCTCGCAAGCCTGCGCAAGTTGTGCGACGAATTCGACGTGCACCTGATCGCCGACGAAATCGCGGTGGGGTTCGGCCGCACCGGGACGATGTTCGCCTGCGAGCAGGGCCCGATCACGCCCGACTTCCTGTGCCTGTCCAAGGGACTGACCGGCGGCGCGCTGCCGCTGTCGGCGGTGCTCACCATCGACACCGTGTACGACGCCTTCCTCGGTGACTACGCCGCGAACAACGCCTTCCTGCACTCGCACACGTTCAGCGGCAATCCGATCGCGTGCGCGGCGGCGCTGGCCTCGCTGGCGATCTTCCACGAAGAACCGGTACTGGAACGCAACAGGGGCCTGGCCCTTCATCTGGCGCAGCGGCTGGCGGCGCTGCGCGAACATCCGCACGTGGCGAACCTGCGTCAGACCGGGTTGATCGCGGCGTTCGACCTGGTTGCGGACCGGGAATCACGCTCCGCCTATCCGGCCGCGGAGCGCCGCGGCCTGCGCTTCTATCGGCACGCGCTGTCGCGCGGCGTGTTGCTACGCCCGCTGGGCGACACCGTGTATTTCCTGCCGCCCTATTGCATCGACGAAGGCGACATCGACTTGATGATCGATGTCGCACTTGAATCCGTGGATGCCGCGACTATCTGAGAAAAGTCTCGGCCAACGCGCGAAGCGGCTGTTGTGGAAGTCAGACCATGGACGGTCGTTCTGGAATCCATTGACCGCGAACGCCCATGACCGCCGACGATCCCGACGGAACAGCGTTCATGGATGAACGCAAATCAATGCCCGTGCACCGTCACCGACGGATCGAGCATCTGCAGCGCCTGGCCGATATTGGTGGCGCCGGTGCGTTGGATGTCCTTCTGGCTGTAGCTGCTCCCGGCCACCGGCAGACACTGGCCCTTTTTCGGCGGGATGTGGCTACCGGTATCGCGGATGCATTGCCGCGAATCCAGCGGCGGCACCGAACGCTGCGGGGCTGGCTGGGCGCGGTTTTCGGCTTGCGCCGCCACCGGGGGGTTCGGCTGGACCTGATCCGTACCTTGCGCGAAAGCGGGCACCGCCAACGCGGCCGCGCCGCCCAGTGCGAAAACGCCTGCGAAAAGCAGTTTGTTCATGATCCGTACCTCCTTCAAAGCTGTCCGAACCCATTGTGCGCCCGCCGAAATACGAAGGCAATCGTCGCCGCGCCGGCTTTCGGGTTCGTTCATACTTTCGACTCCCGCCGAACCGGAAGATTCCCGCCGATGCGTTCGATTCGCCTGTTTGCCGACCTGCCGCTGGAACCCGGTCGCAGCACGGCATTGCCGGACAGCGCCGCGGCCCACGCCGTGCGCGTGCTGCGTTTGCGCGCCGGCGACGTGGTCACGCTGTTCAACGGCGACGGGCATGAATATCCCGCGCGACTGGTCTCGGCAAGCGCGCGCGAGGTGCGCGCGGAAATCGTGTCGAGGGAATCGCCCCTGCGCGAATCGCCGCTGCGCCTCACCTTGATCCAGGCACTGGCGCGGGGGGAAAAGATGGACTGGATCGTCCAGAAGGCGACCGAGCTCGGCGTCGCGCGCATCGTGCCGATGACCACCGAACGCAGCGAAGTGAAGCTGGATGCGGCGCGCGGCGAAAAGCGCCTGGAACACTGGCGCGCCGTGGTGATTGCAGCTTGCGAACAATGCGGACGCAATGCGCTTCCGCGCATCGATGCACCCGTCGATCTTTCGACGTGGCTGGAGGCGAACGCCACGCCCGGACCGGACGCGCGTTGGATGCTGCATCCGGCAGCAGCGACCCGTCCGCGTGACGTGCAGGCGTTCCCGTCCACGGCGCTCGAATTCGCAATCGGCCCGGAGGGTGGCTTTGGCGAAACCGACTTGGCTGCCCTGCGGGCGCACGGCTTTCGCGAACTGGCTCTCGGCCCGCGCATCCTGCGCACAGAAACCGCCGGCATTGCGGCACTGGCCGCACTGCAGGCGTTGCGGGGCGACCTGTGACCCGATCACTGATTCGCGCTTGACCGCGCGACTTCGCTGCAGCGCGCGTCGCCGCAGGCCTGCCAGCCGCCGCCGAGCGCCTTGTAAAGCGAAACAGCACGGAGATTGATGCCGGCCTCGCCCTGCGCCAGCGCGTCTTCCGCCGCCAGTTGCACGCGTTCGGCATCCAGCAATTCCAGGAATCCGGTCGCCCCTTCCTTGTATCGCGTACGCGCGAGGTCGGCGGCGCGTCGGCTTTGCCGCGCCTGCGCGATCAGTTTTTCGACGCGCGCATGTTGCTGGTTGTAGCCGACCACCGCGTTGTCGATGTCTTCGATGGCTTCCAGGATCGTGCGCTGGTAATTCGCCTGCGCCGCATCGGTGCGCGCTTCGGCGGCGTGCAATTCGCTGCGCACCCGCTTCACGTTGAGTCCGTTCCAGGTGATGCTGGGCATGATCGACCACGCGCGCGTGGACGGGCTGCCGAAGTCGTTGCTGCGCCCGGCGAGGAAGCCCAGAAATCCGCCCAGGGAAATGTGAGGGAAGAAATCCGCCTTGGCCACGCCGATTCGCGCGGTGGCCGCCGCGTATTCGCGTTC
>JBQCCP010000161.1:0-25212 GCA_051962095.1 Rhodanobacteraceae bacterium
GGGATTTTAGCAAGCCACGTACCTGGTGTTTCGACTGCTGCGACGGACTACTTGCAAAATGCAGCAGGGCTTGTTGCAGGGAACGCTGTGAACGCACCACCCCCATGTCAGAAGCCATAAGTATCATGCGCTATTCCGTCAAGAAATTTTGCTTGATTTTTCTCGGTGCCGCTGTCGGCCTAGTTGGAATTACGGTTGCAATCTTTTGGTTTAATAGTGTATTGATTCGATCCATTGGTATTTTTACGTGTTTGTGTGGCGCTTACCTAATTTCTGCTTCAAAAAAAGTTGGGAGAAAACATCGCATCACTTTCGTTAAGGCGCCATATTCTACAAATATTAAAGGTTGGTCTAATCGATCGGCTTGGATCATTGGTGCTGTTTCGCTGATTGCTGCAGGGGGTTCATTCGCCTTTATGTATGGAGACGCGTTGGATGGATATCATAAGGTTTGGCCCGTTTATGCATTTGCGGTGAGCATGTCGGCGTTAGCGGTAGTAGCTAGTTACATCGTCGGTATATTGGTTAAAAAGATGTTTTCGCATTGAGGCGCTTTTTGCATGAGCGTACTCGGCATCATGCGTCGACCTTGCCCCAGCGGTTGCGCACGGGTTCGGGCGGCGCAATCGGTTTCGGGGGCAAGCCGCTGCGGCGGCGCTCGTCCATTTCGCGTAGCAGCGCGGCGAAATCGTGCGCGTACACTTCCATGTCGAACAGGCCCGAGGTTTCGCGCTGGGTTTCCAGCCGCTGGCGCAGCGTCGCCAACACTGCGCGATCCTTGCCGAGCCTTGCGGCGGTTTCGACGAAGGCGTCATCGTCGCGCGCGATCAGTTCCGGCATCCCGAGATAATGGTTCAAGCTGCCGGCGACGCGCGACGCGAACGTTTCGCCGGGCCGGGTCAGCACCGGACAGCCCGCCCAGATCGCGTCGGACGCGGTGGTGTGCGCGTTGTACGGGTTGGTGTCGAGGAACAGGTCGGCCAGGCGATAGCGCGCGAGGTGCTGCAGGTGCGGCAGCGACGGCGAGAACACCAGGCGCTGCGGTTCCACGCCTTGGCTGCGCGCGGCGTCGCGCAGGCGCGCATCGGCTTCGCGGTCGGTGTTGAGCAGCCACAATACGCTGTCCGGCACCTTGCGCAGCACCGCGCACATGCGCGCGAAGCTCGCGCGGTTGAGCTTCCAGGAATTGTTGAAGCTGGCAAACACCATGGTGCGGTCGGGCAGTCCGAACGAGCTGCGCGGCGGCGTGTCGAACAGCAGGCGGCTGGTATCGGACGGCTGGTAGCAGCGCGGCAGCCAGGCGACCGCTTCGGAATAGAACCGGCGCGAGCCTTCCGGGATGATGAAGCGGTCCGCGATCAGGTAGTCCATGTACGGCGCGCCCGAGGTGCCGGGGAACGCGAGCCAGTTCACCTGCACCGGCGCGGGCCGCAGCGCGAACACGCCGGGCACCGCGCCCGCGCACCAGCCGTCCACGTCGATCAGGATGTCGATTTGCGCGCCGTGCACCAGGCGTGCGATGTCGGCCACCGACAATTCGTCGGCGTCGTGGAAGGCGTACGCGGCGTTGCGCAGCCGCTGCCGGATCGGGCTGCCGGCATCTGGCGTGGTGGCGATCAGGTGCAGTTCGATGTCTTCGAACTTCCCCAGTTCCTCGAACATCGCGGCCGTCAGCACCGCGGTCGCGTGCGGCACGCCCAGCGGCGCGCCGAAACCCGCGGACACGAACCCGACCTTGAGCGGCGCGCCGGCCGCACGCGGCGCGTGTTCGAAGTTCAACTTTTCCTTGAGCGGCTGCTGTTCGCGCACGGTACGCGCCGCAACTGCGCGGGCGCAGGCCAGTTGCTCGGCGGGCGTCGAATCTTCGGCCAGGAATGCGAACGGGTCCACGTCGTCCGCGCCCGACATCACGCGCGCGCGTCGTGCGCTGCCGAGCGGTTCGGCGGCCGCCCAGTCGTAGACCCGCCGCAGCGCGAACAGCAACTGGCCTTCGGCGAGGTGCAGGTTCCTGTCGAGCTGCAAGGCGCGGCGATAGAAACGCGCGGCTTCCGCGTAGTGGTGCTGTTCGTCCGCCATCAGGCCGGCCTGATACGGGAATTCCGCCGCGCCCGGCGCAAGCTGCGCGCCCTGCAGGTACGCGGCCTGCGCATCGGCGAACAGCCGCCGGCGGTGCAGCACGTTGCCGAGCAGCAGCAGCGCCTGCGGGTGCCGCTGGCGCGCCAGCAAGGTGCGCAGCCGCTGCTCCGCGGTATCCAGCATGCCCAGCGAGATCTCGACCGCGGCAAGGTTGAGCAGCGCGCCGGGATGGTCGGGCGCGGCCGCCAGCGCGGCAAGGTATTCGTCGCGCGCGCGTGCATCGTCGCCGATCGCGCGCAGCGCGTTGGCGAGGTTGTTGCGGACGCCCGCGTCGCCCGGGCGCTCCTGCACGACCTGCTGCAGGATCTCGACCGCGGCGCCGGCGTCGCCACAGGCCATCAGCGCCGCAGCGTAGTTGCAGCGGGCGAGATAATCGTCGGGCGCCAGCCGCACCGCTTCGGCCAGTGCGCCGCGCGCGGCCGGTGCGCGATCCAGCATCAGCAGCGCGATGCCCTGCAGGCGCGCAGCTTCGGCGGAATCGGGAAACGCGATGCACGCCGCCTGCGCGAGCCGTTCGGCCGCGGCGGGATCGCGCTGGTCGAACAACTCCAGGATGCGCGCGAGGTGCTGCTGCAGCGCCGGCGGCGCGGCCGCCGGCGCGGACTCGGCTGCCGCCTGCGCGGGTTGGGCGGCGGGCGCAGAGGTTTCTCCCACCTTGCCGAGGATGCGCGTGAGGCGCGTGCCGAGATCGGGATCCGGTTTGCTCATGGTGTTCCGCTCATGGCGCATCCCCCAACGCGGCCAGCGCCTCCGCGTGCGACTCGCGCGCCAGCGCGCCGACCAGATCGTCGAGATCGCCATCCAGGATTTGTGGCAACTGGTGCAAGGTCAGGTTGATGCGATGGTCGGTGACGCGGCCTTGCGGAAAATTGTACGTGCGGATGCGCTGGCTGCGATCGCCCGAACCGACCTGCAGTTTGCGCGTCGCCGCCTGTTTGGCGGTTTGCTCCGCGCGCTGCGCATCCAGCAGCCGCGCCTTCAGCAGTGACATCGCCCGCGCACGATTCTTGTGCTGGCTGCGTTCGTCCTGGCATTCGACCACGATGCCGGTCGGAAGGTGCGTGATGCGGATCGCCGAGTCGGTCTTGTTGACGTGCTGGCCGCCCGCGCCGGACGCGCGGAAGGTGTCGACCTTCAGGTCGGCGTCGCGCAACTCCACGTCTTCGATTTCCTCCATTTCCGGCAGGATCGCCACCGTCGCGGCCGAGGTGTGGATGCGGCCCGAGGCTTCGGTGACGGGCACGCGCTGCACGCGGTGGGTGCCGGACTCGAACTTCAGCGCCGCGTAGGCACCTTCGCCTTCGATGCGCGCCACGGCTTCCTTGTAGCCGCCATGTTCGCCTTCGTGGGCGGACATCAGTTCGGTCCGCCAGCCGCGGCGCTCGGCGTAGCGCAGGTACATCCGCAGCAGGTCGCCCGCGAACAGCGCGGCTTCGTCGCCGCCGGTGCCGGCCCGCACTTCCAGGAACAGGTTGGCGTCGTCCAGCGGATCGCGCGGGATCAGCAAGGTCTGCAGGCCTTCTTCCAGATCGGCGACCGCGGTTTCCAGCCGCGCGACTTCCTCGCGCGCCAGATCGCGCATGTCGGGATCGGACAACATTTCGCGCGCGTGCAGCAATTCGTCCTGCGCCTTGCGCGAGGCGGCGAAGGCGTCGGCGAGCGCCTGCGTCTGCGCGTATTCACGCGACAGCGCGCGGAAGCGCGTGGAATCGCTGGCGGCATCGGGCTCGGCCAGCAGCAGGCGGACCTCGTGGTGCCGTTCCAGCAGTTGTTCCAGCCGGCGCTGCAGTTGCGGAGTCACGCCTCGTGCCCGTGCGTGCCGAACAGGCGCGTGGCCGCATCGAGCAGCGCCTGGTCGCCGTGTTCGGCGGCTTCGTGCAGGCGCACGCTGGGCGTGTGCAGCAGCTTGCCGGTCAGCGTGTTGGCGAGGAAATCCAACGCCTCGTTCGGGTCGCGGCCGTTGGCCAGCATCTCCCGTGCGCGCGCCAGCACTTCGTCGCGTTGCGCTTCCGCGCTGGCGCGGTACGCGCGCAGCGGGCGGTCGAACGTCGCGGCTCGCCGCCACGCGAGGTAGCGTTCAACCTGCAGGTCGATGATCGCCTCGGCCTCGCGCACCGAGGCTTCGCGCGAGCGCTTTCCGCCCTCGATCGCCTGCTGCAGGTCGTCAATGGTGTACAGGAACACGTCGGGCAGTTCGGCGACGGCGGGGTCGATGTCGCGCGGCACCGCGAGGTCGATCAGCAGCATCGGACGGCGGCGGCGTTGCTGCAGCGCGCCCTGCAGCATCGGTACGTCGAGGATCGGTTCGCGGCTGGCGGTGGCCGAAATCACGATATCGGCTTCGGCAAGATGCTTCGGCAAATCGGCCAGCGCGATCGCGTAGCCCGCGACCGGATTCACCAGCGCCTGCGCGGTTTCGATGGTGCGATTGGCGACGATCAGGCGCTTGACGCCACGCTCGATCAGATGCCGCACCGCCAGTTCGATGGTGTCGCCCGCGCCGATCAGCAGCACGCAGGATTCGCGCAGATCCGCGAATGCCTGCTCCACCAGCCGCACCGCGGTGAACGCGACCGAAACGGGGCCGGTGCCGATGCGCGTTTCGGTGCGCACGCGCTTGGCCACCGCGAAGGCGTTCTGCAACAGGCGGTCCATCGGTGCGTGCAAGGTATTGGCCGAGCGCGCGGCGCGCCAGGCGTCCTTCACCTGACCGAGGATCTGCGGCTCGCCCAGCACCATCGAGTCCAGGCCGGTCGCGACGCGGAACACGTGCCGCACCGCATCACCGTCGGTATGGCGATACAGGAACTCGTCCAACCGGCCCGGGGTCATTTGATTGCGGGCGTGCAGCCAGGCCTCGGGCGCGCTTTCCGAACCTTCGTGGACGCTGCAATACAACTCGGTACGGTTGCAGGTCGAGAGGATCAGCGCCTCGTCCACACCCGGCTGCGCCGCCAGTTCCGCCAGCGCGGGGGGCGTCGCGTCCGCGTCGATCGCCACCCGTTCGCGCAGGGCGATCGGCGCGGTGAGATGGTTGAGGCCGAGTGCAATCAGCGGCATGGGAACGAAGGCGGCAACAGGCTAAGCTGTCGCATGGCAACAAGAAGAAAGAGGACCGGAATACCGGTGCGGAGTGTGCGGACCCAACCCGACCAGATCAAGCAGTGGCGCAAGATGCGTGCATATTCTACCGCGTTTGCGGCCGCGCTCGCCGCGCTGGCGCTGCTCGGCGGCTGCGCGCAGGTACCTGTCCACGGCCGTTCCGGCACGGTTCCGGAGCAGCCGCTGGCGCGGCTCGACCTGCCGGTCGGCAATGCCACCGGCGAGGCCACGGCGCTGGTGATCGCCGCCGAGTTCGCGCTGCAGAACAACGAGGTGGCCAAGGCCGCGGCCGACTACGCCGAAGCCGCGCGGCTCTCGCGCGATCCGGCCGTGGCCAAGCGGGCGACGCAGCTTGCGCTGGCCATGCGCGACGCCGGCACGGCGCAGAAGCTGCTGGATCGCTGGCAGGGTCTCGGCGCCGATCCGCACGACCTCGCGCCCACCCGCGCGCAACTTGCGATGCTCCGGGGCGACCGTGCCGATGCCGAACGCCAGTACGGGCTGTTGCTGGCGTCCGGCAAGGCCGAGGACTGGAAAATTTTCGCCGCCACCCTGTTGACCGCGCGCGATCCCGCGCTGGCCGGCCGGGTGCTGGAAGACCTCGCGACGCCCGCGCGCCTGCCGGATGACGAAAGCATCTGGGTGGCCCTGAGCCAGTTGGGCGAGCACCTCGGCCGCCACGCCTTCGCGCGCACGCTGGCGGATGCGGCGGTGAAACGGTTCGACAAACCGGACGGCATCCGCTGGGCGGCCAGCCTGCGCCTCACCGGCGGCGATCGCGCCGGCGCGCAGGCGCTGTACGCCAAGGGCCTCGCCGCGCACCCGCGCAACACCGAACTGCGGCTCGGCTATGCCGCACTGCTCGCCGAGGGCGACAAGTACGCCGAGGCGCTGGACATCCTGAAGCAGGGGCCGCAGACCGACGAAACCTGGACGGCGCGGGTCGCCTATGCCGCGCGCGCCAGGGACGACGGCGCGCTGCGCGAGCTGTATGCGCAACTCGAGCATGCGCCCGAAGCGCAGCGGCTCGGCAACGCCTTCCTGCTGGGGCAGCTCGCCGAATTGCTGAAGCACGACCGCCAGGCGCTCACGTGGTATGGCAACGTCGATCCCGACAACCCGCATGCGTTCGATGCCAAAGTGCGCAGCGCGGTGCTCCTGGACAAGTCCGGGCAGTCGGAGCAGGCGCACGCGCTGGCCGCGCAACTCCAGCAGGACTACACGGACGACCCCGACAGCCTGCGCACCGCGTACGAACTCGACGCGCAGATGTATTCGCAACACGGCGACCACGCGAAGGCGATCGCCACCTACGATCGCGCGCTGGGCGCCATGCCCGACGATGCAGCGCTGATCTATGACCGCGGCATCGAATACGCGAACGCCGGCAACACCGACGCCGCGCTGGCGGATTTCCGCACGGTGCTGGCGCAGAATCCCGACAACGTCGAGGCGATGAATGCGCTGGGCTTCACGCTGGCCGATGCCGATCGCGACCTGCCGGAAGCGACCCGCCTGTTGCGCAAGGCGCTGGCGGCGAAACCGGATGCCGCGGCGATCGAGGATTCCTGGGGCTGGCTGCAATACCGGCTCGGCAATCTCGATCAGGCCGAAACCTATTTGAAGCGTGCCTGGGGGCGGCAGCAGGACCCCGACATCGGCGTGCACCTGGGCGAGGTGCTGTGGAAGCTCGGCCAGCACCAGCACGCACGCGAAGTGTTCGGCAAGGTGCGCAAGCTCGACCCGCGCAATCCGGCGCTGCTGCAGGCCGAGCGGAGATTGAAGCCTTGATCCGCCTGCTGCGGTTCGGAGCGGCTGCGTCTTCGGCGGCCCTGATCCTGGCCGCATGCGCGCCGGTGCCGGTGCGCACGCCGGGTACTGCAAAGCAGCTCGCCGCACAGGCGGCGCGCGAGCAGGCGCTTGGCGCGCAGCAGGACTGGAGTCTCGACGGGCGGTTCGCCGCGTCGGACGGACAGCATGGCGGCAGCGGCGGCATTGCCTGGCGGCAGAACGGGCGGGCGTATCAATTCACGCTGCGCGCGCCGGTCACCGGCAAGACCGTCCAGTTGAACGGCGGTCCCGGCGGTGCGGTGTTAACGGGCGTCGGCAAACAACCACTGACCGGTGGTGATGCGCGCCAGGTCCTGAACCAGGAATTCGGCTGGGACGTGCCCGTGGCCGATCTCGCGTGGTGGGTGCGCGGCCTGCGCGCGCCCGGTCGACCGGCCATCCTGACTTTCGGCACGAATGGGCTGCCCGCCACGCTGGACCAGGACGGTTGGCACGTCGATTACCGCGACTGGTATGCGGAACGCAATCCGCCGTTGCCGCGCAAGGTCTATGCCAGCCGTGATCCGTACACGGTGCGGGTGTTCATCGAGCAGTGGAGCGGCATCGGCTCGGCGCAGCCATGAGACGCTGGAGCCGCGGCCAGCAGCCAACCGCCTGAATTGACACAAATTGCGTCGGCCACGACAATATGCGGCTTTTCGGCGCGCGAGCCGGGCATCCGGCCTCGCGTGCTTGGTTGTTGCGGAATGCACATCGCGAACTGACCGCGACAGGTGCCTGGGAATGCGGGATCGCGGTACAGGATGTACCGCCGCGAAAGCGCGAAGCGCTGACGCGTGCGAACGTGACGCAGCTTTGCTGCGGCCGTTCGCGATCTGGACGCGGCAGGATGCCCGAAAACGGTCTTGCAGGATTCCGGCACATGGATGTGCCGACGCAGAGGCGCTTTGCCGCCGATGCGGGACACGTGGCGCGGCTTTGCCGCGACTACGAGTTGTCCATCGAAGGATCGCGGCACATGGAATGTGCCTCATGGTGGGGCGTCGCCAAGTGGTAAGGCACCGGGTTTTGATCCCGGCATTCGCAGGTTCGAATCCTGCCGCCCCAGCCACTCCAGTTTGCGGTTGCGGATCGGGAACATGCACAACACATCCAGCCTGATGCTGTTCAGTGGCAACGCCAACCGCAAGCTGGCGGAGGACGTCGCGCACCAACTCGGCGAACCGCTGGGCAAGGCCGTGGTCGGCAAGTTCTCCGACGGCGAGGTGCAGGTCGAGATCGACGAGAACGTCCGCAACCAGGATGTGTTCGTGATGCAGTCCACCTGCGCGCCGTCGGCCGAGAACCTGATGGAACTGCTGGTGCTCGTGGACGCGCTGAAGCGCGCCTCGGCAGCCAGTGTCACGGCGGTGATTCCGTATTTCGGCTATGCGCGCCAGGATCGCCGGCTGCGCGCGGCGCGAGTGCCGATCACCGCGAAAGTGGCGGCGCAACTGATCGACGCGGTCGGCACCGACCGGGTGCTGACGGTGGACATCCATGCCGACCAGATCCAGGGCTTCTTCAACATTCCGCTGGACAACGTGTATGCATCGCCAGTGCTGCTGGCTGACATCTGGCGCAAGCACGGTACCGAGGGTGTCACGGTGGTCAGCCCGGACGTCGGCGGCGTGGTGCGCGCGCGCGCGGTGGCGAAGCGACTGGACGACGCGGACTTGGCGAACATCGACAAGCGCCGTCCGCGCCCGAACGAGGCGACGGTGATGAACATCATCGGCGAGGTCGTGGGCAAGACCTGCGTGCTGGTGGACGACATCGTGGATACCGCGGGCACCCTGTGTGCCGCGGCGAAGGCGCTGAAGGATCGCGGCGCGCGAGAAGTGGTCGCGTACTGCACCCACGCGGTGCTGTCGGGACCGGCGATCAGCAACATCGAAAAATCGCAGATGGACGAATTGGTGGTGACCGACACCATCCCGCTGAGCGAGGAAGGCGCCGCGTGCAAGAAGATCCGCCAGTTGTCCGTCGCGCAACTGCTGGCCGAGACCGTGCGCCGGATGGCGTACGGGGAGTCGGTCAGCAGTTTGTATGTGGATTGACGAGGATACGGAAAATTCTTTTGGTGTCATTCCGGCGAAAGCCGGAATCCAGTGACTTTCGCAAGAGCGGAACTGCAAAATCACTGGGTCGGATATCGCCACGCGACTGCGTTTGCAGGATGGCAAACGCGAACGCCGAAGGCGGCGCGTAGCGCGAGCGCCACGGATGGCGTGAGTATTCCGGGATGACAACAAAATCAGATGTTCTTGTCGGCTTCCCTGGTCGCGGGGAAGTCATCCCAAGTCACCGCGAGGTGACGTCATGCAACCTGAGGTAACACGAAAATGGCAACCATCCATGAAATCACGGCCGAACGCCGTGCCGACCAGGGCAAAGGTGCGAGCCGCCGCCTGCGTCGCGCCGGCAAGGTTCCGGCCGTCGTCTACGGCGCGGGCCAGGCCGCGGAAAACATCCAGTTCGATCACCTGAAGCTTTCGCTGGCCGCGCGCAACGACTGGTTCTCGTCGGCGATCCTCGACCTGCTGGTCGACGGCAATCGCCAGAAGGTGCTGCTGCGCGACGTGCAAAGGCATCCGGTGAAGCCGCAACTGCTGCATCTGGATTTCCTGCGCATCGACGAGTCCAAGCCCGTTCGCGTGTACGTGTCGATCCGCTTCCTGAACCAGGAAAAGTCGCCGGCCGGCAAGACTTCCGGTGTGGTGATCTCGCACAACATCACCGAAGTCGGAGTGTCGTGCCTGCCGAAAGATCTGCCCGAGCACATCGACCTCGACTTGAGCGAACTGAAGCTCGGCGACGTGGTGCACGTGTCCGACCTGAAGCTTCCCGCTGGCGTCGAGATTCCCGAGCTGAAGCTCGGCAAGGAATACGACCACACCGTCGTGTCCGCGCAAGCGGTGCGCGAGGAAGCCGAGGAAGCGCCGGCCGAAGCCGCGGGCGCCGAGGGCGCGCCGGCTGCCGGTGCCGCGGCGACGCCCGCCGCGGGCGATGCGGCCAAGGCCGCTGCGCCTGCCGGCGACAAGAAGCCGGCCGAGAAGAAGTAAGGGCCGGCGTGGAGGCAACCCACAGTCGTCTTTCCGGGGCCGTTTCCGGCGAAGCTGGAAACGGAACCCGGAGCCCAGCGACTTTGCCTCGCAATAGCCGAGTCAAAGACACTGGATTACGCGCGGCTCCTGCCGCGCGCCTTTTAGGCCAACGGCTTCGCCGTTGTTCGCTTCGGCGTCCTGCCTCCGCAGTCCCGCTTGCGCGGGAATGACGGAGGGTTTCGCGCTCGTCTGCGTACTTTCACGACATGCCCGGCATACGCCTCATCGCTGGCCTCGGCAATCCGGGTCCGGAATACCTGCGCAATCGCCACAACGCCGGCTTCTGGTTCGCCGATGCGCTGGCGACGGGCGCGGGAGAGCGGTTCGGTTTCGAGAACCGCCTGCACGCGGAAAACTGTCGCGTGCAGGTCGGTGGCGAGCAGGTGCGGGTGATCAAGCCCGACACCTTCATGAACGAAAGCGGCCGCGCGGTCGTCGCGGCGCTCGGTTACTGGAAGCTCGCACCTGAGGAATTGCTGGTGGTGCACGACGACCTGGACCTGCCGCCCGGGGCCGCGCGCCTGAAGTTCGACGGCGGCCACGGCGGCCAGAACGGCTTGCGGCACATCATGGCGCAGCTCGGCCATGGCAGGTTCCACCGCTTGCGGCTCGGCATTGGCCATCCGGGCGACCGCGATCGGGTGACGCCGTGGGTGCTGGGCAATCCGAATGCCGCCGACGAGGATGCGATGCTGGATGCGATCGCACGCGCGCTGGATGTATTGCCGCTTGCCGTGGCGGGCGAATTCAACGAGGCGATGAAGCGGTTGAATACGAGTCGGGACACGGGACTCGGGACTCGGGACTCGGACTGACATTGCTTTGCTCGTCATCCCGGCGAAGGCCGGGATCCATGTTTTTGCACGGAATCCGAAAGCACAATGGATTCCGGCCTTCGCCGGAATGACGGCGTGGAGTTTTCGCCGGACACGGCGTGGAGATTTGCGAATGGCCATCCAATGCGGCATCGTCGGCCTGCCCAACGTGGGCAAGTCCACGCTCTTCAACGCGCTCACGAAAGCAGGCATCGCAGCGGCGAATTTTCCGTTCTGCACCATCGATCCGAACGTCGGCGTGGTGCCGGTGCCCGATCCGCGTTTGCAGCAGCTCGCGGACATCGTGCATCCGCAGAAGATCATCCCGGCATCGGTGGAATTCGTGGACATCGCCGGGCTCGTCGCGGGCGCGTCGAAGGGCGAAGGACTGGGCAACCAGTTCCTCGCACACATCCGCGAGGTCGATGCGATCGCGCACGTGGTGCGCTGCTTCGAACATCCCGACATCGTGCACGTCGCGGGCAAGATCGACCCGGGTGCCGACATCGAAACCATCGACACCGAATTGGCACTGGCCGATCTCGAGTCGGTGGACAAGGCTTTGCAGCGCGTCGAACGCGCCGCCAAGGCCAACGACAAGGAAGCGATGGCAAAACGACCGGTGCTGGAGAAGCTGCGCGCCGCGTTGAACGATGGCAAGGCCGCGCGTTCGGTATCGCTGGATGACGAGGAGCGCGCCGCGATCCGCGACCTGTTCCTGCTGACCATGAAGCCGCTGATGTACGTCGGCAACGTGCGCGAGGATGGTTTCGGGAACAATCCATATCTCGATGCGGTGCGCCGGCGCGCGGAAACCGAAGGTGCAGTGGTGGTGCCGGTGTGCGCGGCGATCGAGGAAGAACTGGCGCAGCTCGACGAAGCCGATCGCGGCGAATTCCTCGCATCGATGGGGCTGAGCGAACCCGGCCTCGATCGCGTGATCCGCGCGGCCTACACGCTGCTCGGGTTGCAGACCTATTTCACCGCGGGTGAAAAGGAAGTACGCGCGTGGACGGTGAAGCGCGGCGCCACCGCGCCGCAGGCCGCGGGCGTGATCCACACCGATTTCGAGAAGGGTTTCATCCGCGCCGAAACGGTGTCGTTCGACGACTACACCAAGTACAAGGGCGAATCAGGCGCGCGCGACGCGGGCCGGCTGCGGCTGGAAGGCAAGGAATACCGCGTGCAGGAAGGTGACGTGCTGCACTTCCGCTTCAATGTGTAGACAGGCGAGGACATGGATGTCCGAGTCCCGGACAGCACTCGGATGTGCGCTGATCCGGGAACCAGAATAAAGTCCGGGTCCCGGACAGCACAAGGACGTGCGCTGATCCGGGATCCGCGATGAAAATGTCCAGTTCGGGAAAGCGACACGAGGAGCCGAACCTTCACCCGCCTTCGGGCACCCTCTCCCGAAGGGAGAGGGGATACGCATCAAGCAGAGCGTTGGCGGCTCACATCCCGTTCTTGCCTCCGAACTTGACGCTCAGGTCCACGAAATACGCGCGGCCGACCGCGCTGAACCAGTTGCGCGAGTAGTACGGATAGCTGGTCCAGGTGGTGTCGCGCGGCGGGCGCGAGTCGAACAGGTTGTCCACGATCAGCGAGACGTTGATGCCGGGCGCGACGCGGTAGCCGAACGTCGCGTTGTACAGGAACGTCGGGCCCATGCGCTGGGTGCCGTCGTAGTTCGGGATGCCGCCGAGGCGCGAGCCGTACAGGGTCGCGGTGAAATCGTGGATGTTCCACGTGACCGAGGCGTTCGCCTTGGTGCGGGGAATCAGGTAGTAGTACAGGTCGGTCAGCTCGTTGTCGACGGGCGAGTCGGGGCTCAGCTGCGTCTTGTGCATGATCACGTAGGTCGCGCCGAAGTTGAAATCGAACGAGCCGAGCCGCGAGGTGTTCAGACGATAGTGCGCGTTGAAGTCGACGCCGGAGGTCTGGTCGATCGCGGCGTTGATGGGCAGCACCAGCACCGAGGTGATGCCGTTCGGGTTGTAGGACGCATTCGGCGCATTGCGCACGACCTGGCTGATCACCTGCTGGCAGTACGATGAATTGCCGGCCACGGGATTGCCGTTCGCATCCCGGCCGAGCCGGCAGTCGGCTTCGCGGCGCAGGATCTCGTCGCTGCTCTGGTACTCGACTTCGTTGTTGAGCTTGATGCGGTAATAGTCGGCGCTGACGTCGAAGTTGGGCGTCGGCGCGAACACGAAGCCGTAGGTGAAGGACTTGCTGGTTTCGTCCTTCAGCGCGGTGCTGCCGTGGCTGCGGCCGTTGTAGCTGGCGTCGAAATCGGAATCATCCACGCAGTCGTAGCCGGGCTCCGGGTTGGCGAGCCGGCACTGGTAATAGTCGGTGCCGCCGGAACTGGAGCCGCTCATGCCGGCGTAGAGATACGACAGGTCGGGCGCGCGGAAACCGGTGGACAGTGAGCCGCGCAACAGCAGGCTCTGGAACGGACGGTATTCGAGTCCCAGCGCATAGGTGAACTTGCCGCTGGTGGTGTCGCTGTATTCGTAACGGTCGTAGCGGCCCGCGGTGGTGACGGTGAGCTGCGAAAAGACGGGCACGCTGAACTCGTAGCCGACCGCGGCGTGGCTGCGCGAACCGACCGCATCGGTGTTGTGCAGGCCGTAGTAGGAACCGTCGAGCGACATCGGATCGGCCTTCAGACCGAAGTACTGGTTGCCGTATTCGGCGATGCCGGCGAAGCCGACCGGACCGGCCGGCAGCTTGAACAGGTTGGTGTTGGTGAGCGTGAGCGACCAGTTCTCGGAGCGGCTCTTGTCGCGGTCGATCGAATCCTGGGTGATCGAGCGGAACTGCGCCACGGTCAGCGGCGTGTACAGCCGGCTGACGGGGGCGTCGTACATCTGGTACCCGCTGTCGGGATCGACTCCCAGCGACGGGCCGAGGTACAGCGCCTGCGCCTTGGCGGCGATCAGCGCCGGCCACTTTCCTTCCAGTTTGTTCTGCGAATGCTCGAAATTCGCTTCGTAGTTCCAGTCGCTGTCGCGCGCGATCGTGCCTTTGATGCCGGTGTTGAGCGAAAGGGTGTTGTTGATGTTGCGGATGAAGCCGGGTTTGAACCCGCCGTTTTCCTCGATCGTGAAATAGCGGCGGCCCCATTGTTCGACCTGTCCGGTCGCGGTGTTGTAGAACGGGGTGTCGGCGCAGTCGCCGTTCAGGGGCTCGCAGTTGTACCACTGCAACGGCGTGTTGTAGCTGTCCTGGTGCGAGGTGCCGGCCAGCACGTCGAGGTAGAAGTCGGTGTAGTCGTTGAAATGGAACGTGGCAGACGCGAACAGGTTGGCCATCTTGCGACCGTTCTCGAGCGTGCCATAGCCGACGTCGTAGTAGCTGCCGCAGTAATAGCCGTAGTTGCGGCGATGGCCGTAGATGATCGTGCCCTGGTCGTAGCCGGCCAGCGCGTCGCAGGTGGCCTTGCCGGGATCGAGGTAATCATCGTCGATGTCGGAACGCACCCACACCTGGCTCGGGTAATTGCGGGACGGCGTGATCGGGCTGTCTAGGCGCGAATCGGTATAGCTGCGCTGGAACGCCCACAGCGGATGCTTGTCGACCAGTTCCAGGCCGAACACCGCATCGAACTTGCCCTTGGAAAATCCGCTGGTGATGTCGAGGCGCTGCGAGCCGCCGCCACCGTGTTCGGTGCCGCCGGCGCGGTATTCGACCGTGGTGCCGTCCACCTTCTTCTTCAGGATGAAGTTGATGACGCCGGACATCGCGTCGGAGCCGTACACCGCCGAGGCGCTGCCGGACAGGATCTCCACGCGGTCGATCAGCGCGGTCGGGATGTTGGATATGTCGGTGAAGTTGCTGTTGCCGCCGTAGGATTGCGGGTAGTCGGCGATACGCCGGCCGTTTACCAGCACCAGCGTGTGGTTGGGGCCGAGGCCGCGGAGATCCACGGCCTGCGCGCCCGGCGAGAAGCCGTCGGTGTACTGGTTGTTGTCCAGCGCGCCGAGGTTCTGGGTCAGAGAGGTCATCAGCTCGGGCACGCTGGCGAAGCCGCGCCGCTCGATGTCCTGCGCGGTGATGGCGACGACCGGCGCGGGCCCTTCGATCTGGGTACGCGGAATGCGCGAGCCCGTCACCACCACTTCCTGCAGTGTCTTGGGCGGCGGGGCGGCGCCTTGCGCGGGGCCGCTCGCGGGCGGCGCCGATGGCCTGGGCGCATCCTTCACGATCACCACTGCGCCGGAATCATCGTGGCGTGCGTGGTAGCCGGTGCCCGCCAGCAAATCGGTCAGCGCCTGTTGCGCCGAAAGATTGCCGTGGGCGCCGCGGGTCGTGAGTCCCGCCAACTGGTCGGCGCTGTAGACGAACTGCACGCCCGTCTGGCGCGCCAGCGCATCCAGCGCGGTCACCAGGTTGCCGGCCGGAATGTCTATCTCGGCGGTCTGCTGCTGGGCCAGGGCCCACGCCGGCAGTGCGCAGGCGAGCATCAGGAAACCGCGTGCAAACAACTTGAACATATCCCCTCCCGGATGGCGCCGCCGGTGCGGCGCCTTCCCCCATCAAGACGAACCAGTGCGGCCGATCCCCCGCTGGCGGGCGGCGCTCAGTGCGCGGCTTTCCCCGAACCGCGCCGCGACAGCACGATGCAATCGTCGCGTCGGTCCGCCTGCACGGGAAAGACTTCCTGCATCAGGCGGACGAAGGCCGCGCTGTTGTCAAGGCGGAAATTGCCGCCAACGCGCAATGCGTCCAGCGACGGATCGGCGATCACGATCTTGCGGGCGTTGTAGCGGTTGAATTCTTCCACAGCCTCCGCGAGCGGCGTGCTGTGGAACACCGCGTAGCCGTCACGCCAGCTCAGTCGCTCGCGCGCTTCATCCAGCGCCACGCGCTGCACGAGCACGTCGCCGCCATCCACCATTGCAATGCTGCCGGCCGGCAGCATGGTGGCGGCTTTGCCCGGCGCGTCCACCGGTTGCAGCCGCACCAGTCCGCGGGTCACCACCACCCGCAGTTTCCGGTCGTGCCCGCGGCGCACGTCGAAACGCGTGCCCACGGCCGTGACGTCGTAGCCCTCGACGCGCACCACGAACGGCCGTGCGGCGTCGTGCGCCACGTCGAAAAACGCTTCGCCGCTGGCAAGGTCGAGATCGCGCCGGGCGCGCGAGAACGTCATGCGCAACCCGGTTTCGCTGCCCAGTGTGGCGGTGGACCCGTCCGGCAGTCGCACCACCTGCTGTGCGCCCAGCGCGGTGCGCCATGCGCCGGTTTCGACGTGGGTGTAGTCGCGCCACGCATACGCGCCCACGACCACCGCGAACGCGAGCAGGCTGGCGGCGAGGCTCGCGAACAGCGGCCAGCGGCGCCGCGCGTGCTTGCGCGCGGTGCGGACGCGCGCAGGCGGATGGCCGCCGACCTGCGTTGCGAAATAGGGCGAGTGTGCCCACTCGCCGCGCGCGGGAATGCTGTCGCCGGTGCCGCTGGTGGCGAACGCCCTCAGGCGTGCGGTTTCCGCCCATGCCGCTTCGAGGCGAAGGAACGCCACGCGATGCGCCACCGATTCGGCCAGCCACGCGTCCAGCGCGGCCTGCTGCCGGCCGGACCAGCCGCCGGCGTCGCGGCGTGCCAGCCAGATCGAAGCGGTCCGTTCGATTTCGCGATGGTCGTCCGTCATGTCGGTGTGCCGATCCGTGCGTACGCGCCTTGCGTTTCCTCATGCTCGCTGGCCACGGCCGGTGCGCCGTGGAAGTAGTCCGCCATCAGGCGCGAACCCTTGGCGATGTGCTTCTCGACCGTCTTCTCGCTGATGCCCAGCCGCCGCGCGATCTCCTTCTGCGGCAGATCCTCGATCCGGCGCAGCCAAACCACCTCGCGGCAACGGTCCGGCAGGCGGTCCAGCGCGCGCGCCAGGCGGGTCAGCGCTTCCCGCCCGCCCAGCCAGCGGAAAGGTTCCAGTTCATCCTGCAAGACGTTCAACTGCTCCAGATCACCCACTGCCGTGATCGAAACGATGCGCTGGCGGCGCACCCGGTCGGCGAGCAGGTTGCGGGCGGTGGCGAACAGGAACGACTTCGGCGAATCCGGCGGCTGCCGCATCGCGGCCTCGTAAACGCGCACGTAGATTTCCTGCCGCAAGTCGCCGACCTCGTCGTGGTCGCGCCAGTTGCGGTGCAGGAAACGCATCAAGGCTTGTTCGTGCGCCAGCACCTCGCGCACGAACCACGCATCCACCGGTTCTCCCATCGGCCGATCATGCGGGGCGCCGCGCGGGTTGTCGAGTCCCGCGGATGGGGGAATGCGCGACGCGTTTCGTCCCGTTGAAGAACGGCGCGCGTGCGTCGCGCCTGCCTGGGAGGGATCAAGTGTCTGCCATCCGCTGGAATCGTTCGTTCGCCTGCGCGCTCGCAGCCTGTTTGCTGGTGTGGGCCTGCGCGTCGTTCGCCGCCACGGCTCCGGCCGGAGAAAAGCACGCCGGTTACGAATACTTCGCGATCGGCGACATTGCGGCGAAGACACCTGATGAGCCATCCGGCGGCCTGCTGTTGATGGGCGGCGGCCGCGAAATCGACGAGGCTTTCAAGTGGTTCGCCGAGCAAGCCGGACACGGCCACATCGTGATCCTGCGCGCGTCGGGCGACGACGAATTGCAGAACTGGATCTACCGCGACATCGGCGGCGTCGCTTCGGTGCAGACGCTGATCTTCCATGCGCGCGCACCGGCCAGCGATCCACGCGTGCTGGCGATGGTGAAACACGCCGACGGCATTTTCATCGCGGGCGGCGACCAGGCCAACTACGTGCGCTTCTGGAAAGGCACGCCGCTCAACGATCTGTTGAACGCACACCTGCGCGCCGGCAAGCCGCTCGGCGGCACCAGCGCAGGACTCGCGATCCTCGGCGAATGGGGTTACGGCGCGATGGACGGCGGCAGCATCGTGTCGCCCGAAGCCTTGCGCGATCCGGCGGGGCCGGCGGTGACGCTGGTCGATCGCTTCGTCACGGTGCCGCCGTTGCACGGCACCATCACCGACACGCATTTCGTGGAGCGCGACCGCCTTGGGCGTTTGCTGGCGTTCGTCGCGAGGCTGGCGAAAGACCACCACACGTCGGCCGTCACGGGATTGGGCGTGGACCAGGACAGTGCGCTGCTGGTGGAGGCGAACGGTGAGGCGCGTTTCCTGAGCTGGCATCCGGACGGCCATGCCTGGATCGTGACGCCGCAGAAATTGCGCGAAGTCGAACACGCCGGTGGCCGCGAAGCGCTGGGAGCTTTCCTGAAAGACCGCGTGACCACCGGAAAACCGCTGGACCTCGCCGGCTTCACCGTCACCGGCATCGGCACGGGCAGCTCGCTGAAATTGCCCGGCTACGAAGTCAGGAACCCCGCGTTCGAGAGGCGAATCGACGTCGTCGACGGCAAGCTGGTCGAGCGTGCCGGCCAACCCTGATTCAGCATCCGATGCGTAAGGTGGGCTGATCGTCACCGGGAGTTTTCATGATGCGGCAGGTCGCATTCGTGCTGTTGGCAGCGTTGAGCGTTTCGGGCTGCGCAGCGCAGGCACAGCGGAATCCGGCGGATGCCGCTGCGCCAACCTCCGCGAGCGTGGGCGAACTTCGCGGCACCGACTGGCGCTTCATCGAGGTTGAAGGCATGGCGGTGCCGGACGGCATGATCGCCACGCTGCGTCTTGGTGACGGACGTGCGTCGGGCAAGGCCGGTTGCAATGCCTATGGTGCGTCGTGGGAAACGTCCGCGGATGGCGGCATCCACTTCGGCCAAACGATGTCCACCAAGATGGCGTGTCTCGAACCCGCCGGCGCGATGCAGGTGGAGCGCGGCATCTTCGACGCCTTGCAACATGCCGCGCGAGTGCGGAGTGACGGCGGGAAACTGGTGTTGCGGGATGCATCGGGTCAGCCGCTGGCGACGCTGGTGCCCGAAGGTGGAACCTGAATCCTATTGATAGGTGATCGTGTAGGTGGCGGTGGCGTTCACTTGGCCGGCCGTCACCGAAGCGCCCGTCTGGTAGTAGCGCGCATTGAGTGGCACGTTGATGTTGCCCGCGGTCACTGTTCCGGCGGAAATCGCCGTGCCGAAGGGAATCGGGTTGCCGTTGCTGTCGAGCACCTGCACGCCCACGTTCTGCGCGTAACCGCCGCCGGCGGTGTTCGCGATCACGCCGGTGGCGCCCGCGACCGGGCTGCTCGTGGCGAGGGTGATCGCGAGACTGGCGCCCGCGGCGCTGGACGGGCAGTTCAACTGCACGTTGAAAGGAGTTAGTCCGGTGGTGGAACCCGTGCTGGTGAAAGCCGAGGCATACACCGTGGGCAATGTCACCACGGTAGGGTCGGTAATGATCGAGCAGGCGGGCGGGACGAATGTGATGCCGGAAGTGCTGAAGGCAAGGACGGGGCTGGAGGTAAGCTGATTGCCGCGGCAGGCGTTATTGTGGAAGTTGCAGAGTTGGACAATCCATTGCGCGAGTTGTCCGCCCGGCAAGGTGCTGCCCGGGGCGACCGGGCCGGTAGCAACCAGCTGCAGCGTGACTGCAGTATCCATGGAACCGGTGTTTATCGCTTGGTTCGGATAAGCATGCAGGGGATTGGAAACATCCGGGTAGAACAGCCTATAAGACAGTCCGGTATTGCCGATCGGAAACAACGTGTCATCGCCGGCACTGGGCTGGCTGCCAACGCTGTTTTGTATGCCGCTGTTGGTGGTGCCGACGCAAATCAGCGTAGGGGGATTCGTGGGTCCTACCGGTTGTGAAGTCCACAAGACGGTGCCGACCTGAAGGCTATCCGGCAGCGTGATGGTCGCCGGTGGCGCAAAATTGATGGAGCCGGGTTGACTGAAGTAAGCCCCGCAGTCAGCGCGAGCGCGCCCCGCCACGGCCAGCAGCACCAGGCCCAACAGCAGCAATGCAAGCCGTGCGAGGGTGATCCGGTTTCCCGCTCTGGACACGGCTGTCGTGGCAATCATGTTCCCTTCTCCGCGGTGAGACGCGGCATCGCATTCTTGGTGATGCAGGTCGCTTGAATGTGCTGGTACGTCGACGGCTGGTGGCCGGCCTTGGGCAGCGAATAGGAGAATCCGCACGCCTGCGCCGCGCCCTCCGGATCCTGCCATTGCACACTCAAGCGCCCGTTATCATCGATACCACGCAGCAGTGCCAGCCCGGCCTGGCCCACCACGCCCAGCGGTTCGCCCTTCACGTTGAACACCTGCGCGCCGAACGGCGCCGGTTTGCCGTCGGCCATCTGGATGCGCACGATCAGCGCACGCCCCGACTTGCTTTTGAAGTCCACCATCACCACCGCGCCCGCGTACGGCGCGACCTGCGCGCTGGTGGCGTCGAGCTGCACGTTCAGCGGCAGGCCCTGCGGATCGATCTGGATGGTGTCGAGCTGGTAAGGCGTGAGGTACGGCACCAGCGCGTAGCCGAAGCGGTCCACGCGCACACCGGGCGCGTTGGTGACATGCGCGCCGTCGGCGCCCGGCACGTGCACCAGCGCGACCGTGTCGCCGATCGGCTGGCCGAAGGTGACGCCGCCCTGGTGCGCGACGATCGCGCCGCTCGCACTCACCGATTCCTGCGAATAGCCGTTGCCCTTGCCGACGCTGGCGTTGAACACCGCGTACGGGCTGCGGTAACCGGCATTCACGCTGACGGCCGTGCCGCCGCCAGCATCGCTGTGCGACGCCGTGGCGCCATAGGTGAACTGGTTCCATTGTCCCAGCGAACCATTGAGCATGGCTTGTTCCTGGCTGCCCAGTGCGTCGCTGTGGCTCAGGTTGACCGAAACATTCGGCGCGTGCTGGCTGACGCCCAGCGGCAGGCTCGCATTCAGGAAGAACTGGTTGTCGTAGCCGCCGAAAATGAGCCGCGAACGGGTGGCCGAAATGCCCCACGACAACCGGCTGATGTGGTTGTTGTAACCGACCTGGAATTGCGTGTCGCGGCCGTTGCGGTTCCAGTAATCGTTGACCGATGCATTCGCATAGAGCGAACCGCTCTGGCCGAGGCGCTGGTTCATGGTCAGGGTGAAGCGGTTGCGCTGCTGCAGCAGGCCGTGCGCGGTGAAGGCGTTGTCGGTGTTGTACACGCTGCCCGCGAGCGCCGCGCGTTGCGCGGGAGTCAACAGGCTCTCGATCGGGACGCCGTCGACCGTCGGCGTGGTCGAGGGCAGGTATTGCAACGCATCCAGTCCGCGGCGCGCATAGTCGCGCGCGGATTCGGCATCCAGCAGGCTCAGGAAGCCGCTGGTGGAGTAGCGGTACGCCGCGACCGTCAGCGAGGTGTCGGTATCAGGAAGGATCTTGCTGTAGGTGATCCGGAAACTCTGGCCGTCGTGCGTGCCGTAGCGCGGGATGCTGGCGTGCGCCTGCGTGACGTCCAGCGCCAGCGCACCGAAGCGGGTGTTGAACGCGCCGCCGATCAGCGCCGCGGCATAACCTTCCGAACCCTGGGCGCCGGCGTAGCCGGTGAACACGTTGTCGAAACCGTGCTGCACGGCAGCCTGGATCACGCCCGGCTGGTCCTTGATGAAATCGGAGCGAAGCTGGCCCGCCGCCACGTCGAAACGCGTGATGCCGGCGCGCAGCAGTTGCGCGACCGACGCATACGGTACGGAAAAGCTGTGCTGGCGGCCGTCGGCTTCGGTGACCGTCACCACCAGGTCGCCGCCGTATCCGGTCGGGTACAGGTCGCGGATCACGAACGGCCCGGGCGCGACCGTGGTTTCGTAAAGCTGCACGCCGTTCTGGCGGATCGTGACCTTGGCATTGGTGTCGGCGACGCCGCGCACCACCGGCGCGTAGCCGCGCAGCGATTGCGGCAGCATCTGGTCATCCGTCGCGAGCTGCACGCCGCGCAGGCCGAAACTGTCGAAGACGGCGCCGTCGGTGAAGCTGTCGCCCAAGGTGACCTTCGCACGCAGCGAGGGCAACGCGCGCTGGGCGTAGGCATCGATGTTGTGCCAGTGCCGCTGCCCAGGCTGCCCGGCGGCGCCCGAATTCCAGTTGACGGTACTGTCCTGGCGCAGTTGCCACAGGCCGATGTTCAGGCCCGCGCGCAAACCGAGATAGGTGCTGGTCTGGCCCTGGCCCCCACTGGTGGCGTGATAGCTGTTGAAGTTGTAGTTCAGCAGGAACGCCGGCACGCCCGCGTCCCACGACGCGGGATTCACGTATCCGCGCGGCATCTGGCCCATGTATGCCTGTGGCACGCTGGCGTCCAGCCGCAGGTTCGGCAGGTCGAACGTGAATGTCGCGCCCGCGATCAGGTCGGACAACTGCATGCAGGCGTGGGGCGATTGCAGCGCGGCGGCGACGCCGGCAGCCGGGTTCGCGGGCGCAAGGCCCATCCGGTCCAGGAGTTTCGCATCAACGCAGGGCAGCGCGCTGGCGTCGGGCGAAGGCGTCGCGAAACGCACGTCCAGCCGGCCGACCCAGTTGCGGTTTACGTACACGTCGAGGTTGTAGACGCCCGGGAGCACCGGGTTGCCGTGTTCGAAGCGCGCGATGTCCGCGGCATCCTTGCCACCGCCGGCCAGCATGCTGCGGTCGAATTCGGCGAAACCGCTGGCGTCGGCGGACGGGCCGCTCCCGGCCTGCGCGCGTGGACTCCAGCCGGATGCCGCCAGCGCCGCGCCACAGGCAACAGCCAGCGCGGCGAACTTCAGCGCCGGAGCGGACGTGCCGCTGGCGCGCCTGCGCTTCATTGCGAGACGCTGCCCTTGTGCGCGTCGCCCGCGCCGTAGTCGTTGATGGTCGTGAACACGATCGGCGTGCCGGCGGCCGGTGCGCGTGTCTCGTTCTTGAGCGGCAGGCGCAGGTCACCGAAAGGCGCGACCATGCCCTCGGCCCCCGCGATCGGCTTGCCGCCGTTCCCGAACGAGAGCTTGCTGATCGTGATGTAGTACGGCGTGGGGTTGTGCACCTCCAGCGCCGCGTCTTCGCCGGCGGACGCCGCCTTGAAGCTGAGCTGTTCGGGCGCCTTCAGTGGATCGCCCGGCAGATTGGCCGGACGATAGAAAAGCTTCAGCCGCGAGCGGATCGCGAACTGCAGGGTGTTCCTGTCTGCCGCCTCGCCGGTCGGCTTTGGCGGGATTTCCAGCACGTTCAGCCAGAACAGCGATTCGCGGTCCGTCGGCAGGGGCTTCGCGCCCTGGACGTAGAGGGTCCGCAGGCTCTGGTCCTTGGTCGCCTCCATCCGGAACAGCGGCGGCGTGATCAGAAACGGCGTGTTCGAGGTTTCGGGGGTCGAGCGAACGTCGCCATCGTCGATCCAGGCCTCGACCAGCGCCGGATGATTGCTGGTATTCGACAGCCGGACCGTGACTTCGCCCTGGCTCGCCGGAAACACCACGCGCGTGCCGCCGATCACGACGGCGGCCTCGGCATCGGTGGCGTACAGGCACAGGGCGACCAGCACCGCGCAGGCGGTGGCAATGAAATGCTTCATGGACGATGCTCCGGAGACGGCGAGCGGCGCGAACGTTTCAATCGCTGTTCCGCCGCGGCGTACGGGCCGCGGCGGAACATGGCTTGCCGATTACTGATAGATCATCGTGAACTGGACGCTGGTATTGACCGCGCCGGCCGTGGTGGCGGCCGCCGTGGCGTAATACCGCGCCGAGTAGTTCAGCGTGGCTGCGCCGGAGCTGAATGAAACAGTCTGGGAGCCCTGCGCGGTGGCGGTGCCCTGGCTCAGGTCCATCGCGGCGTTGCTGCCGTTCAGCAACTGCACGTCCACGTTGGAGCCGCTGGTGTTCTTCAGGCGGCCGCCGGAAGCACTGAGATTGCCGCCGGCATTCCAGAGCGTCTGCGCACTGGTGAAGCTGGTGTCGCAACCGGTCAGCGAGATGCTGAACGGCGTGGTGCCGGTGAAAGTGCCGACCCCACCAAAATCCGTGGTGTACACCGTCGGCAACGTGACCAGCCCGGTCGCGGCGCCGCCAGCCGCCGAAGCGGTACCGCCGGTGACCGTGATGACGCAGGAATTGGCGACCACGCGGCCATTGAAGTTGATGGTACCGGCCGGGCTCGTGACCGCGTGGGCGGCCGGAGCAAGCAGGGTCGCGGAGCTGACAGCCACGATGGCGGCGGCCAGCAGGGCAGGCTTCAGATTCATTTGTTGTTCTCCCCCAAGTTGGGTGTCAAGAAAAGTTGTGATCCCGGTCCCACCCCGGGCTCGGGTCAGGCAGACTGCAAGACCCGTGCCATACGGCACATGCGTAACAATTCCTGATATGTGATGCGCGTCCCGTAACCATTGTGACAGAACGGAAACTTGCAGGTGGCGGGACCGGTTCGATCCTGCTAGGCAGGAACCAGCCGGCCGCACAGGACAGGTGGGCGAGAATGGGTCCATGGATCTGGATCAAATGGATCGCGGCTGGGGTGCGAGCGGTTGACTTGGGCGCCGCGAGCCGCAAAAATACGCAGTCTTTGTGATCCAAACTGTCGAGACCCGGGTGTCATCGAACATCGCCGGGTTCTTGGTGTCGGCAGGAAAACCGATACCCAACTTGTCGGAGGGATACCCAAGCGGCCAACGGGGGCAGACTGTAAATCTGCTGGCTTACGCCTTCGGTGGTTCGACTAAGTTCGCCGGGAGCGAACTTGAACGCGACGCGCAAGCGGCGCGGCCCGAAGGGCGAGCCCCATGGATGGGGCGAGTCATCCACCTCCCGCCACACAACACAGGAAATTGCAGCAACAAAATTTGGAGGGATACCCAAGCGGCCAACGGGGGCAGACTGTAAATCTGCTGGCTTACGCCTTCGGTGGTTCGAATCCACCTCCCTCCACCAGTTCCATGCAACGGAGCCAAGGCTCCGCCAGAGAACACCGCCGATGCGGGAGTAGTTCAATGGTAGAACCTCAGCCTTCCAAGCTGATGGTGCGGGTTCGATTCCCGTCTCCCGCTCCATTGAATGAGTTTCACGCACAGCATCAGCCTTGCTCACATAGCTCAGTCGGTAGAGCACTTCCTTGGTAAGGAAGAGGTCACAGGTTCGATTCCTGTTGTGAGCACCACCCGCGGTTCGCCGCTGTCAGATCAACGCAAAGTTCCTGTCGAGGATTGAGTCATGTCCAAAGAGAAATTCGAGCGCAAGAAGCCGCACGTGAACGTGGGGACGATTGGTCACGTGGACCACGGCAAGACGACGTTGACGGCGGCGCTGACGAAGGTGGGCGCGGAGCGGTTTGGCGGCGAGTTCAAGGCGTA
>JBQCCP010000162.1:0-26232 GCA_051962095.1 Rhodanobacteraceae bacterium
GCCTGGTTTTCATCTGCGCCGCGATCGCATCCCCCAATGTGCGTTCGGCGACGGAAGGGCCGCCGGTCAACACCACCCGGGTCCGCAAGGCTTGTGCCGCGTGATCGGCGACCGCGGCGTAGCGCTCGGCCGGCCAGTTGCGCAGCGCGTGGCTGGACGCCGCGCTGATCACCAGCGTCGGTTGTCCGTCGTCGGGCCATTGTTCGGCGGCCCACGCACGCGCCTCGTCCGGAATCGGGATGTCCCAGCGAACCTGGATCTGCTTGAGCCCCAGCGGCTCGGCGAAACTGCCGATCGCGTCCAGCACGTGTTCGCGGGTGCGCGCGGCGATGCGCTCGCGCACGAACAAGCCGTGCAGGTCCTTGGCGCGCGCGTGGTCATAACCAATCCGGCGCTCGGCGTGGACGGCAAGGCTGAGAAGATTCGCGCGCAACGCGACCTGCATGTGCAGCAGCGCGTCGAAGCGGCGCTCCGCCAGTTCGCGGCGCACGGCGCGGTAACCCGCGATGCCGGCCGCCTTGTCGAAGGTCACGAATTCGACGCCGGCGATGTCGCCGACCAGCTTGCGCTCGAGCTTGCCGATGATCCAGGTCAGCCTCGTGGCCGGCCACGAGGTTTGCAGCGTCCGCACCAGCGGCACGACGTGGGTGACGTCGCCCAGCGCAGAGGTCCGCAACAGGCACAGCGATGGCAGGGGCTGGAGCATCGGGCTTGCTAGACTTGGAATGTGGAGAACTCGACGCAGTCAGACACCGAACACCGCGTGCTCGACCCGCGCATTGTCGCATCCGGGACGGGTGCGATGGTGTTCGATGCGAACCTCCCGGAAGCGCCGACGGTGCAGTGGTTCGACCCCGCGTGGTGGAAGGCGCGCGAAGCCGTCCGCCACGTGGGCGGCGGACGCGGGGGCGTGGCGTTTCTGGACACGCCGGTGGGCGCCTGCGTGCTGCGCCACTATCACCGCGGCGGCTGGATGGCGCCGCTGCTGGGCGATCGGTATCTGTGGAACGGGCGCGCGCGCAGCCGCGGGTTCGCCGAATTCGACGTGCTCGTCACGTTGAACCGGCGCGGTCTGCCGGTGCCGGTGCCGATCGCGGCACGCTACCTGCGGCGCGGACCGTATTACACCGCGGACCTGATCACGCGCGCCATCGAAGACGCGTCGACGCTGACGGACATCGTGCGCGAGCGGCGACTCGATGCCGTGCTGGCCGGGCGGGTCGGAGGACTGGTCGCGAAGTTCCATGCCGAAGGCGTGGATCACGCGGACCTGAACGCCCACAACATCATGGTGGGCCGCGACCGGCTTTGGCTGATCGATTTCGATCGCGGCGAGATTCGCGCGACCGGCACGGCCTGGAAGCTGGCGAACCTCGCCCGGCTCAAGCGCTCGCTGCTGAAGGTCGGCGCGTGCGATCATGACGAGGCCGCGTTGGATCGCGAAATCTGGACGCCCCTGATGCGCGGTTACGAGCGGGTTCTCGGAAGCGCTGCATGGCCAGGCAAATGATTCAGGCAGATGCCGCAGGACGCGATCATCACGAGGCCGCCGTGTGGTCGCTGCACGTGCTGGGCGCGGGCGCGGCGAACGCGATGCAACTCGGCTCGTCCGCGGCCGTGCTGGAGCGCGACGGCAAGCCGACGCTGCTGATCGACTGCGGCCCCGGCACGCTGGAACATTTCCTGCGCTGCTACGAGACGCTGCCGCCCGCGGTGTTCATCACCCACGGCCACATGGACCACGTGGCGGGTCTGGAGCGGCTGTTCCACGCGTCGTGGTTCGAGCCCGCGCGGCGCGGCAAGACCCGGATGTTCGTGCATGCGAACCTGCTGCCGGTGCTGCAGGCGCGGGTCGCGGATTATCCGAGTGCGATCGCGGAAGGCGGGGCGAACTTCTGGGAAGGCTTTCGCCTGATTCCGTTTTCGCGCGGCTTCTGGCTGGATGGCTGGTGGTTCGACGTGTTCGCGACGCGGCATCACGTGCCGGGTACTTCGTACGGGATCGCGCTGAGGGGGTGTTTCGCGTGGACCGGCGATACGCGGCCTATTCCGGAGGTGCTGGCGCCGCTCGCCGACACGCACACGCTGGTCGCGCACGACTGCGCGCTGATGGGCAATCCCTCGCACACCGGCATTGACGACATCGAACGCGAATATCCCGAAGATTTGCGCGTACAACTGCTGCTGTACCACTACGGCAGCGAGGCCGACGCGCAGGCGTTGCGCGAACGCGGCTTCAAGGTCGCTGAGCCCGACGGCCGTTATCCCTTGCATGCGCCGCATCCGGTGCGTGCGGACGCGGGCTGATGAAACCGGAAGCGCCGCTCGCCTTGCAGACGGCCGCCGCGCCGCCCGATGCGCTGGGGCGCGCGTTGGCGGACCTGCGGATTTCGGTGATCGATCGCTGCAACTTCCGCTGCCCGTACTGCATGCCGGAAGAAGCGTATCCCTCCGACCATGCGTTCCTGCGCGCCCGCGAGCGGCTGGACTTCGGCGAGGTCGAACGCATCGCGCGCGTGTTCGTGTCGCTGGGCGTGCGCAAGTTGCGCCTGACCGGCGGCGAGCCGCTGCTGCGGCGCGATCTTCCGACGCTGATCGCACGCCTCGCGGAGATCGATGGCGTGGACGATCTGGCGCTCACCACCAACGGCGCATTGCTGCCGCGTTACGCCGGCGCCTTGCGCGATGCGGGCCTGCGGCGGTTGACCCTCAGCATGGATAGCATCGATGCCGAGACCTTTCGTCGGATGTCGGGCGGACGTGGTGAACTCGCCCAGGTCGAAGCCGCGATCGCCGTGGCGGAAGCGGCGGGGTTCGCGCCGCTGAAGATCAATTGCGTGGTGATGCGCGGCATCAACGATGAGGGCATATTGAACCTGGTCGAGCGTTTTCGCGGCACCGGACACGTGCTGCGCTTCATCGAATACATGGACGTCGGGACGGTCAACGGCTGGCATGGCGATCGGGTGGTGCCGGGCAGGGAATTGGCTCAGCGCATCGATGCGCGTTGGCCGCTGGAGCCGCTGCCGCACAATGTCGCTTCCACGTCGCGGCGCTGGCGATTCCGCGATGGCGCGGGCGAGGTGGGCTTCATCAATTCGGTGACCGAGCCGTTCTGCGGCGGCTGCACGCGCGCTCGGCTGTCGGCCGATGGCAAGCTGTACACGTGCCTGTTCGCCCGTGCCGGCCACGATCTGCGCGCGTTGCTGCGCGCGGGCGAATCGGATGCGGCGCTGCGTGCGACCATCGCCGGCATCTGGAGCCACCGTGGCGACCGCTACAGCGAGCGCCGCGCGGAACTGCGTGCCGCCGGCGTGCTGGAGCACGTCGAGATGTTCGCGATCGGGGGGTGAGGCGCGTGCGAGACTCCACATTCTTGGTCATTCCGGGGGCTGCGCCGGCCTCACGACCCGGCAACCCGGAATCCCGGAATCCCGGAATCCATTATTTCTCATTGCGGAGAGCAACATGGATTCCGGGTTTTGTCCGCACACAGTGCGGACAGCCCCGGAATGACGAAATTTCAGATTGGTTGCATGGCGATCCAGAATGCGCAAATCATCAGCATTGACCCATGTTGACGCGGGCAATCGACCGCGCATGGTCGACGTCGGAGCGAAAGCCTTGACGGCA
Organism: Rhodanobacteraceae bacterium; assembly: GCA_051962095.1. Taxonomy (GTDB): domain Bacteria; phylum Pseudomonadota; class Gammaproteobacteria; order Xanthomonadales; family Rhodanobacteraceae; genus 66-474. Next base: position 3,634 of record JBQCCP010000162.1, read on the forward strand.
CGGACTGCCTTGGCCGAAGCGGTCGTGCGCTTTCCGAAAGACGTTGCGGATGTTCTGCGCGACGGACGCATGCGCAGCAAGAAAGGCCCGGTGATCGACACCGCGATCGTGGCGGGCACCATGGCGGCCAAGCGCACGCACGAACTGATCCCGTTCTGCCACCCGCTGGCAATCGAACGCTGCCGGGTCGAAGCGGATTTCGTGTCGGACACCGAACTCGCGATCCGTTGCGAAGTAGCGATCACGCACAAGACCGGCGTCGAGATGGAAGCGCTGATGGGTGCGAGCGTCGCGGCGCTGACTGTCTATGACATGTGCAAGGCGCTGTCGCACGAAATCGTGATCGAGCGTGTACGGCTGCTGGAGAAATCCGGCGGCAAGCGCGACGTGAAGGCCGGGAAAGCCGCGCCGCGCAAGCAGGCGGGGGCACGATGAACTATCGGCTGCTGTATTTTGCGTCCCTGTGCGATGCCGCAGGTCGCGCCGAGGAGCAGGTCGCCAGCGACGCGCGCGACGTAAGCACCCTGTATGCCGAGCTGGCCGCGCGGCATGGATTCACCTTTGCGCCAGAACGGTTGCGCGTCGCGGTCAATGGCGCCTTCACGAACTGGAACCATCGACTCGCCGACAATGATGAAGTGGTGTTCCTGCCGCCGGTGAGCGGGGGTTGAGGATGTTCGCGATCAGCGAGGCACCCATCGATGTCGTTCGCCTGCAGCACGGACTGGAAGCGGATGGCGCGGGCGCGATCGTGTGTTTCGAAGGCCGCGTGCGCAACTACAACGAAGGCCGTGCGGTGAACGGACTTTCGTACCAGGCCTACATCGAACTGGCCGAAGCCGAGGGACGGCGAATCGTCGAAGAGGCGCGCGGGCGGTTCGACGTCGAGCGCATTTCATGCGTCCACCGCGTGGGCGATCTCGCGCTGGGCGATGTCGCGGTCTGGGCCGGCGTGTCGGCGGGTCATCGTGCGGCGGCGTTCGAGGCGTGCCGTTACGTGATCGACCAAGTCAAGGCGCGCGTGCCGATCTGGAAGCGCGAACACTACGTCGAGGGTACGTCGGAGTGGTTGCACCCGGATTCCGCACCGAAATGATTGCCCGACGGCGGCGACGCGGGTATCCTGCCCCGTTCACTTTTTCGGAGAGGTGTCCGAGCGGTCGAAGGAGCACGCCTGGAAAGTGTGTAAGCGGCTAAACCCCGCTTCAAGGGTTCGAATCCCTTCCTCTCCGCCAGTTCTGAAGTTCATGGTGGCCCCGTTGGCGCCTCCGCGACGATAGATCGAAAACCCCGCCAGATCCGGAAGGAAGCAACGGTATCGGTTGACTCGTGCGCCGGAGATCCGCTGGCGGGGCCGCCGCCATTTTGCGGCCTTGGTCTCGTCGCGCTTACTTGGCACAATGGGTGGTCGCCCACAGATCGCGCCCATGAGCTATCAGGTTCTCGCCCGCAAATGGCGTCCGAAGCAGTTCGATGAACTGGTCGGGCAGGAACACGTCGTCAAGGCGCTGACCCACGCGCTGGATTCCGGGCGCGTGCACCACGCATATCTTTTCACCGGCACGCGCGGCGTCGGCAAGACCACCATCGCGCGCATCTTCGCCAAATCGCTGAACTGCGAGCGCGGCATGTCGGCGCATCCGTGCGGCGAATGCGCGATCTGCAAGGCGGTCGATGCCGGTCGGTTCGTGGACCTGATCGAAATCGACGCCGCCAGCAACACCGGCGTGGATGACGTGCGCGAGGTGATCGAGAACGCGCAGTACGCGCCGGCGCAGGGCCGCTACAAAGTGTACCTCGTGGACGAGGTGCACATGCTCTCGAAGAGCGCCTTCAACGCCTTGTTGAAGACGCTGGAAGAACCGCCCGAACACGTGAAGTTCCTGCTCGCCACCACCGATCCGCAGAAACTGCCGGTGACGGTGCTGTCGCGCTGCCTGAAGTTCGGGTTGAAGCGCTTGTTGCCGGAGCAGATCGCCGGGCAGATGCGGATGATCCTGGGGCAGGAAAGCGTCGGCTTCGACGACGGCGCGATCGAGGCGCTCGCGCGCGGCGCGGATGGTTCGCTGCGCGACGGCTTGTCGTTGCTCGACCAGGCCATCGCGCACGGCGGGGGCGCGCTGCGGGTGGACGACGTGCGCGCGATGCTGGGCACGATCGCCGACAACGACGTGGGCGCATTGTTGCGCGCGCTGACCGACGGCGACGGCAAGGCGCTGATGGACGAGGCGGATCGTGTCGCCGGATTGTCGCCCGATTTCGCGGTGGTGCTGGAACAACTCGCGACCGCGCTGCACCGCATCCAGTTGCGGCAACTGGTGCCGGATTTCGCGGGCGACGAAGCCGAGCGCGAGGTGCTGGACGCGCTCGCGGGCGAAGTCGATCCCGAAGACGTGCAGGTGTGGTACCAGTTTGCGTTGCAGGGCCGCCGCGATCTGCCCCTGGCACCGGATATCCGCTCCGGATTCGAAATGACCTTGCTCCGGATGCTGGCGTTCCGCGGTGCATCCAGTGCGGCCGGCGAAGCGCCACGAGCGACGCCGGCGCGTGAACGCACCCCGGCCGCGCGTTCCGAAGCGGCGGCTTCGAAATCGCCGGCACCGCCATCCATGGTGCGGCATGACCACGGCGTTGCGGACGCCCCCGATCATCCCGCCGGGCCAAAAGCCGCGGCACCGCGCATCGAAGGACTCGCCGATTGGGAAGCGTGGATCCAGCGGGCGAGATTGGGCGGGCCGGTCGGATTGCTCGCGCAGCACGCGGTACCGAAATCCTTCGAGGGCGACGTGCTGACGCTGGCCCTGAAACCCGAGCACATGATTTTCTGCAGCGATGCGCTCTGCAAACAGTTGCAGGACCAGCTTGGCGAGGCGATCGGGCGCAAGCTGCGCGTGCGCATCGTGCACGAAGCAGTCGCCGAAACGCCGGCCACGCGTGCGGCCAAGGCGCGCTCCGACGAACAGGCCGCGGCCGAACGCGCACTGGCGGACGATCCATTCGTCCAGGACATGCAGCGCCAGTTTGGTGCCCAGATCATTCCCGAAAGCATTCGACCCGCAGGCAGGCAGGCATGAAAGGACAACTTGGACAATTGATGCAGCAGGCGCAGCAGATGCAGGAGAACCTGAAGCGCGCGCAGGAAGAAATCGCGAAGCTCGAAGTCACCGGCAGCGCCGGCGGCGGCATGGTCGAGGTCACGATGACCGGTCGCCACGAGGTGCGCCGCGTGCACATCGACCGCAAGCTGATCATGGACGATCCGGAAATGGCCGAGGACATGGTGGCGGCGGCGGTGAACGATGCGGTCAACAAGGTCGCCGAAGCCAGCCAGCAGAAACTCGGCAGCGTCAGTTCCGGGATGAACCTGCCGCCGGGGTTCAAGCTGCCGTTCTGATTGCATGGCCAGCGAATCCAATCTTCTTGCCGAGCTGATCGAGGCCCTGCGCTGCCTGCCCGGCGTGGGCGCCAAGAGCGCGCAGCGCATGGCGTTTCATCTGCTGGAGCGCGACCGCGAGGGGGGCGTGCGCCTGGCTGGCGCGTTGCAGCAGGCGATGCAGCGCATCGGCCACTGCAAGTCCTGCCGCAACTTCAGCGAGTCGGACGAATGCGCGATTTGCGCGAATGCATCGCGCGATGCCGCGTTGCTGTGTGCAGTCGAGACGCCCGCCGATCTGCTGGCAATCGAACAAGCCACGGGTTATCGCGGCCGATATTTCGTATTGATGGGCCGCCTTTCGCCGCTGGACGGGATGGGACCGCACGAACTCGGGGGCGAGTTGCTGGCGCGTAAACTCGGCAGTGGCGACGTGCGCGAACTGGTGATCGCGACCAACCCGACCGTCGAAGGCGAGGCCACCGCGCACTGGCTGGGGCAACTCGCGCGCGCGGCCGGCGTGCGGGCCACCCGGCTTGCACACGGCGTGCCGCTGGGCGGCGAACTGGAGTACGTCGATCGCGGCACGCTGGCGCACGCCTTCGGCAGCCGCCTAGCGGTCGATTGATGCATCATCGCGTCGAGAAAGGAGACAGCGCGTGAGCGATACGATTTTCGACAAGATCATCCGCCGCGAGATTCCCGCCGATGTCGTGTACGAGGACGACGGCGTGCTCGCGTTCCGTGACATCCATCCACAGGCGCCGGTGCACGTATTGTTCGTCCCCAAAAGCAAATCGCTGCCCACCTTGAATGATTGCGGCGCCGCCGATGCGCTGTTGCTCGGCAAGTTGCTGCTGGCGGCGTCTGCCTACGCCAAGCGCGAAGGCTTCGCCGAAGACGGCTATCGCTGCGTGATCAATTGCAATGCGGGTGGCGGACAGACGGTGTTCTACCTGCACGTGCACTTGCTGGCGGGCCGGAAGATGCCGGAACGGATGTCCTGAGGCGCGGACATCACGAAGACGCCCGCTTGCGCGGGCGTCTCGAAGTGAAGCGGACCGTCAGCCTTTCTTGGGCGGCGGAGGCGGCGGCACCGGGCGCGGCACCACGATCACGCGCGGCGGATACGCCCAGGGGCCGTAACCCCACGGGCCCCAACCGCCGCAACCCCATGCCGACCAGAACGGATCGCATGGACCCCAAGGTCCCCACGGATCGGGACGCGTCATGTACAGGGGGCGCTTCGGCCACAGATACACATTGCTGGCCTCGACCCGGGGATAGGTGTAATCGAACTCGCCGATCTTGTGCTGGGCCGTGCCATTGAGCGTGCCGGTGACGGTGATCTCGCGGCCCTTGGCGAACACTTCCGGATCATAGAACCCCTGCTTGCAGGCGACGAAGCGGCCGAGGCTTTCTTCGCTGCGCCGGGGTCGTGCCTGCGAATCCAGCGGCTCGGCGAGCACGAAGAAGCAGGTCTGCTGCTCGCGCGGCCGGGTTTCGATGATTTCGCCGCCCCAACGCACGGCGGCGGCGCCGGCGCTGCCGCTGCGGGCGGCATCCAGCGTCACCGGCGCGAAATTGCCGGTCAGGGGCTGGGGAATGGTGGCGCAGCCGCCCAGAACCAGCGCACCCACCACCGAAAGGAACAGGCCACGACGTGACATGACAAGCCTCCGAGAGTGAAACCCTTCTGAAGTTATTTGACCACACGAGGCAGCCGGAAATGACGGACCCGCCGCACGAAGTCCCGGATCCGTTCAGGCGGCGGTTCGGGATAGGCATAACGCAGCACGAGGTATTCGGTTGACAATGCGTGCAGCATCGCCGCGGATTCGGGAAGCGCCGCCGCGGTGCGCAGGTAGAAATCGCGCGGGCCTTCGGCGCGACCGCGCACGATGCCGGCGCGGGCAAGCCGGTGTTGCAGGCGCAGTTGCGCGGCGGCCAGCGCATCGCGCGGCGGGGTGCGCGGGCGCAGTGTCGCGAGCAGCGCGCCGAGGCCGAGCGCCAGCAGCACCACCATCGCCAGCGCCAGGCCGAGCATCTGCGCAGTGGCGTGTTCGACGCCGAACGAACGGAACAGCCGCGCCTGCGACAGCGCGTCGAAGCCGACCACGCTCTGTCCCCACCAGCGGTTGATCACGTCCAGTCGGTTGCGCCACGGCATCCATCGATCGCTTTCGCCGCCGCCCACGTCGTCAGCCGCCCCGCCGGTGCTGGCGAGGATCACGCGGCTCACCGCGGCGGTGGGATCCACGCGCACCCAGCCGCGTCCGGCCAGCCAAACCTCCGACCACGCGTGCGCATCGGACTGGCGGATCAGGAGGTAATGCGCGAAATCGTTCCAGTAGCCGCCCTGGTAGCCGATCACCACGCGTGCGGGAATGCCCGCGGCGCGCATCAGGAAGGTGAAGGCGCTGGCGTAGTGTTCGCAGAAACCGGTCCGGGTGCCGAACAGGAAATCATCGATGCTGTTCCGCCCCAGAGGCGGTGCATCGAGGTCGTAGACGAAGCCGCCATCGTGGAACAGGCGCAACGCATCGCGGATGATCGCACCGTCGTCCGCGCCCGCGTCGGCGCGCCAGGTCGCCGCGAGCCCGCGGGCGCGCGGATCGAAGCCATCGGGAAGTTCCAGCGCGGCCGCACGAAGGCGCGGGTCCAATCCTTCCGGCACCAGCCGGTAATCGGTGGCCGACGCGACGCGATAGCGGACGGTCTGGTCGACGGGTTTCGTCGACCACAGGGTGTGGTCGGCACCCATGATCGCGTCTTCCGGACCGTCGATCGGCACGTCCAGCGCGAACAACCAGTGCCGGTGGCTCGGCAGCAAGGTGATGTCGTAGTGCGTCACCGGTCCACGAACAGCCAACGGTGCGGGTTGCCACGGTCGTCGTGCGGCCGCGCCGGGCAGCCACGCTCGGCCATCGAATGCCCACAACACCATCCCGCGGAAGTAGCGCTGGTTTTGGGGCGGCGGCGTGCCGTCGAAACCGATCCGCATCGCGACCGCGTTGTCGGTCAGCAGCGAATGCAGGTCGCCCGGTGCCATGCGATCGGCGATGCCGGTGCGCGCGACGCCGCGGTCGGGCGCGCCCCATAGCGGCGTTGCCAGCCGCGGGATCAACAGGAATCCGAGCAACGCGGCGGGCAGGCTCGCCGCCAGCAAGACGGTGCCGGTCCGGAACGCAGGCAGCCATCCCGATTCGGGCAGTCCCGGTTGCAATGCGCGCAGGGTCGCCAGCGCGGGCAGCAGCATCAGCCCCACCAGGATGGTGAATGCCAGCGACTGGTCGAACAGCAGCGCGCTCATCAGGATGAAGCACGCGAAGCCGACCGCCATCCGCGCGTCGCGCACTGATTCGCTTTCCAGCACCTTCAGCACCAGCAAGCCGCACACGATCGCGGCGCCGGGTTCCCGGCCGAGTATCGTGCCGTACACCGCGATCGCCGTCGCCAGCACCGCCAGCAGCATGACGATCCGCAGCCAGGCGACGACACGTTGCCGCTGGTGCCGGCGATGCCACCAGCGCGCTGCCAGGATCGCCGCCAGCGTGGCCGTGTACCACGCGGGCAGATGCGCGGCGTGCGCCCCGAGCACGCACAACACCGTCACGCACAGCAGGGTGAAGGGCAACGACGCGAGCGTCGACGCGACGATGCGGGTGCCGGGCGGCGCATCCGGGCGCCTCACGGCAACTCCGCCAGCGCTGCCAGGCAGCGGTGGTAGTGCGCGGCGTCGCTGGCCGGACCAAGCGCGCGCCGGTCTTCCAGGATCAATGTCCAGGGATGCGCGGCCGCATATGCGCCGCACACCCAGCCGGTCAGGCGCGAGATGCGGGTTTCGCGATCGATGCCCGACAGCAGGTGCCAGTCGAACCGCAGCGGCTGGCCCGGCGCGGCACGGTCGAATTCCCGTACCAGCAGGTGCTCGTGGCGCGCGCTGGCCTTCCACGCGACGTGGCGGATCGGATCGCCCGCGTGGTATTCGCGCAGGCCCGCGAACTCATCGCCGCCGGCGATGCGCTCGTTGGGATCGTCATTGCGCGTCGGCGGCTGCGCTTCGGCAAGGATGCGCGGATAGACCAGCACGCGTTGCGCGGGGGTGATCCAGCTCCAGGCGCGAAACAGCCCGAACGGCAGCGTGCTGGCAATCCGCATGCGCGGCACCTCCACCCAGCCCCGCCGTTCGGTGGGCATGGTGATGCGGGCGCGTTCGGCGCCGGGCCGCAGCGGGCAGGGTTGTTCCAGCTCGTCCACGGCAATGGTGAGGCCGGGGCGGGTGCGGCCGTCGTTGGCGAAGGCAAGCTGCAGCGGCAGGCGCGTGTCGCAGAATCCGTGTTCCGCGTGCAGGGAAGTGAGCGTGAGGTCGTGCAACTCGCGCCAGGTCAACAGCATGCTGCCCGCCAGGGATGCACCGAGGATGCAGGTCAGCAGCAGTGCGGCATTGTTCTGGTAGTTCAGCGCGCCGAACAGCATCACCATCAGCACCAGCCCGAAGCCGAGCCCCGCGCGCGTGGGCACGATGTAGATGCGGCGCCGGTCCAGCCGCACCGGCAGGGTTTCCGGTTTGCGCCCGCGGGCGAGCCCCGGCAGCCGGTTCAGGGCGCGCACCGCGAAGCCGAATCGTTCGTGGCGCGCGCTGGCGTCCATCGCGCTACTCCACCGCCACGGTGTCCAGCAGCATCTGCGCCAGCGCGTCGCGGGCGAGATTGCGCGCCGGGATCAGCCGGTGACCGGCGATCGCCACGAACACCGCCTGCACGTCTTCCGGCAGGGTGAAGTCGCGATCGCCCAGCAGCGCCCAGGCGCGCGCGGCGGCCAGCAGCGCCAGCCCGGCGCGGGGCGAGAGTCCGGTGCGGACGTCATGGTGCCGGCGGCTGGCCGTGACCAGCGCCTGCACGTAATCGATCAGGGCGGGACTGGCGGTTATCGTGCGTGCGCGCTGCCGCAGCGCGGTGATGTCGGAGGCGGACAGGCGCGGCGGCAGCCGGCTCACCATGCCGGGACGGTCTTCGCCGGTCAGCAGGCGGCGTTCGGCCTGGGCGTCGGGATAGTCCAGCGCAATCCGCAGCATGAAGCGGTCGAGCTGCGAGTCGGGCAGGGGATAGGTGCCCGCCATGTCCAGCGGATTCTGGGTGGCGACCACGAAGAACGGCTGCGGCAGCGCGCGGCTGGCGCCATCCACCGTGACCTGGCCTTCTGCCATCGCTTCAAGCAATGCGCTCTGGGTCTTGGGCGTCGCGCGGTTGATCTCGTCGGCCAGCAGCAGTTGCGCGAAGATCGGGCCCCGCTGGAACCGGAAGGCGCCATCGTCGCGATCGAAAATGCTGACGCCGACGATGTCGGTCGGCAGCAGGTCGGACGTGAACTGGATGCGCCGGAACGAGAGACCCAGCGTCGCCGCCAGCGCGTGCGCGAGGGTCGTCTTGCCGACGCCCGGCACGTCCTCGACCAGCAGGTGGCCGCCGCCGAGGATGCACGCAAACGCCAGGCGCACCACGCGGTTCTTCCCGACCAGCACCTCGTTGACCTGCGCGATCGCGGCATCCAGCCGCTGGCGCAGCAACGGGTCGGCAGTTGCGGCGGTGGGCGTGGGGACGTTCTGGTCCATGCTGCGTTCGCGCGTGACGTGTGGCCAGTGTAAGACAGCGGATGTCGCGGCTGCGCGAAGCGGTTCAAGGTACCGGAAGGCCGGCTTCCCGCAGCAGCCGCGCCAGTGCGATCAGCGGCAAGCCGACCAGCGCAGTCGGGTCTTCCGATTCGATCCGTTCGAACAGTGCGATACCGGCGCCCTCGGATTTGAACGAACCGGCGCAGTCCAGCGGGCGTTCGCGCGCGACGTAGCGTTCGATCTCGTCGTCGGTGAGCGTCCGGAACACGACGCGGGTCAGGTCGGCGTAGGTCTTCGCACTGTTATCGCGGCCGTCGATCACGCAGAGGCAGGTATGGAAATCCACGGTTTTTCCGCTGCTTGCGCGCAATTGCTCATGTGTGCTTTCAATGCTGCCAGGCTTGTGCAGGATGGTGTCGCCCAAGACAGCGACCTGATCGGAACCGATGACGACCGCCCCGGGCCGCTTTCCGGAAACCGCGCTGGCTTTCGCCGCGGCCAAGCGCATGGCGCGGGCAGCGGGCGCTTCATGGGGTAGCGGCTGCTCGTCGACATCCGGCGCGACCTGCTCGAAATCGTCCAGCAGCCGGCGCAGCAGTTCGGCCCGGTAGCGCGAGGTCGACGCCAGCACGATCCGCCGGCCGTTCATCGTTGCGCGAGGTCCTCGATTTTCTCCCGGACCGCGGTTTCCAGCGCGCGCTGCGCCGAATCCAGCGCCTCGAGCTGACGACCCAGGGCGCCTCGCGCCTTGCCGATCGCGGTGACAGCCGCATCCAGCTCGCGCTGGTTCGCGTTGTCCGCTTCGTCACGCAGCCACAGCCGATGCGCCAGCAATTCGCGCAGCGCGGCATCGACGGCCTGGCGTGCCTCGGTTTCGCCCGCGGCCGGCTGGTTGGGCCCCATCGACATCGAGGCGTGCGCGCGCGCGAGCCGTGAACGGCATTCCTTGAGGTCGTGTTCCAGCCCGTCGGCTTCCAGGTACAAGGTACGCATCGCGCGCTGGTGGCGCACCTGACGCGCCAGCAGGACGATCACGACCACACAGACGATCACCGCCACCGCGGCGGGCAGGACGATGGCCAACAACGTGGCGGGCAGGGCAGTCAAAAGTCGGGCCGGTACGATGGATGCGCTGGATGCAGCAAGCATGATACGGGCCAAGCCGCCGCGCTGCTTGGCGGTTGACTTTGTGCAGTGCGGAATCTAGGATTCCCCGCTTATGTCCGCGTCCCTGCCAGCGAGTGTGGACGCCGAACGCATGGTGGCCGGGCGGCGGTCTTTCGAAGGTGTCTTGCCGGTCGCGGAACTGCCGCGATTGACGGAAGCGCTGGCGGATGATCTCGGCGAAGTCGCCTATCGACTGGATTTCGAACAGGGCGAACTGGGCGGGCTGCAACTGCATGTCGTGTTGAATGCGGGGCTGACGCTGGAGTGCCAGCGCACGCTCGAACCATTCGTGTACCCGGCCGCGGTCGATACCCGGCTGGGGCTGCTGGCGGACGAGCAGGATGCCGACGCCTTGCCGGGCGATTGCGAACCGCTGCTGCTGGAAGGCGGCGCGCTGTCACCGCGCAAGGTGATCGAAGATGAATTGCTGTTGGCCTTGCCGCTGGTGCCCGTGAAGCCCGGCAGCGAGATCTTGCAGGGCGAATGGAACGCGCCCGGTGAGGATTTGCAGGATGCGGAGCGGGACGAGCCCACCGCGCGTCCGTTCGCGGATCTGCGCAGGCTGCTCGAAGACCGCCAGAAACATCGTTGAATATCGCCGGCGTCACGCCGGCCACGGCACAGGGATGTGCCGATGCACCCGGCGCTTCGGCGCCGTGCGACAAACGTGGCGCGGCTTGGCCGCGGCCGTTTGTTTGCAAACCGCGGCAGGATGCCCGGTTTTGCAATTGAGCAAACACTCAGGAGAGCCATCATGGCCGTTGCAAAAAGCCGCAAATCCCCGTCCCGCCGCGGCATGCGCCGTTCGCACGACGCGCTGACCAAGGTCCAGCTCGCCACCGATCCGACTTCGGGCGAGATCCACCGTCGCCACCACATCACCAAGGACGGCTACTACCGCGGCCGCAAGGTGATCGAGGACAAGCAGGCGATCGTCGACGAGGATTGAGCTCGTTGATGGCAATCTCGTCAGTGCACGCACGGCGCTCACGGGCGCCGTCGCGCTTTTTCGTGCGCGCAATGTTTGAACGGGGATCCAGATCTTGACCTACGCCCGCATCCTGGCCACCGGCAGCGCGTTGCCCGAGCGCATCGTCACCAATGCCGACCTCGAAAAGGTGGTCGAAACCAGCGACGAATGGATCCGCACCCGCACCGGCATCCGCGAGCGCCGCGTCGCGGCGGATGGCGAGACCACGGGTGATCTCGCCTATCGCGCCGCGGTGCAGGCTTTGCATGACGCCGGCGTCAAGGCGTCCGAACTCCACATGGTGGTGCTGGGCACCACCACGCCCGACATCATCTTTCCCGCCACCGCCTGCCTGATCCAGAACCGGCTGGGCGCGAATGGCTGCATGGCATTCGACGTCAACGCCGCGTGCTCTGGCTTCATGTACGCGCTGGGCGTGGCCAACAATTTCGTGCGCACCGGGCAGGTGAAGAAGGCGCTGGTGATCGGCGCGGAAACGCTGACCCGCATGGTGGACTGGTCGGAACGCGAAACCTGCGTGCTGTTCGGCGACGGCGCCGGCGCGGTGGTGCTGGAGGCCTCCGACGAACCGGGCATCCTCGCGACCTGCCTGCACGCCGACGGCGGCTACAAGGATTTGCTGTACAACCCGGTCGGCGTGTCGGTCGGCTTCAGGGACGAGAAGAACCACGGCGTGCGCATCCGCATGAGCGGGCGCGAGGTGTTCAAGGTCGCGGTGAAGACGCTCGATGCCTTGGTCGATGAAACCCTGCAGGCCGCGAACATGCACGCCGACCAGATCGATTGGCTGATTCCGCACCAGGCCAACCTGCGCATCATCGAAGCCACCGCCAAGCGGCTGGACATGTCGGTGGAGCAGGTGATCGTCACCGTGGACAAGCACGCCAACACCTCGTCGGGTTCGGTGCCGCTGGCGCTGGATGCCGCGGTGCGCTCGGGTCGCATCAAGCGCGGCCAGAACCTGTTGCTGGAAGCGTTCGGCGGCGGCTTTACATGGGCATCCGCCATGGTGCGGTATTGATTCGACATGAGTGACAACGCGAACAATCCATCTTCACCGCTCGCCAATCTGGCGTTCGTGTTCCCGGGACAGGGCTCGCAATCGGTCGGGATGCTGGCCGAACTCAGGGCCGAATTCCCGGAAGTGCGAAACGTCTTCGACGAGGCGTCGGAAGGCGCGGGGCTCGACTTGTGGGCGCTCGCGCAGAACGGCCCGGAAGCCGAACTCGGCAAGACCGAGAACACCCAGCCAACCTTGCTGGCGGCGAGCGTCGCGGTGTGGAAGGTGTGGCTTGCGCAGGGCGGTCCGCTGCCGGCGCAGATGGCCGGCCACAGCCTCGGCGAGTATTCCGCGCTGGTCTGCGCGGGCGCGTTGCCGTTGCGCGAAGCCGCGTCCCTGGTCGCGGAGCGCGGCCGCCTGATGCAGGCCGCGGTGCCTATGGGCACGGGTTCGATGGCGGCGGTGCTGGGCGCCGAGGACGACCTGATCCGGCAGGTGTGCAAGGAAGTTTCGGGTGACGAAATCGTCGCGCCTGCCAACTACAACAGTCCGGGACAACTGGTGATCGCGGGTCACGCCGGCGCGGTCGATCGCGCGATCCAGCGGTTGGGCGAACTGGGCGTACGCAAGGTGATCAAGCTGCAGGTTTCGGTGCCCTCGCACACGCCGCTGATGCGCGAGGCGGCCCAGCAGCTCGCGTCGCGCATGGCGGAGCTGCCTTGGCAGGTACCGTCAATCCCGGTACTGCAGAACGCCGACGCCAAGGCGCACGTCGGCATCGAATTCATCCGCGCGGCGCTGGAGCGCCAGTTGTACATGCCGGTGTTATGGACCGACACCGTGCAGTCGCTGGTGCGCACTGGCGCCACGAAGATTTTCGAGTGCGGCCCCGGCAAGGTGCTGGCCGGCCTGTGCAAGCGCATCGACAAATCCGTCGATGCGCGCGCGCTGGGCACGCCCGCGGAACTGCGGACAGCGCTCACGGAGGTCCGGACATGACGAACGCATTGCAGGGTGAAGTCGCGCTGGTCACCGGCGCCTCGCGCGGCATCGGCGCCGCGATCGCGGACGAGTTGGCGGCGCAGGGCGCAACGGTGATCGGCACCGCGACCTCGGAAGCCGGCGCGCAGGCGATCGGCCAGCGGTTGTCCTCGCACAATGGCCAAGGCCGCGTGCTGAACGTCATCGACGGCGCGGCGATCGAAGCGCTGATCGAGGCGATCGTGAAAGACCACGGCGGCCTTTCGATCCTCGTCAACAACGCCGGCATCACGCGCGACCAGTTGCTGATGCGGATGAAGGACGAAGACTGGCAGGCGATCCTCGACACCAATCTCACCTCGGTGTATCGCACCTCCAAGGCCGTGATGCGCACGATGATGAAGGCGCGCAAGGGCCGCATCATCAACATCGCATCCGTGGTCGGCGTGACCGGCAATCCCGGCCAGACCAACTATGCCGCTGCCAAGGCCGGCGTCATCGCGTTCTCGAAATCGCTGGCGCGCGAAGTCGGTTCGCGCGGCATCACGGTCAACGTGGTCGCGCCGGGCTTCATCGACACCGACATGACCCGCGCATTGAGCGATGACCAGCGCAAGGCGCTGGAAGGCACCATCGCGCTGGGCCGGCTGGGTGCAGCGACCGATATCGCACATGCGGTGGCGTTCCTGGCGTCGCCCGCTGCGAGTTACATCACCGGCGAAACGCTGCACGTCAACGGCGGGATGTACATGGCGTAGGGGTTGATGATCCAATCGAAGCAGCCGTTGTGAAAAGTCAGGCCATGGAAGGCCGTTCTGGTGCCAATGGCGCCATGGTGTCCCAGGTTTCGCCACCGCCCGGTGGCGCAGCGATCAGGGATGATCGCAATCGACAAACCTTGTAATATGGCGACTTTCGTGCGGTGATCCTGAAGCCAGACATCGCCCACCGGCCCTTCGGGGTCTTGTTTGAAGAATCTGTACCGTGCGGCCTCGTGGCGCGTGCGGGCCAAGTGGGGAAGGGTCAGTCCCGACCTCGAATGCTATTGTCCCGGGAGGCACTGTCTCATGAGCAGCATCGAAGAGCGCGTCAAGAAGATCGTGGTCGATCAGTTGGGGGTCAAGGAAGAGGAGGTCACGCCGAACGCCTCGTTCGTTGATGATCTGGGCGCGGATTCGCTGGACACCGTGGAACTGGTGATGGCACTCGAGGAGGAATTCGAAACCGAAATTCCCGACGAGGAAGCCGAGAAGATCACCACCGTCCAGCAGGCGGTGGATTACATCAAGGCACACGTCAAGTCCTGATCCCAGGATCCCGGCGCATGCCCCCTGGCAGCGCAAGGAAGTGCATGCGGCAACCCGAAAGCTGCGCCTCACGTGCGCAGCTTTCGCTTTGATGGGCCTCGAACAATGCGTCGGCGTATGGGTGGGAAGCGGCGCTTGTGCGATGCCGGTCGCATCGCGTGCCGCTTCAAGCGGGTGGCCAGGGAGACCTGCGCCGGCGCCACGCTCCGCGGACGGTTGCTTGCGTGAACCCTATTTTTGAATCTGGAGTTTCCATGAACAAGCGGCGCGTAGTGGTCACCGGCCTCGGCATGATTTCGCCCGTCGGCAACGACGTCGCGACGGCGTGGCAGAACGTGGTCGCGGGCAACAGCGGCATCGGACCGATCACGCACTTCGACGCCAGCGCGTTCCCGACCCGCATCGCGGGCGAGGTGAAGAATTTCGACGCGGCGCAGTTCATCCCGCCGAAAGACATCAAGAAGATGGATACCTTCATCCACTACGGCATTGCCGCGGGCGCCGAAGCGCTGAAGGATTCGGGCATCGAAGTCACCGAAGCCAACGCCGCGCGGATCGGCGTCGCGGTGGGCGCCGGCATCGGCGGCATCGCGATGATCGAGCGCACCACGCTGGCCTACGACGAAGGCGGCCCCCGCAAGATCTCGCCGTTCTTCGTGCCGGGCTCGATCATCAACATGGTTTCGGGCAACCTCGCGATCCTCCACGGGTTGAAGGGCCCCAACATCGCCTGCGTCAGTGCCTGCGCCACCGCCACCCACAACCTCGGCCTGGCGATGCGGATGATCCAGTACGGTGATGCCGATGCGATGCTGGCCGGCGGCGCCGAGTTCTCGGTCACCCCCGTCGCCACGGGCGCGTTCTGTTCGGCGCGCGCGATGAGTACCCGCAACGACGACCCGACCCGCGCCAGCCGGCCCTGGGACAAGGATCGCGACGGCTTCGTGCTGTCCGACGGTGCCGGCTTGCTGGTGCTGGAGGAATACGAATACGCGAAGGCGCGCGGGGCGAACATCTACGCTGAACTCGCGGGCTTCGGGATGAGTGACGATGCGTACCACATCACCGCGCCCAGCGAGGGCGGCGAGGGTGCGGCGCGCTGCATGGAGGCAGCGGTGAAGGATGCGGGCGTCGATCCCGCCACGGTGCAGTACATCAATGCGCACGGGACCTCGACGCCGCTCGGCGACCTGGGCGAAGTGCAGGCGGCCAAGCGCGTGTTCGGCGACCACGCCTACAAGCTCGCGATGAGTTCCACCAAATCGGTGACGGGTCACCTGCTGGGCGCGGCCGGCGGCGTGGAGGCGATCTTCACCCTGCTGGCGATGCGCGACAACGTGCTGCCGCCGACCATCAACCTCGACGAACCGGGCGAAGGCTGCGATCTCGATTTCGTGCCGAACACCGCGCGTGAAGGCAGGATCGACATCGCGATTTCCAACTCGTTCGGCTTCGGCGGCACCAACGGCACGCTGCTGTTCAAGCGCGTTTGAACCGCCTCGAGCGCGGTACCGCGACTTGCCGCCGCTTCGCGGGCACGCGTGACCTGCTGCCGCTCGCAGCCGCGCACCCCGAGCTTTACCCGGCGCTGCTGGAGAGCGCCGCGCCGGGTTCGTGTGCGCGCTGGGACATCCTGTTCGCGTTTCCCGATGACCGACTGACGCTTTCCCGTCATGGTGTGGTGCGCGACGGAGCCGGGCGGGATCGTGGCGCGCGGTTTCTGGATGCGCTGGACAGCGCTTGGTCGTTGCAGGGCTCGGATGAATCGGGTGATGCGGAACTGCCGTTCACCGGCGGCTGGCTGCTTTACCTCGGCTATGAACTCGCGGCCGAAGTGGAACCTTCGTTGGCGCTGCCCGCGGCGGAAGACTCGCGCATCCCGGTTGCACTGGCGCTGAGCTGCCCGGCCGCGGTCCTCGTCGACAGGATCGACGGATGCACATGGCTGGTGGCCGAGCCCGGGCGCGAGGCATTGCTGGATGCGATGCAGCGCGATCTGGATGCGTTGCCAGCAGCCGCCCACGTCGAAGCGGATCTTCCGCCGCTGAACGAATTGCACGAAGACGATCCGCGCCGGTTTCTGGACGGCATTGCCCGCATCCACGAATACCTGCACGCGGGCGACGCGTTCCAGGTCAACCTGTCGCGCGCGTGGCAGGCGCGTTTCGATGCAGAGCCCACACCCGCGGCGCTGTATGCCGCGCTTCGCAAGGCCAATCCAGCGCCCTTCGCGGGGCTGCTGCAGCAGCCCGGATGGTCGATCGCGAGTTCCTCGCCCGAACGCCTGCTGCAGGTTCACGGCGGATTTGCGCAAACGCGTCCGATCGCGGGCACGCGGCCGCGCATCGTGGGCGAGGATGACGGTATGCGCATTGCCGAACTGCTGGCGCACGCCAAGGAACGCGCCGAGCACGTGATGCTGGTCGACCTGGAACGCAACGACCTCGGGCGCGTGTGCGTGCCCGGCAGCGTGTGCGTGGACGAGATGATGACGGTCGAAAGTTACGCGCACGTGCACCACATCGTTTCGAACGTGTGTGGCCGGCTAAGCACGGACGTGACGCCGGGACAGGCGATCGCGGCGATGTTCCCGGGCGGCACCATCACCGGTTGCCCCAAGGTGCGTTGCATGCAGATCATCGCCGAACTGGAAGCCGTGGCGCGCGGGGCGTACACCGGCTCGCTCGGCTATCTTTCCCGGAACGGCAATCTCGACGTGAACATCCTCATCCGCACGATGGCTCTGGGAGGCGATCGACTGACATTTCGCGCGGGCGCCGGCATCGTGGTGAATTCCGAAGCCGAACGCGAACTCGCCGAAACGCGCGCCAAGGCGCGGGGTATGCTGCGCGCGCTGGGACGCAACGCCGAATGATCTCGCGCGTGCTGGTCGATGGCGCCGCCGAAAATCGCGTGTCGGCGCTGGATCGCGGCCTGGCCTACGGCGATGGTTTGTTCGAGACGAACCGCGTGGTGAACGGCGCGGCGCCGCTTTGGCAACGCCACATGGCGCGACTGCGCGACGGCTGCGAACGGCTGGGCTTGCCGCTGCCGAATGCGGCGACGCTTGCCGAGGAACGTTCGCGGGTCGCCGAGGGCATGGCGGATGCCGTCGTGAAGATCATCCTCACGCGCGGACGCGGCGAACGCGGCTACGCGCCGCCGGAAACGACCGACGTGACGCGCATCGTGGCGGCCTTTCCCGCGCCTCGCCTTCCGTTGGATTGGTACCGCGACGGAATCCGGCTACGCTGTTGCGCACTGCGGCTTGCGGCGCAGCCGCGGCTGGCCGGCGTCAAACACCTGAACCGGCTTGAACAGGTGCTCGCGCGTGGGGAATGGTCGGACGCGGACGTGGTCGAAGGCTTGCTGTTCGACTCCGCGGGAAACCTCGTTTCCGCGACGGCGGCCAACGTGTTCGTCTGCGTCGATGGCGAACTGCTGACGCCGCCGATCGATAACTGCGGGGTGGCCGGGGTGATGCGTGGCGTGCTGCTGGATGCCATGCCGGATGTACGTGTGCAGACAATCACGAAGGAAGAATTGATGCGGGCCGATGAAGTCTTTCTCACCTCCAGCGTGCGTGGCGTGTTGCCGGTGTGCACACTGGATGGACGCGCATTCCGTGTCGGTCGGTATACCCGTGCCGCGCAGGTGCAGTGGCGTGCGTTGGGATTTCCGGGGGCCGAGGCGTGATGCGTCGTCCAAAGGCCGCGACTGGCGCGCGTGGCAATGTGGTCGTGCGCACCTTGGTGATCATCGTCGTGCTGGCGATGGTGGCGGCCATCGCCTGGGCAGGCATCTCGTACCTTCACTTCACCCGCAGGCCGTTGAACGTGCGCGCCACGGGACAGACGCTGGAAATCGCGAAGGGCGAAGGCTTCAACGGCATCGTTGCGCAGTTGCGGCAGGAAAGGCTCACCGACGCGCCGCCGCTGCTGTGGCGCGCGCTGGCGATGCGGCTTGGCGTCGCCAACACGCTGCATGCGGGCGAGTATGCGCTCGCGCCCGGCATGACGCCGACCGTGCTGCTGGAGAACATGGCGGCCGGCAAGGTGCTGCATCGGCGCATCACGCTGGTGGACGGCTGGACGTTCGCGCAGGTGCGGCAGGCGCTGCAGCGCGCGCCCAAACTCGCGCACGACATCGAAGGCTTGACCGATGCGCAGGTGATGGCGAAGCTGGGCGATGCCAGCCAGTCGCCCGAAGGCGAGTTCATGCCCGACACCTACGATTACGTGCTCGGCATGTCCGAGCTCGACATCCTCGAGCGCGCGCACAAGGCGATGCAGACGTTCCTCGCCGACGAATGGGCGAAGCGCGATACCTCCGTCTGGATCCAGCAACCGTACCAGGCGCTGGTCCTCGCGTCGCTGGTCGAGAAGGAAACCGCGGTACCGGCCGAGCGGCCGCAGATCGCGGGCGTGTTCGAGCGGCGCCTGAAGCTCGGCATGAAACTCGATACTGATCCTAGTGTGATCTTCGGCATGGGCGCGACCTACACCGGCAAGATCCACAAGGTCGATCTCGAAACCGACACGCCGTACAACACCTACACGCGCGCGGGCCTGCCGCCCACGCCGATCGCGCTGCCCAGCCGCGCGGCGATCCATGCGGTGCTGCATCCCGCAGCGGGCGATGCGCTGTACTTCGTGGCCAGGGGCGACGGCACCCACGAATTTTCCGCAACGCTGGCCGAGCAGAATGCCGCGGTGCGGAAATACATCCTGGACAAGAAGAAGCAATGAAAGGGCGGATGATCAGCCTCGAAGGCGGCGAGGGCGCGGGCAAGAGCACGCTGCTGGCAGGACTTCGCGGGTATTTCGAAAGCAGCGGCATGGACGTGTTGTACACGCGGGAACCCGGCGGCACGCCCGTGGGCGAAGCCGTGCGGGCGCTGGTGCTCGACCCGGCGCACCGCGACATGGCCGTGGAAACGGAGTTGCTGCTGATGTTCGCGGCGCGTGCGCAACTGGTGCGCGAAGTGCTGCAACCCGCGCTTGCCGCGGGGCGCTGGGTGCTGTGCGACCGCTTCACGGATGCGACCTATGCCTACCAGGGCGGCGGGCGCGGCGTCGATGCGGCGCGCATCGCCGAGCTCGAGCGCATCGCAACGGACGGGCTGAAACCCGACCTGACCTTGCTGCTGGATCTTCCGGTCGCGCACGGCCGGGCACGCGCCAGCCAGCGCGGCGACGCGGATCGCATCGAAGCCGAGCGCGATGATTTCTTCGAACGTGTGCGCGCGGCGTATCACGCACGCGCGCGGGCGGAGCCGCGACGCTTCCGGATCATCGACGCCTCGCAGCCGGCGGACGAAGTGCTGCGCGACGCCGTGGCGGCGATCGATGGTTTGCGAACGGGTGTGACCACATGACGGACGAGGAAAGCGTCGTCCCCGTGATTGCGCCAGGCGATCCGCTGCCGGCGTGGTGTGGACCGGCCTGGGACCTGCTGGCGGCGCGCGCGGCCAACCGCACGCTGCCGCACGCGTTGCTGGTGGGCGGGCCGGCCGGCCTCGGCAAGCGCGCGCTGGTCGAGTTGTTCGTGCGCGCGCGCTTGTGCGAGACGCCGCACGACGGTCGCGCGTGCGGTTCGTGTCGCACCTGCAAGCTGCTCGCTGCCGGCACCCATCCCGATCGGATGCGGGTGAAGCTGGAGCCGAATCCCAAGACCGGCGTGATGCGCAAGGAAATCGTGGTCGACCAGATCCGCGAGCTGTCGGCGCGCCTCGCGATGTCGAGCCAGCTCGACGGCTGGCAAATCGCGGTGATCGACCCTGCGGACGCGATGAACGTTCCGGCCCAGAACGCCTTGCTGAAGACGCTGGAAGAGCCGAGCGAAGCCAGCCTGATCGTGCTGGTGGCCGACAAGCCGTGGCGGTTGAGCGCGACGATCCGCAGCCGCTGCCAGCGCATCGACATTTTGGTGCCGCCGCCGGGCGAGGCATTGGCGTGGCTGCAAACGCGCAGTGTCGAATCCGCGGACGCCGTGCTGGCCGCGGCGGGCGGCAATCCGGGCCAGGCCTGGCTGCTGGCGGAGCAGGGCGGGATGCAGCGCCGCCAGGACGTTGCGCGCGATCTGTTGGCGCTGGCCGCCGGGCGCGGTGATGCGCGCGTGATCGGCAAGGCCTGGGCCGATGATGAACCCCAACAACGGCTGGAGCAGGCGGCGCGCCTGCTCGAAGGCGCGTTGCGCGCGCGTGCCGACGGAGAACGCGCACGTTTCGATCCGGGCTGGGGCGACGAAGCGGTCGTGGAGCGCATAACCGAAGCGAACCGCCTGCGCGTGCTGTTGAACGGCCCCTTGCGGTGCGACCTCGCGCTGTTCGAATGGCTGGACGGCTTGCAGATGGGACGCCACTGATTCCGATGCTCAGGCAAATACGCCGCACCCGGCCGAACGGTCAGTGCCGGGTCAATCACATCCGGGCACAATCGCGCCGCGCTTCCGCGATGCGTCGCGTGCGATGAAAGGAACGCCTGCTTGCATCTGGACGAACCCTCCGATCTGCTCGACCCCGATGCGCTGCTGAAGCGACCGGATGCCAGCCTGATGGTGCTGGCGCCGCACCCGGACGATGAATCGCTGGCGACCGGCGGGCTGATCCAGCGCGCGCTGGCCTGCGGCGCACGGGTCAGCGTGGTGTTTGTCACCGACGGCGAAAACAATCCCTGGCCGCAGCGTGTGCTGGAACGGCGCGTGTGGATCGGTCCGCGCCAGCGTGCAGGCTGGGCGGCGCGGCGGCGCGGCGAAGCCGATGCGGCATTGCACACGCTCGGTGTCGACCCCGCCCATGTGCATCGGCTCGGATGGCCGGACGGCGGCGTCACCTGGATGCTGCTGGACAACACCACGGCGATGCTGGCGGCGATGCGCGAACTGGTCGAATGCGAAGGTCCGACACTGTTGCTGCTACCCGATCTGGTGGACCGGCATCCCGACCACAGCGCGATCCATGTGTTGATGGAGATGGTGTTCCAGACCTCGCCGGACTTGCACAAACCGGACTGTCTCGGCTACCTGCTGCACGGCCGTTCGCAACCCGGCGTGCCGCAGCGTGCGGTGTTCGCGTTGAACGATGAGGAACGGGTGCGCAAACGCCGCGCAATCGAGGCCCACGCCAGCCAGACCGCGCTCAGCCGCGGACGCTTTCTGCGGTTTGCCGCGGCCACGGAAAATTTCGTGGCAGGCCTCGATTGCCACGATCGTGCGGGCGCGACACTGCCGTGGTTGCCGCCGCGCGCCTTGCGCCCATTCCTGGCGTTGCTCGTGGTGGACGCCGTGGGCGGTGAACGGGTTCGGCTGCGTGGCGACGCCGACGCCAACCTGTTCTGGCGCGACGGCAGTCCCGCCGCGCGCACCTCGCGCACGCTCCGACCGCCGTACTACATCAAGCTGTACTGTCCGCTGCCTTCGCCGTGGGTATTCGACGGCTGGGGCTGGTGCCGCTTCGGCGCTTGACCGCGGCTCGCCTGCGGCGGCAAGCTGATGGTGTTGACCGGCAGGGGCGGAGACATGGCAATGATGGGTGGTGCGGGAGGGATGGGCAGCCAAGGCATTCTGCCGGTTGTCATCAAGGACAAGCAGACGCTGTACCAGTCCTACATGTCGTTCGTGAAGGGCGGCGGCCTGTTCGTGCCCACCAACAAGCGCTACAACCTCGGCGACGAAGTGTTCCTCTTGATGACCCTGCCCGAGGAAACCGAGCGCGTGGCGACTACCGGGCGGGTGGTGTGGATCACCCCGATCGCGGCGCAGGGCAATCGTCCCGCCGGTATCGGCGTGCAATTCGCCGAGAACGCCGATGGCGACAACGCGCGCACCAAGATCGAAACGCTGCTGGCGGGCCTGCAGGGCGGGGACAAGCCGACGCATACGATGTGATGGCAAAGGCGCAGCGCGACGCCTCGGCAGGCTGGCAGCTTGCGCGCGTGAAGCCGCGCCAAGTATCATTTGCGGCTCGCTGTGGGGCGCCGCCCCCATGCGACATGTCGGGGTGTAGCTCAGCCTGGTAGAGCGCTACGTTCGGGACGTAGAAGTCGCAGGTTCAAATCCTGTCTCCCCGACCAAAGTTTGCGGAATTGCCGCCTGCCCGGCGCCGCATTCGGCTGCGAGCGGTTGGTTGTGGAACCTTCCACAGGATCAACCCGGCAACTTGCTGTT
>JBQCCP010000163.1:0-8204 GCA_051962095.1 Rhodanobacteraceae bacterium
GTGCGAAGTCGGCACGTACGGGTTCTTCGGATGGATCACCAGCGACACGCCGGTCGCGGTCCATTCCCGGCCCGCGAGTTGCGGGCGGTGCGCGGTCGCCGACGGCGGCAGCTTGTCGCCGGTGACGCGTGAGTAATTGACGCCGGCCTGCTCGAACACCGCGCCGTTCTTCAGGACCCGCGTACGGCCGCCGCCTCCGACGGGCCGCGTCCATGCATCTTCCACAAAGCGCGCGGCCCCATCGACCTTTTCCAGCGCCGCGCAGATGCGATCCTGCAGATCGCGCAGGAAGGCATCGACGGTTTCCACATTCGGTTGCATCCAGCTTCCCCGGAAAACGCGGGCGGCATTGCGCCGCCCGCACGTGCATCATTTGGCCATCATCAGGCCGTTCTGGATGTCGGTGACCAGGTTCTTGATCCAGCTGTCGTAATTGGTGTGGATGTAGCGCACCCCCTTCTTTTCCTCGTAGCGGAGATTGCTGCTGGTGACGTAGTCGATCTGGATCTTCTGCGGGTCGTAGTGCACCGCGATCGTGACGCTGAACGCACGCGGGGCGTAGACCGCGTCGATTTCGCCCGGCACGTGCTTGACGATGCGCCAGTTGCGCGAGGTGAGGGCCGACCCGATGATCTGTTCGACCTTTGTCGAATTCACCCCATTCGGCACCGGGATGGGCGCGGGATCGACCAGCGGCACCTGCCGGAACGCCATCAACAGCAACAGGGTCGGCGCCAGCAACAGCGGCAGCGCCGTCTTCATCATACGCATGCGCAACATGGTATTTCCTCCCTGGGAATGTTTGCGGCGAAGGCGCCGCGCACGCGAGTGTAACCGCCCATCCGGCGCGGCGGATTTGGCACGTATACTGACCCACCAGCAACACACGGAACGACAGGGTGCCGGCACGCATCGAACCGCTCGCGATCCCCGCATACAGCGCGACATCGGCGCTCGGACATGGCATTGCGGCGCAGAGGGAAGCCCTGCGCGACGGTCGCGGCGGCTTGCGCTTCAACGATTTCTCGTCGGCGCCGCTCGAATGCCAGATCGGGCGCGTCGCCGGCGTGCAAGACGTCGCGTTGCCCCCATCGCTGGCGCACTGGGACTGCCGCAACAATCGGCTTGCCTGGCTGGGACTGCAGCAGGACGGATTGCGCGACGCCGTCGTCGGCGCGATCGCGCGCCACGGCGCCGACCGCCTCGCGCTGATCCTGGGCACCTCGACCGCCAGCATCGGCTCGACCGAAGATGCCTACCGGCGGCTGGACCACGGGCAGTTTCCGGAAGACCTGCGGCGTCCGGAAATCCATACGCCGCATTCGCTGGCGGCATTCGTCGCCGATGCGACCGGCATCGCCGGTCCCGCGCTGACAATTTCGACCGCGTGTTCGTCCTCGGCCAAGGTGTTCGCGTCCGCCGAGCGCCTGATCCGGTTGGGTATGGCCGACGCCGCATTGGTCGGTGGCGTCGACCCGCTTTGCGACAGCGTGCTGTTCGGCTTCCAGTCGCTGGAGTTGGTGTCGAAGCAAGGCTGCCGTCCGTTCGACGTGCAACGCGACGGCATTTCGATCGGCGAAGCCGCGGCGTTCGCGCTGCTGGAGCGCGTCGACGTCGCGCCACAAGTACCTCGCCTGCTCGGCCACGGCGAATCGTCGGACGCGCATCACATGTCGACACCCCATCCCGAGGGACGCGGCGCGCTCGCGGCGCTGGATGACGCGCTGGCCCGTGCCGGACTCGACGCGGGCGCGGTCGATTACGTCAACCTGCACGGCACCGCCACGCCCAAGAACGACGAAGTCGAGGCGAAACTGCTGCCGCGCTTTGCCACGCGCACCCGCGCCAGTTCCACCAAGGGTTTCACCGGCCACACGCTGGGTGCCGCCGGCGCGCTGGAAGCGGTATTCGCGCTGCTGGCGATCGAACACGGCATCGTCCCGCCCAACCTCGGCTGCAGCGAACCGATGCCGGAAGCCGCACCGTGGCTGGCGTTGCAGCCTTCGCAACAACGCGTCGACGTCGCCGTCAGCAATTCGTTCGGCTTCGGCGGCAACAACGCCTGCCTGGTGTTCGGGCGCGGAGACGCCGCATGAGCGCGCCGCTCGTGCTCCGCATCACCGGCATCGGGGCATGGGCGCCGGGGGCGCCGGACTGGCAGCACCTGCGCGGCATCCTGCGCGGCGAAGCGGAGGCCGCCGCCGATGCGCCCGCGCGTCCCGCCGGCACGATCCTGCCTGCAGCGGAACGCCGCCGCGCACCGGATGGCGTGCGCCTCGCCGCCGAGGTCGCTGCACAGGCCACCGCGATGGCGCGCATCGATCCAGCGACGGTGCCCTGCGTGTTCGCCTCCACCCACGGCGAACTCACGATCACCGACTACGTGTGCGAAACGCTGGCGCGGAACCCGCCGGAATTGTCGCCGACCAAGTTCCACAACTCGGTGTTGAATGCGCCCGCGGGATACTGGACGATCGCGACCGGCTGCACCGCGGCGTCCAGCGCCGTGACCGCGCACCACCAAAGCTTCGCGGCCGGATTGCTGGAAGCCGCGACGTTGGCGTGCGCCGAAACCACGCCGGTGTTGTTCGCGTCGTGCGACGTCGCTTCCACCGGCCCGTTGGGCGAAATGACGCGCACCACCCTCGCGTTCGGCGCCGCCGTGCTCCTGCATCCGGAGGCAACGCATGGCGCGCGCCTTCGGCTCGGATTGCGCGCGGGCACGCCACCGCCGCTGGCGGCGCTGGCGCTCCCCGCCGTGGCGGGCGACAATCCTGCCAACGCCGAAGCGCTGGCGCTGCTGGCCGCGCTTGCGGACACGCAGCCGCGGAACCTGCGTCTGCCGCTGTCATCCGGACTGTCACTGGACATGGAGGTCACGCCTTGAACGCTGCCATCGCCCGTCCGTTCGTGCTGGTGCCCTGCCTCAACGAAGCCGGCGCGATTCGCGCGTTGCTGGAAGGCGTGCTGGCGCACTGCCATGACGTGATCGTGGTCGACGACGGCTCGACCGATGCGACCGCGGAAATCGTGGCGCAGATGCCGGTGACCCTGATCCGGCACTCCCAACGCCGCGGCAAGGGCGAGGCGTTGCGAACCGGCTTCCGCGAAGCGCTGAAGCGCGGCGCGAGCGGGGTGCTGACGATGGATGGCGACGGCCAGCACGATCCCGCCGACATTCCTCGCATCCTGGCCGCGGCCCGGCAATTTCCCGACACACTGATCATCGGCGCACGCATGCTGCAGCGCGAGCGCCAGCCGAACGCGCGCCGCCGCGCGAACGACTTCGCGGACTGGGGCATCAGTTGGGGTTGCGGGCGGCCGGTGGCCGACACCCAGAGCGGGCAGCGCTGGTATCCGCGCGCGGCGGTGGAACTGGTGGATTTGCCCGCGCAGGATTTCGTCTTCGAAGCAGCCATCCTGATCGCCACGGTACGCGATCTCGACATGCCCGTCGTGTCGATCCCGATCGTGTGCCGCTACGACGATGATGCGCGCCATAGCCATTTCCGCTCGGTGCGCGACACCGTACGGATCACCTGGTACACGTTCCGGCGCGTGGTGCATTACGGAAGCGTGGTGCAAAGCTACCGCGCATCGCACGACAGCGCGCCGCAGGTGTACGATCCCGAAGGCCTGCTGGGCGCGCCGCTTTCCGTGCCCCTGGCGGGCGCAGGCAGTCCACCGGGAGAGTGAACCGAATGTCCGACGCGGCGCCCGTGGATGTCCTGATCATCGGTGGCGGGCTAGCCGGACTCACCCTCGCATTGCAACTGCGCGGCCGGTGTCCCGGTCTTTCGATCCGAGTGCTGGAACGGCGGCGCCACCCGGCGCCGGCCGCGGCCTTCAAGGTCGGCGAATCCACCGTGGAAATCGGCGCGCATTATTTCGCGGACACGCTCGGTTTGCGCGAACACCTGGACGAGGCGCAGGTCCGCAAGTTCGGGTTTCGGTTCTTCTTCAGCGACGGTTGCGCGGACCTGGACCGCTGCACCGAACTCGGCATCAGCCGCGTGTTCCCCACGCCAACCTGGCAAATCGAACGCGGCACCTTCGAGAATTTCCTGGGCAGCGAAGCCGAACGCCGCGGAATCGAATTCGTGCAAGACACCACGGTGCGCGCGATCGAAGCCGGCGCACCCCACGCCGTGCGCGCCACACACGGCCCTGCAACGCGCGTGCATCGTGCCCGCTGGCTGGTCGACGCCTCAGGCCGTGCGGGCCTGCTGCGCCGGCACTTCGACCTCGAAGAGGCGAACGGCCATCGCATCGGCGCGGCGTGGATGCGCATCGACGCGCGGCTGCACCTCGACCATTGGTACGACAATCCGGCGTGGCGCGGCCGCTGCGAGCCGCAGGAACGCTGGCGTTCCACCAACCACCTGTGCGGCCCGGGTTACTGGGTGTGGCTGATCCCGCTGGCATCCGGCGCGCACTCGGTCGGCATCGTGGCGGACACGGCGATGCATCCGGTGGAAACGTTCAACAGCTTCGAACGCGCGCTGGCGTGGATGCAGGTGCACCAGCCCGCGCTGGCGCGGCAACTCGGCGCGCGCCGCGACGCCCTGCTCGATTTCGGGTTCCTGCGCAACGTCTCGTACGGCTGCCGCCGCATCTTCGGCGCGGAGCGCTGGGCGCTTACCGGCGAAGCCGCGATGTTCCTCGACCCGTTCTACTCGCCTGGCTCGGATTTCATCGCCATCGGCAATACCTACATCACCGAACTCGCCGCGCGCGATTTCGAGGGCCGCGCGGACGCACGTGTCATGCGGCACTTCCAGCAACTGTTCTTCTCGTTCTACCGCAACACGCTCACGCTGTACCGGGGGCACTACGCCCAGTTCGGCAATCCGCGCGTGATGACCGCGAAGGTGCTGTGGGATTACACGTACTACTGGGGCGTACTGTGCCCGCTGGCGATCGGCGGCCGGCTCACGGACCTTGCGCTGTTCGCCGAACTCGCGCCCGAGTTGACCGCGGCCGAAGGCCTGAATGCGCGTGTCCAATCGCTGTTCCGCGCCTGGCACGCGCATGGCGGCGCGCGCGGCGCGCCGGGCTGGATGGACCAGCAGGAACTGGCGTGGTTCGCGGGGCTGAATGCGCGCCTGCACGAGGTGCTCGACGACGCTGGCATCCGCACGCGGCTACGCGGGAACATCGAATTGCTGCATGCCCTGGCGGGCGCGCTGGCCGAGGACGCCGCCCGCGACACACCCGGGCTTGCCGTCGCCGCACTGTGCGCGGCCGCCGGCCAGCGTGCGCGCCCGGCGCTTTTCCGCGCGGCGGCGTGAGCGCGCTTCGGCGGCGTCGCGCCGGAAATCAGGCCATGCCGCCGTTCACGCCGATCACCTGGCCGTTGACGTAGGACGCAGCGTCGGAACACAGGAATGCCACCACCGCCGCGACCTCCGCGGGGGTGCCGGTGCGCGCGGCGGGGATCATCGCCTTCACCTGCTCGGGCGAAAACAGCGTGTCGGTCAGGCGTCCTTCTATGATTCCGGGCGCGACCACGTTGATCGTGATGTTGCGCGACGCCATCTCGCGCGCCAGCGATTTCGCGGCGCCGTGCAGCGCCGACTTTGCCGCCGCGTAATTGACCTGCCCGCGGTTGCCGATCGTCGCGGCCACCGAGGACACCGCCACGATGCGTCCGAAGCGCGCACGCGCCATCGGCAGCAGCAGCGGTTGCGTCGCGTGGAAGAACCCATGCAGCGACACGTCGATCACGCGCCGCCATTGAGCCTCGCTCATGCCCGCCAGCGGTGCGTCATCGTGGATGCCAGCGTTGTGCACCAGCGCCTCGATGGGTGTGACCTGCAGCAGCGCTTCGATGCCGGCGTGCGTGGCGGCGGCATCGGTGAGATCGAATGTCGCGACGTCGGCCTCGCCGCCTGATTCGCGAATGCCGGCCGCCACCGCTTCCGCACGCGCGCGGTTCGCGTTGGCGTGCACGATCACCTGCCAGCCATCGCGCGCCAGCGCCGCGCAGATCGCGCCGCCGATGTCGCCGCTGCCGCCGGTCACCAGGACCCGCTTCGAATGCATTCCTGCGCTCCCTCAATCCGCCATCGGAACTGAACTCAGCATCACCGCCGCACGGCCCCTTGCGAGCACGCTGCCCCGATGTTCGACGTGAAACGCATATTGCAGGCTGTCCGCCATCGCGATCAAGCATTCGACATGCACCTGCAGGCGTCCGGGCAGTCCATCGATGCGTTCGACCTGCAGGCTCACCTCGCGCAACGCAACCAGGAATCCCGGCCGTGCCGCGCCACCGGCTTCGCGTTCGCGCAGCGCGCCGTGCACCGCCATCGCCTGCGCCGCGTACTCGCACAGATTCACCGCGTGCAACATGCCGTCGGCGCGTAGCGGATTGTCCGCGCGCTGATGGGAAGCGCTGCGCGCGTGCAGGCGCATCGCATCCCATTCGACCACTTCGTCCAGCAGGCACATGGTTCCAGCATGCGGAATCAGGTGCGCCCAATCTGCCTTCGGGAGCATGCGGTCAATGCTCCCGACGCAGGTGTTCGGCCGGAGCCATCAGCACCGACAAGGTGAAGTGGAACGCGACGCCCAGCGCAACCGTCAAACCGATCGCGCGCAACACCGGGACGCTGGACAACGCCAGTACGCCGAACACCAGCAG
Source organism: Rhodanobacteraceae bacterium (assembly GCA_051962095.1). Taxonomy (GTDB): domain Bacteria; phylum Pseudomonadota; class Gammaproteobacteria; order Xanthomonadales; family Rhodanobacteraceae; genus 66-474. The sequence goes on from JBQCCP010000163.1 coordinate 6,647, forward strand.
CGCGGAGGCCACGCACACCAGCGTCGCGTGCAGCGTGCGCAGGTCCTCGCGATCATCGCCGGTGCGGCGTTCGAAGAACAGTGCGTAGTGCAGGCCCAGTCCCGCCGCCAGCGTCAGCGACACCAGGTGGAACAGCGACAGCGGAATCCCGCACGCGCGCAGCACCACCAACACCAGCAGCGTGGCCAGCGTCATCGGCCCCAGCACGTGCAGCGCGCGGCGCGGGCTGCGCAGCGCCAGCGTCACCGCCGCACACAGCAGCAGCGCCGCGATGCCCAGTGCAACCAGGATGCGATGCCGGTAGGACACCACGAGCGATTCGGTGGATGCCTTGAGATCCAGCAGGTGTACCGCCCCGACCGTCGCCTTGGTCAGCGCGCCGAAGGCGGCCGGATCGTTGACGCCGCTCAGGGTTCCCAACCCGACCCAGCCATCGCCTTGCTGCACCAGCATGGATTCCAGCCGTGCGCCCAGCGGGGATTGCTCGAACTTCTCCGGGGTCAACGGCGGCAACGTGCGCGCCGCTTCCACGTCGGCCACGAACGGCGCGAACACGCCCGCCCGGAACGGCAGACGCTCCATCGCCTGCCGAAGCGCGGCCTGCAATTGCGTGGCGTCGGGCAATTTCGCCTGTCGCGCCTTTTGTGTCGCCGCGCTCGGCAGGAATCGCGACGGCAGTTCGAATCCGTCCACCTCATGACCGGCGACGAGCCGCCGCATTTGCGGCGCCACGCGCTCGGACAGGGCCAGCACGTCTTCGGCCGTCGGCGCGCGCAGTACCAAGAGATAACGGACGTCGGGGGCGCCGAGTTCGGCGCGCAGGCGCGCGTCGCGCTGCAATTCGGCTTTCGGGATCGGCGTCAGCGCAGACAGGTCGTTTTGCCAGAACTTTCCCGGTGCGAACGCGACGACGAGCACGCCGGCGACCGCGACCAGCCACGGCAACCAGCGCGGACGCGGCAGCTGTGCAAGGAAATGCCACGCATGTGCCGGCCCCGGCGTCGCAGCCATGTCGCGTTTTGCGGGCGGCACGATCAACGGCAGCAGCCAGCGCGTGCAGGCGCCCGCGACAATCAGTCCGCCGATCGTGAACACCGCGAGTTGCTGGAGCCCCGCGACACCGGAAGCGAAAAACGCGAGGTAGGCGATGCATACCGACACGATCGCGGTCGCCAGCAGTGGCCACAGTTCGCGCACGCATTGCGAGGTTTCGATGCCGATCCGGCGATGGCTGAACACGCGCAGCGGGTATTCCTGCGCCACGCCCAGCAGCGTGAAACCGAACGCGACGGTGATGCCGTGCGCATGCCCGAAGATCAACGCCAGCAACGCGAATCCGACCACCGCACCGGACAGCAGCGGCAAGGCGGTCACCACGATCGGCACCGCGCTGCGGTAGGCCAGCAGCAGCATCAGGATGAAGCCGACGGTGGTGATCGTGCCGAAGCGGTCGGCCTCGGTGCGCGTGTTACGGCTGGCTTCGACCCCGAACCAGCCCGGGCCGCTGATCACGAGTTTTGCTTGCGCCGCACCGGGCAACGATGCGAAGTGTTTTTGC
>JBQCCP010000164.1:0-22076 GCA_051962095.1 Rhodanobacteraceae bacterium
CGGATGGCGAGCTTGGCGAAAGGGCGCGATGCGTAAGCGTGGCTGATTGGGCGGTCTACTGGTCGCCAGTGGCCCGCGGCGACCTGCAGGGCATCATCGAATTCATCGCTGCCCGCGGTAACGTCGAAAACGCGCTTGCCACTTTCGAGCGAATCGCCGCATCCGTGGATTCGCTTGCAACCATGCCGGAACGCGGACGCGCCGTGCCGGAAGTGCGTCTTGCAATCGAGCCGACTCTCCTTGGGCTGATCGAAGCGCCGTGGCGCATCATGTACGCGTGCGAACATAAGCGCGTGATCATTACCGCGATCATCGACAGCCGGCGAGATGTCAGCGCTGTTTTGGAAAGCCGCTTCGGGCTGAACCTTCCGGATGCCAGATAGAGACGTGGATGGCGGGTGCGCAGGAAACGCGCAAGACACGGATTTGCGCACTGGCGAACCTGCCAAGGTTCCACATACGCAGGCTCGCAAGTCCATGCGGCGGCCCTGCGTGGCGCCATGGCGCATTCAAACGGAGGAGCGGTGATGCGCGCGTACCGGGTTCCTGTTGCGATCGTGGTGTTGTGCCTGGCCCTTGTCGGCATGTGGTTCGGCATCGCCGGCATCGTGGACGGTTCCGTGGCGTTCCCGAGCAAGCGGCTGCGCGCCCACGTGCTGCGCGCCGAGGCTCCGGTGACGTTCTGGGCCTGCATCACCATGTGGATCGCACTCGGCACTGTTTTTCTCGCGCTTGCAATCGCTAACCTGCGCGCGGCGCTGCGACGCGGCTAAGGCAGGCCCGTCGATTGCCTCGGGCTGGCGCGCCGCGATCGACGTGCTTCGAACTGGATGCCGGGTTGGTTGTGCTTCCGGCGTCGTGGATCGCGGATCCCGTGCATCACGGCAATTAGAACAATGGACGGTCTCACGCCACTGGGCCGTTACCACGCGCGTTCAACGAACGAACGCAACCCATTGCCGAACGATTGGGGTGAAGGCCGCGGCTTTGGCCTCCACATCCGCGAGGTCACGGAAGCTGACCGTCGCCCGGTCAGGCCCGCGCCACTGAAGCAGTCCCGCCGGATCGGCCACTGCGGCCCGCAGTCCGGAATCTGGCCGCGGCTTGGCGCCGAGATGAAGCACCACCTGGATGCCTGACTTCGTCCTCAGGTGAAACGTCGCGAAATGCTCCGTGGTCGCGAAGCTTGGCGCATTCCATTTCACGCTCTCACGCACGCAGGGCACCGCGGCAAGAATGATCCGGCGTACTACCTCGATCTCCGCTGCGCATGGATGGTCCAAGGAGGCCAGCAGCGTATCGACCTCAGGATTCGGTTTGCCGGGAGGATCAGCAAGGAACCGTGGCGTATGGGGCATGGAATCTCCGCAACAGGTACGGCGGGCTGACGCTTGAACTTGGCGGCGGATGCCGCGCGTCCGCCGATAGGGAACGCGTACTTTCTCCGAACGTCTTGACTCGGGTTCTGCCACGAATTCGTCGAAGTCCCTTCGGACCGCTTCCGCGTCGGGGCCTTCCGGTGAAGGCGTGGATCATTGGGCGCACCAATGCTCGTTATCCGCGTGGTCGGGTATCGCCTTGGAACAATGTTTCTTCGATTTCATCAACCACCATCCATGTCGTCTTCGCCGACGCGGGCAGCGGTTGCCGTCGGGGTGATCAGCACCTTGTCGATGCGCGCCCCGTCGCGATCCACGATTTCGAATTCGAGTCCATGCCAGGCGAGCTTCTCGCCGGTGACGGGGATGTGGCCGAACATGTCGATCAACATGCCGGCCAGCGTGTAGTAGTCGCCTTCCTTTTCGTTCGGCAGTTCGTCGAGTTGCAGCAGTTCGCGCAAGTCGTCGGTGGCGAGCGAGCCGGAGATCAGCCAGCTTCCGTCGTCGCGGCGCAACGCAGGCACGTCCCCCGATGTGGCCTTGCCGCCGTTGCCGGCCGGATGCCCGACCACCGCGGTCAGCACGTCGTTCAAGGTGACCAGGCCTTCGATGTCGCCGTATTCGTCCACCACCAGCGCGAACGGGGTTTTGGCGTCGCGGAATTCATCCAGCAAGTCGAGCGCGCGGGTGGTGGCGGGCACGAACAGTGGTTTGACCAGCTTGCGGAACAGGTCGAGGCGCGCCGCGTGCGACGCTGCCGCGCCGGGTTCCTGCGCGAGCGACTGCAGCAGGCGCTTGACCTCGAGTACGCCCAGCACCTCGTCTTCGCTTTCGCGATAGACCGGATAGCGCGAATAGGGCGTCGCGCGGATCACCGCGAGGTTTTCTGCGAGCGGCGCGGCCGCGTCCAGCCATGCGATGCGCGGGCGCGGCGTCATCACGCTGTCCACGCTCCGGTCGCCGAGGCGCAGCACGCGGTTGACCATGTTGCGCTCGTCCAGGTCCAGCACGCCTTGCTCGGCGCCTTCGGCCACCAGCAGGCGAATTTCCTCTTCGCTGATCTTCTCGCGGCTGAAGCGCTGCAGGCGCAGCAGGCGCAGGATGCCGCTGCTGATGATGTCGAGGAACCACACGAACGGCGTCATCAGCCACGACATCACCTGCATCGGAAACGCCACGATCTGCGCGATGCGTTCGGGCGCGACCAGTGCCGCGCGCTTGGGCACCAGTTCGCCGACCGTGATGTTGATGGTGGTGACCAGGATGAAGCCCAGCACCAGGCCGATCACCAGTGAGGCGTGTTCGGCCACCGGCACGCCCATTTCGCTGAGCCAGCCGCGGATCGTGTTGCTGATCGAGGCGCCGGTGGCGGCGCCCGTGATCAGGGTGATGATGGTAATGCCGACCTGCACCGTCGACAGGAAGCGGTCGGGGCGCTGCGCCAGCCGCAACGCCACCTGCGCGCGCGTGCTGGACCGCGCCAGGTAGCGCAGCCGGCTCTTCCGCGCGGTGATCAGCGCGATTTCGGCCAGCGCAAAAAACGCGTTGCCCAGCGCCAGCAGCAGCACCAGGCCGAGCTCGGTCAGCATTGAGGCTGCGCGGGAATTTGCATGTCGGGAGTCTAGCAAGCGTTGAACGGCTACGGAGAAACCGGATGCTCGTGTACCATTTGCAGGATCACGCGACCGGATGAACGCCATGTTTTCGCTGCAGACGATGTTCGGCAAAGGGGACCGGTTCTACGACCTGCTGGAATCCAGCGCCGGTGCGGCCCGCGATGGCGCCAAGGCGCTGCAGGCGTTGCTGGAAGCCCACGGCGAGCCGATGCTGCTGGACGGTTTCCGGGCCGCGCGGCGGCGCGAAAAGGACCTGGCGGCGCAGATCAGCGAAGCGCTGGTCAACACCTTCGTCACCGCGCTCGATCGCGAGGACATCGAGGCGATGTCGTCCGCGCTGTACCGCATTCCCAAGACCATCGAGAAGTTCGCCGAACGCTACGCGATCGTGGCGCGGCGCGTCGAGGGGATCGATTTCGCTTCGCGCGCCAGCCTGCTGATGAGCGCGACCGACGGCGTGGCGGAAATGGTGCGCGAGCTGCGCAACGGCATGAACATCGGCAGGATGCGCAAGCTGCAGGATCGCCTGCAGGCCACCGAATCGGAAGCCGACCGTTTGCTGCTGGAACCGTACCGCACCCTCTACCTCGGCAGCGACGACCCGATCCGGATCATGCTCGCCAAGGACCTGTTCGAGCTGCTGGAGAAAGCCATCGACCGTTGCCGCGACGTCGGCAACGTGATCTATGCCATCGTGTTGAAGCACTCGTGAGGGGCTTTGCCTCCGTCGCACGGAACGCCGCATGAGCCTCAGCCTCCTCATCGCCGTCATCGTTATCGCGCTGGCGTTCACGTACATCAACGGCTTCCACGACACCGCCAATTCCATCGCGACCGTGGTCGCGACCAAGGTGCTCACGCCCGGGCAGGCGGTGCTGCTGGCGGCGACCACCAATCTTGCCGGCGCGTTGCTCGGCTCGGCCGTCGCGATCACCATCGCCACCGGCCTGATCGACGCCGGCGTGCTGCAGGTTGGCGGCGAAGTGCTGATCTGCGCGCTGCTGGGCGCCATCATCTGGAACCTGATCACGTGGTGGTTCGGCTTGCCGTCGTCGTCCTCGCACGCGCTGATTGGGGGTTTGTGCGGCGCCGCGTTCGCCGCGTCCGATGGCAATTTCCGCGCGATCATCTGGGCCACCGATCCGAACCGCTGGTGGCAGGGCGGAGGCTTGATCCCGAAAGTGCTGGTGCCGATGGTCGCCTCGCCCGTCGGGGGATTCGTGCTCGGCATCGTGGTGATGGGCGCGCTGCTTGCGCTGTTCGCCTGGTTCGGCAATCGCAGGGGCTGGTTGCGCCGGTTCGGACGTACGCCGTTCGTCAACATGTTCTTCGGCAAGGCGCAACTGGTCTCGGCGGCGGCCATGGGCGTGTCCCACGGCATGAACGACGCCCAGAAGACCATGGGCATCATCGCGCTGGCACTGGCCGACGCCACGCTCGCGCACAATTTCGATCACCTGCCATCGTGGCTGCACTTCCTGCGGATATCCGATGTCGGCGGCAAGTTCCCGATCCCGGTGTGGGTGAAGGTGGTGTGCGCGCTGGTGATGGCGGCTGGTACCGCGGGCGGCGGCTGGCGCATCATCAAGACGCTGGGCCACAAGATGGTCAAGCTGCACCCGATCAACGGGTTCGCCGCGGAAACCAGTTCCGCGGTAGTGATCATCTTCGCGTCGATCTTCGGGCTGCCGGTTTCCACCACCCACGTGGTGTCGTCGTCGATCATGGGCGTCGGCGCATCCAAGCGCTTCAACGCGGTGCGCTGGACGGTGGTGGAGCGCATGGTGTGGTCGTGGATCCTGACCTTGCCGATCAGCGCGCTGATCGCGTGGGTGCTGGTCGAGATTTCGCGGCCCCTTTGGGCCTGATGCCGGCGCTACACTGCGCGCGTGGGCGCGACCGATCCGCACGATGCCGTTCCGTCCGACGACAAGCTGGTCGTCGCGATTTCCTCGCGCGCGCTGTTCGACCTGACCGAATCGCACGAGTTGTTCGAGCGGGAAGGGCTGGAGGCCTATCGCGCCTACCAGATCGCGCACGAGAACGACGTGCTGCAGCCGGGCGTCGCGTTCCCGGTCGTGAAGAAGCTGCTGGCGCTGAACCGGCCAGCGCCGGACACGCCGTACGTGGAAGTGGTGCTGCTGTCGCGCAATTCCGGCGACACCGGCTTGCGCATCTTCAATTCCATCCAGCACCACGGGCTCGCGATAAGCCGGGCGGCGTTCACCTCGGGCGAGGCGACCAGCGAATACATCGCGCCGTTTGGGGTGGATTTGTTTCTTTCCGCGAATGCCGAGAACGTCGCGCGCGCGCTGAACTCGGGCGTGGCGGCGGCGACGATCCTGCCTTCGCAGGTGCGCGACGCGCATTCCGTGCAGCTGCGGATCGCGTTCGACGGCGATGCCGTGATCTTCGGCGACGAGTCCGAGCGGCTGTCGCAGGAGCAGGGGCTCGATGCGTTCCACCGCAACGAAACCGAACGCTGGAACGAACCGCTTTCGGGCGGACCGTTTCGCAACTTCCTCGCCGCGCTGCACCGCCTGCAGGCCGCGTTTCCGCCCGAGGATTCGCCGATCCGCACCGCCCTGGTCACCGCGCGCTCGGCGCCCGCGCACAAGCGCGTGATCCTGACGCTGCGCCAATGGGGCGTGCGCATCGACGAGGCGCTGTTCCTCGGCGGCCGCGACAAGGGACCGTTCCTCGAAGCCTTCGGCGCGGACCTGTTCTTCGACGATTCGCCGATCAACGTCGAGTCTGCACGGCGCCACGTCGCGACCGGGCATGTGCCGCATGGCGTTTCCAACCGGCGCACCTCCGGCAGGGCATGATTCGGCCGCCGTCGATCCGCGGCGTTGACGATCTTCTATGGATGGTGAACCACAAGGAATAGGTTCGCGGCCGCGTGTCCCGATACAATAGGCGGCTCGCCCGCGACACCGGACAACCCATGGCCGCTCCCCGCTTGAATCCCTTCGACCTGTACGACGTCCGCGCGCTGCTTTCCGACGAGGAACGCATGGTGCAGGATTCGGTGGCGCGTTTCGTCGACGACAAGGTGCTGCCGATCATCGGCGACTGCTTCGACCAGGCGCGCTTCCCGGCCGAACTGATTCCCGAGATCGCATCGCTGGGCCTGCTTGGCGCCACGATTCCCGAGGAATACGGCGGCGCCGGCATGAACCAGGTCAGCTACGGCCTGATCTGCCAGGAAATGGAGCGCGGCGATTCCGGCCTGCGCAGCTTCGCGTCGGTGCAATCATCCTTGGTGATGTATCCGATCTTCGCGTTCGGCAGCGAGGAACAGAAGCGCGAATACCTGCCGAAGATGGCGGCGGGCGAGGTGATCGGCTGCTTCGGCCTGACCGAACCGCACGGCGGTTCCGACCCGGCCAACATGAAGACGGTCGCGAAGCAGGATGGCGGCGACTGGGTGATCAACGGTTCCAAGATGTGGATCACCAACGGCAACCTTGCACACGTCGCGCTGGTGTGGGCGAAGACCGACGACGGCGTCCGCGGTTTCCTGGTGCCGACTTCGACGAGAGGCTTCGCCGCGCAGGAAGTGCACAAGAAGATGAGCCTGCGCGCGTCGGTGACGAGCGCTTTGTTCCTCGATGACGTCCGCGTGCCGGCCAGCGCGATGCTGCCGAACGTGAAGGGTTTGCGCGGGCCGTTGAGCTGCCTCGATTCGGCGCGCTTCGGCATCAGCTGGGGCCCGATCGGTGCGGCGCAGGCGTGCTTGAAAGAGGTATTGGATTACACGCAGGAACGGGTGTTGTTCAATCGGCCGCTGGCCGCCAACCAGGCGATTCAGTTACGGCTGGCCGACATTGCGCGCCGCATCACCACCGCGCAGTTGCTGGCGCTGCGGCTGGGTCGGTTGAAGGATGCGGGGCAGTTGCACCCGACCCAGATTTCGCTGGCGAAGTGGAACAACGTGCGGATGGCGCTGGACGTCGCCCGTGAGTGCCGCGACATCCTGGGTGGCGCGGGCATCACCACCGAACACGTCGCGATCCGTCATGCACTGAACCTGGAATCGGTGGTGACCTACGAAGGCACGCAGACCGTGCACCAGTTGGTGGTGGGGCGCGAACTCACGGGGATAAACGCGTTTTAGGAACTTGCAGACCTGCAGTTCCACACAATGTCGTCATTCCCGCGAAAGCGGGCTGCGTTTGCAGGAGCAAACGCGAACGCCGAAGGCGGCCCGCAGGGCGAGCGCCATGGATGGCGCGGGTTGATCCACGGTCTTGCTTTTGGCTGGAGTAAAAGTCACTGGGTTCCGGATCGCCGCTGTGCGGCGCCCGGAATGACGAAGAAGAGAGTTTTCGGAGTCCGCTCATGAAACTTCGCAACAAATGCTTCGCCGCATTCGCGATGGGCGCCATGCTTGCTTCGGGCAGCGCGATGGCGGCGACCAACGCAAATGAATTGCATATCGCACTGACTTCGCTGAAGCTGGCGCTGGTGAAGATCGGCGTCGCGAACGCGACGTTGGCCAATCCGGCACCGCCGTCCAGCAATGCCGAGGCGCACGTGGCCGCGCCCGGCCAGCTTTCCAGCCAGGAAATCAGTTCGATCCTGGTCAGCAAGGGCGGCGTGATCAACGTCTATCTCACCCCCGCGGTCGGCGTTACCGATGGCATCGTGCAACTGGTGCCGAAGATCGTCACGGACAAGGACGGCAAGAAGGGCGTGCAGTACGCCTGCTACAGCCCCAACATTCCCGACATCGCGAGCGCCGAACCGGGCTGCACCTACCATCCGGCGGGCCAGTGATCGATGCCGAGCGCCATGCCCTTGCCCGAACCCGTGCTGGAAACGGAACGGCTGATCCTGCGCGTTCCGCAGCGGAAGGACTTCGAAGGCTGGGCCGCGCTGGGTCGAGATGACGAAGCCATGCGCCATCTCGGCGGCACGAAATCGGCATTCGACGCGTGGCGACATTTTCTGGCGAATGTCGGTTCCTGGCACGTCCTCGGCTTCGGGCCGTTCTCGGTGATCCGCAAGGCAGACCGCAAATGGATCGGCAGGGTCGGTCCGCTGCATCCGGAAGGCTGGCCCGGCGACGAAATCGGCTGGACGCTCGCGCGGGAGGCCTGGGGCAAGGGCTACGCAACGGAAGCCGCGACCGCCGCGATCGACTGGGTCTTCGCGAACCTCGGCTGGACCGGGGTCATCCATTGCATCGCGCCGGACAACATCGCGTCGCAGGCGGTTGCCAGACGCCTCGGTTCCGTCCGGCAAGGCCCGGGCCGCTTGCCGGCACCGCATGACAATGATCCGATGGAAATCTGGGGCCAATCGCGCGAGCAATGGTTCGCGCGCCGCTCATCCTTGAACACCACGACATGAACGCCATCAAGACTCCCATTCCGGCACGGCACAAGGGTTTCAACCGCGCCGAAATCGTCGACCAGAACTTCACCGAGTTCGTGCAGGCGTGGCGGGGCGAACCCGCGACCAAGCCGCGCGACGATGCGCCGGTGCTGCCGGGCAGCGCGTGCAGCGCACGCGATTTCCGCGAGCTGTTCGAGTCGCAACTGATCTCGCGTCACCTGGACCTGATGGCGCGCGTGCTGCGCGTGCAGAACAAGGTGTTCTACACCATCGGCTCGTCTGGCCACGAAGGCAACGCGATGGTGGCACGGCTGACGCGCCACACCGATCCGGCGTTCCTGCACTATCGTTCGGGCGCGTTCATGGCCGAACGCTTCCGCAAGTTGCCGGGTATGGACCCGGTGATGGATTCCGCACTGTCGTTCGCGGCCAGCAGCGAAGACCCGGCTTCGGGCGGCCGCCACAAGGTGTGGGGTTCGAAGCCGTTGTGGGTGCTGCCGCAGACGTCCACGATCGCTTCGCACTTGCCGAAGGCGCTGGGCACCGCGATCGCGATCGAGCAGGCGCAGCGCATCGGCCACAAATTGCCGCTGCCGAACGATTCGATCGTGATCTGTTCGTTCGGCGATGCGTCCAGCAACCATGCCACCGCGCAGACCGCGTTCAACGCGGCGGCTTGGACCGCGTACCAGCGGCTGCCCGCGCCGGCGCTGTTCGTGTGCGAGGACAACGGCATCGGCATTTCGGTGAAGACGCCGAGCGGATGGATTGCCAACAATTTCCGCGACCGCAAGGATCTCGATTATTTCTTCGCCGACGGCCTGGACCTCGCCGAAGGCTATGCACAAGTCGCACGCGCGGTCGAACATTGCCGCGGCACGCGCCGTCCGACCTTCCTGCATCTGAAGACCACGCGGCTTGCCGGTCACGCGGGCACCGATTTCGAAATCGAGTGGCGCAGCTTCGAGGAACTGATGGCGCTCGAAGCCACCGATCCACTGTTGCGCTCGGCCGCGATCGCACTGGAATCGGGCCTGTACACCAAGCAGTCGTTGCTCGAAAAATACGAGGCGACGCGCAAGCAGTGTTTCGCCGCGGCCGAGGAGGCCTACGGCCGACCGAAACTGAAGTCGCTCGAAGCGGTGATGAAGCCGCTGGCGCCGTACACGCCCAACGCCGTGGCTGCGGAAGCCGCGCGCGCGGACTACGCGGAAAAGCGTTTCGCCGTTTTCGGTGGCGAAGACAAGTTGCCGGAGAAATTGCCGCCACGGCATCTGGCGCTGGTGATCAACTCGGCGCTGCACGACCTGCTGGCGAAGTATCAGGAATCCCTGCTGTTCGGCGAGGACGTGGCGCAGAAGGGCGGCGTCTACACGGTCACCAAGGGGCTGCACAAGGCATTCAGGGGCGCGCGCGTGTTCAACACGCTGCTCGACGAAACCATGATCCTTGGCCTGGCGCAGGGCTACGCCAACATGGGCATGCTGCCGATCCCGGAGATCCAGTACCTCGCGTATTTCCACAACGCCTGCGACCAGATCCGCGGCGAGGCGGCATCGCTGCAATTCTTCTCGAACGACCAGTACCGCAATCCGCTGCTGGTGCGGATCGCGTCGCTGGGTTACCAGAAGGGTTTCGGCGGGCATTTCCACAACGACAACTCGATCGCGGCGCTGCGCGACATTCCGGGGCTGGTGGTCGGTTGCCCGTCGCGCGGCGACGATGCCGCGACGATGCTGCGCACATTGGCCGCGCTGTGCAGGGTTGACGGCCGCGTGTGCGCGTTCCTCGAACCGATCGCACTGTACATGACCAAGGACCTGTACGAGCCGGGCGACGGTGGCTGGCAATTCGCGTATCCCGCGCCGGATCGGGCGATGCCGCTGGGCGAAGGACGCGTGTACGCGCCGAAGGCCAGTGACCTCGTGATCTTCACCTTCGGCAACGGCGTGCCGATGGCGTTGCGCGCCGCGCGCGACATCGAGAACAAGCACGACTGGAAAGTGCGCGTGATCGATCTTCGCTGGCTGGTGCCGCTCAACGAAAAGTTCATCGCGGCGCAGGCGAAAACCGCGAAACGCATCATCGTGCTGGACGAGGGTCGTCGCAGCGCGGGCGTGGGCGAGGGCGTGATCACCGCGATCGTCGAAGCGGGCTTCGGTGACAAGCCGCTGCAACGCGTGGTGGGCGCGGACACCTATACGCCGCTCGCGGATGCGGCGCGGCTGGTACTGCCGAACGAAGCTGATGTCGTGGCCGCCGCGGACAAGCTCGCGTGACGGTCGCGATGGCATGAAAGCGGACCTGGCAACCTCCGGCGCGTCCGTGGCGTCGATGGACGGGCCGGCCCGCAAACCGCCGCGGCGCGCGCACTTCGGGATGATCGGTGCGGTCAGCTTCGTGCATCTGTTGAACGACATGATGCAGTCGGTGATCGTCGCGATCTATCCGCTGCTGAAGGGCGATTTTCACCTCAGCTTTTTCCAGATCGGCGCGATCACCCTGACGTTCCAGTTGACCGCCTCGCTGCTGCAACCGGTCGTGGGCATGGTCACCGACAGGCACCCGCTGCCGTTCTCGCTGCCGGTCGGGATGTGCTTCACCTTCGGCGGCCTGCTGCTGATGTCGGCGGCGCCCACGTATCCGGTCCTGCTGCTCTCGGTCGCGCTGATCGGGTGCGGCTCGTCGGTGTTCCATCCGGAATCGTCGCGGGTGGCGCGAATGGCTTCGGGCGGACGCTACGGGCTCGCGCAGTCGCTGTTCCAGATCGGCGGAAACGTCGGGCAAGCTTTGGGACCAGTGCTGGCGGCGGTGATCGTGCTGCGGGTGGGCCGCGCGCACGTGGGCTGGTTCGGGCTGGCGGCGCTGCTGGCGATCGTGGTGTTGCTGCAGGTGAGCCGCTGGTACAAGGCGCATATCGACGAGCGCGGCCACAAGCGCGGCAGCGACGACAAGCCGCTGTTCCCGGCAACGGTGGTGCGCCGGACGATTTTCGTGTTGCTGGTGCTGATGTTTTCGAAGTTCTTCTACCTCGCGAGCATCAGCAGTTACTACGAGTTCTACCTGATCCGGCACTTCGGTGTTTCCGCGCACAACGCGGCCAACCTTCTGGGCGTGTTCCTGTTCGCGGTCGCGGTGGGCACGCTGATCGGCGGTCCGCTGGGCGACCGGATCGGGCGCAAGCGGGTGATCTGGTTTTCGATCCTGGGCTGCGCACCGTTTACGCTGGTGCTGCCTTATGTCGGTCTCGGCTGGACGGTGGCGCTGAGCGTGGTGATTGGCCTGATCCTGGCGTCGGCTTTCCCGGCCATCATCGTGTACGCACAGGACATGCTGACCCACCGGATCGGCATGGTGTCCGGGCTGTTCTACGGTTTCAGCTTCGGACTGGGCGGCATCGGCGCGGCGGTGCTGGGCGTGATCGCCGACCATTTCGGGATCGTGTTCGTGTACCAGGTCTGCGCGTTCCTGCCATTGCTCGGTTTGCTCGCGGTATTCCTGCCCGACGTGCGGCCGCCGCAGACGGAGCCGTAGGTTGGGCTGAGCAACGCCAAGCCGACGCCTTCGTGCGATTCGATTCAAGCAGCGCGGTCACCGCACCAGCAATCGCAGGTGCCGCTGACTCAGCAGCAGCAAGGTCAGTCCCAGCGCGAGCGCGAACACGATCACCGGAAACGCGAATTCCCACGCGTAGCTGTGGAAATACGCATGCAGCATCCACGCAGGTTCGACGAACAGGTCGTGGCAGACGTAAATGCCGAGCACGCATTCGGCGCCGATGTGCGGCCACCATCGGCCGCCCAATTCCGGAACCGCGAGTCCGAACAACAGCGCACCGACGCCGAATACCGGCGTGGAGGCGCCATAATCGATGATCGGCGGATAGACGCGCGAGAGCATCGGCACCCAGTGCAGTTCGGCTTCGAATCCGATCAGGCCGATCGCCGCAACGGCGAATGCAAAGCGCGAATCGATCCGGCCGCGCCAGCCCGCAACCCAGTAGCCGCACGCCACCAGCAGCGCGCTCATGAATGGTCCATTGCGTGGATCGAGCGGCGCATGCAAGCCGACCGGTGTGTTGGCGTACAACCCGGCCAGCAATCCGTACACATACAGCGCGATGCCCAATGCGTAGAACAGCCATCGCGCGCGCAGTTTTTCGCAAACGGCGGCAATCGCAAGCGCCATCACCAGTGCCACCAGGAACCACAGGTGGCCCTTGCCGCCCACGAACACGATCAACAGCGGATGCGCGGCCATGTGTCGGAACTGCTGCACCGCCGCCGGCCACCATCCCTGGTGAAACCACTGGCCGATCCGCAACGGAAGCAGCAGGTAGATCAGCGACCACAGCACCCAGATCCGCAGCAGCCGGCTTGCGTAGCGCCCGAACAGCCGCAACGGCTGTGTGCCGTCGCGGATCTTGCGTCCGAAAAAATAGCCCGACACCACAAAGAAGAACGGCACCGCGAGCCGGCCGGCACCGGTGATCATCAAATTGGCGAGATGCTCGGGCGCGCTGTCGAAGACCTTCCGCGTGACCGGATCGGTGTGCACCACGATCACGCCGAAAATCGCCATCACCCGGAACAGGTCGATCGTCGCGTTGCGCGTGTTGCCCGACAGCGGCCCGGAAGACGTCTTCGCGCGCCATGGCCTGGCCGGTCGCCAGTGTCCTTCCAGCGACTCGGGGCGCGCCTGTGGTCCCGGCATGTCCTCCAGTTTGAAACGATCCATGTTCGACATCCTGCCGATGATTATCGGCGGCGCTGCCTGACTGGCGCCTGCGCGGGTGACAACCGTCACCTGAGCCGCCGGAGCATGGGGTGTATGCTGCGCCGACCCTCGAGGAGGCTTGCACGATGAAGCGACGCGTGTTGCTGAAGTGGATGGCGGGGGCGCCGATGTTCGGCGCGTTGCTGGCGAGCGTTCCCGAAAGCCTGTGGGCGAAGGCGGCATCCGCCGCACGGACGCTGCGACGCGTGCGGCCGGGCGAGGCGGGTTGGCCTTCGGCCGCCGAGTGGGAAAGCCTGAACAACCAGGTCGGCGGACGCTTGATGAAACTCGAGGATCCGCTGGCGGCATGCCGTGCCGACCCTTCCAGCGCGGCGTGCGCGACATTTTTCAGGAATCTGCGCAATCCGTTCTTCATCCTCGATCACGCCAACCTGACGCAGACCTCGGGCTGGGTGGATGCTTGGACGTCCAGACCGAGCGGGTATGCGGTCGCGGCGAAAAGCGCATCCGATGTCGCTGCCGCGGTGAATTTTGCGCGCGAGCACAAGCTGCGCCTGGTGGTGAAGGGCGCAGGCCACAGTTACCAGGGCACCTCGGATGCACCGGATTCGCTGCTGGTGTGGACGCACCACATGCAGGACATCACGATGCACGATTCCTTCGTGCCCAAGGGCTGCGAAGGGAAGATCAAGCCGCAGCCGGCGATCAGCGTGGACGCGGGGCAGATCTGGGGCCACACCTACAATGCCGTCACGACCAAGGCGGGTCGCTACGTGCAGGGCGGTGGCTGCATGACGGTCGGCGTTGCGGGCCTCGTCAGCAGCGGCGGCTTCGGAAGCTGGTCCAAGCGCTACGGCACCGCGGCGGCGAACCTTTTGGAAGCCGAAGCCGTGACGGCAGACGGAAAAATCCGCACCGTCAACGCCTGCAACGATCCGGAGCTGTTCTGGGCGCTGAAAGGCGGCGGGGGCGGCAGCTTCGGTGTAATCACCCGGCTGACGCTGCGCACGCACGAGCTGCCGGATTTCTTCGGCGCCGTGAACGCGACGGTGCATGCGAAATCCGACGCCGCCTATCGCAAGCTGCTTGCCCATTGTTTCGAGTTCTGCCGCACGAACCTGCTGAATCCGCATTGGGGCGAGAAGATCCACTTCCATTCGGGCAACGTGTTGCGCGTCGATCTTTTGTTCCAGGGCATGGACAAGGCAGGCGCGGAAAAGGTGTGGAGGCCGTTCCTGGATTTCGTACGGACAGCGCCCGACGATTACGTCATCACGGAGCCCCTGAAGGTCATCGCGTTTCCCGCGCGCATGATGTGGGATCCCGAAGGAATGATCCGGAAGATGCCCGGGGTGACGGTTGCCGACGCGAGGTCGGGCGCGCCCATCGACAACTACGTGTGGGCGGGCGACGCCGACCAGTCCGGGCAGTGCATCGCCAGCTATGCCTCGGCATGGCTGCCGCGGAGATTGCTGGAAGACGATCGTCGCAATGAACTTGTCGAAGCGCTGTTCGCATTCACGCGCATCTACGGTTTGAGCCTGCATTTCAACAAGGGCCTGGCCGGCGCGCCGGACGAGCAGATCGCCGCGGCGCGCGACACCGCCACGAACCCGCAGGTGCTGGATGCGTTCGCGCTGGCGATCACCGGCGACAGCCAGCCGCCCGCGTTTCCCGGCATTCCCGGCCATGAGCCGGACGTTGCGGCCGCGCGCCGCGAGGCGCAGGCCTGCGCGAAGGCGATGCGTGCGCTGTACAAGCTCGTGCCCGACGCCGGCTCGTACGTTTCCGAAAGCGATTACTTCGTGAAGGACTGGCAGCGCGCGTTCTGGGGCTCCAATTACCCGCGGCTGCTGGCGGCGAAACGGCGCTACGATCCGGACGGCCTGTTCACGGTCCACCACGGGGTCGGCTCGGAAGCGTGGAGCGCGGATGGGTTCACGCGAACCCATTGATCCGTTGTATTCGGAACCTGCCGGCCCGATATGTGGTCTGACTCGTGGCGGCGTCGTGATGCGTCCGCTAGAGTTGGACGAGGCCGGCCGTCGTCGGCGACATTGAACATTTTTAGCGAGGAAATCCATGGCCCTGCGAACCAACAATCCTGTCCTGCGCGACAAGGTTTTCCAGAACCTGCCGGCGACCGCCGAGCTGATGACCTTGAACGGCACGATCGCGCGCGCCGGCCTGCTGCTGGTGCTGATGCTGATCACCGGCGCGTGGACATGGCACCGCTTCATGCTGGCGGTCGCGGCGGGCGGCGTTCCCGCGGGCCTGCAGGCGATGCAGCCGTTCATGTGGGGCGGTTTGATCGTCGGTCTGGTGTTCGCGCTCGCGAGCGCCTTCAAGCCGAACTGGTCACCGGTGACGGCGCCGCTGTACGCGCTGGCCGAAGGCACCTTCCTCGGCGCGATCTCCGCGCTGTTCGAGGTGCAATACCACGGCATCGTGCTGCAGGCCATCATGGCCTCCATCGGCGTGCTGGTGGTGATGCTGTTCCTGTACCGCAGCGGGGTGATCAAGGTCACCCAGAAATTCCGGATGGGCGTACTCGCCGCGACCGGCGGAATCCTGTTGCTTTACCTGGTGTCGTGGGGGCTGTCCGCGTTCACCAGCGTCAATACCTCCATCCTGTTCGGCGGCGGCACGCTGAGCATCGTGATCAGCGTGGTGGTGGTCTGCATCGCCGCACTGAACCTGGTGCTGGATTTCGACCTGATCGAACGCGCCACCAACTCAGGCGCGCCCAAATACATGGAGTGGTACTGCGCATTCGGCCTGATGGTTACGCTGGTGTGGCTGTACCTGGAATTGCTGCGGTTGTTGGGCAATTCGCGACGCTGAGCGGGAATTCGATTTCGCTAGTCATTCCGGGGCCGTCCGCGTCTTTGGGGACGGAACCCGGAATCGGTGTCATTGCACCTCAGGAGCAGCAATAAAGACACTGGATTCCCGCTTGCGCGGGAATGACGAAAATGGGCAAGTAGTCGGATGAAGTGGAACGCAATCCGGAGCGGCGCATAGCTTTCCCGGATTCCACTGCGTTCCATCCGGGCTACCTGATGCTTGGGAGGCGGAAATGATCATCGTCACGACTGAAAACGTTGCGGGCTACAGGATCACCGAAACCAAGGGCCAGGTATTCGGGCTGGTGGTACGCAGCCGCGGCATCGGCGGCAACGTGATGGCGGGCCTGCGTTCGATCGTGGGCGGCGAGATCAACGAATACACCCAGATGCTGGAGGAAGCGCGCCGCCACGCCACCGACCGCATGGTGCAGAACGCGCAGGCGATGGGCGCGAACGCCGTGGTGATGATGCGCTTCGACTCGTCCGAGATCGGCCAGACCATGAGCGAGATCGTGGCGTACGGGACCGCGGTCGTGATCGAGAAAGCCTGACGCGCCATGCTCATGATCGCGCTGTACGTCATCGGCGCGCTGCTTCTGTTGATCGCGGCGGTCGCCTTGCTGGTGGGCGGGGCGCTGGCGCTGTTCCTGCCGCAACTAGTGATCGGCGGCGCGTTCCTGATCCTCGCGCTCGCGATCGAACGGTGGCGTTACAAGCCGGTCAGCGCGGCGCGCCCCGATCCGCGCTGGACCGACACCGGCGAGCGTTTCGTCGACCCCGAAACCGGCGTGTTGACCGCGGTGTACTTCGACCCGGCAAAGGGCGAGCGGCACTACCTCGCCGTCCGATGATCACCCACCGATGATCCGGGGTTCGGGTTCCATCTCGACGCCGAAGCGTGCGCGTACGCCCTCGCGCACGCGCTGCGCCAATGCCCAGAGTTCGGCGCCCGTCGCAGTGCCGTGGTTGACCAGCACCAGCGCGTGACGGTTCGAAATGCCGGCATCACCCTCGCGCAAGCCTTTGAATCCGCAGGCTTCAATCAGCCACGCCGCAGACAGTTTCGAGATCCCGTCCGCGCCCTGCCAGGCGGACAGCGAGGGATGTTCTGTGCGCAGTGCCTCGGCTTGCGCGGTGGGCACCAGCGGGTTCTTGAAGAAACTTCCGGCGTTGCCGATCACGGCCGGGTCGGGCAGCTTGCGGGTGCGCAGACTCACCACGGCGTCGGCGACATGGACGGGCGCGGGGTGTTCGATACCCATGCGCCGGAGTTCGTCCTGCACGCCGGAATATTCGATGCGCGGTGTCCATTCGCGTGGCAGTCGCAGCGTCACCGCGGTGATCAGCCAGCGGTCGGGATGGCGCTTGAAGATCGAATCGCGGTAGCCGAATGCGCACTCCGCGTTTCGGAACACCACGTGCTGTCGTTGCTGCAGATCCCAGGCCTCGACCGATTCGATGAACTCGCCGGCCTCGACGCCATACGCGCCGATGTTCTGCATGGGCGCGGCGCCCGCGCTGCCCGGGATCAGGATCAGGTTTTCGAGTCCGGCGTGACCTTTGCTGAGCGTCCAGCGCACGAAGCTGTCCCAATGTTCGCCCGCGGCCACGCGGAGGCGTGTCGCCGCGGCATCTTCGTCGAGCACCTCGATGCCGCGCGTTTTCATGCTCACGACCGCGCCGTCGAAATCGTCGACGAACAGCACGTTCGAACCTTCGCCCAGCAGCAACCGCGGCTTGCCGCGAACGGCCTGACGGTCGAGTGCGTCGGCGACGGCGGCGCTGTCATGGATGTCCACCAGCGTCCCGGCGCGCGCGTCCACGCGCAGCGTATTGCGCTCGCGCAGCGATGCGTTTTCGGTGATCACGAAGCCCTGGTTCTGGACGACACTCATGTTGATTCACCCGCGGGCGATTCCGCCGACTGCCGGCGAATCTCGTCGACGGATTCCGTGAGCAACCACGGTCCCCGGTAGACCAGCCCCGAGTAGATCTGCACCAGTTTCGCGCCCACCGAGATCTTGTCGGCCGCGTCGCTGCCGGCCAGGACGCCGCCCACGCCGATCAACGGCATCCGCTCGCCGAGCCGCCGTGCCATGCCGCGCAGCACTTCGGTCGCCGGCTCGAACAGCGGCTTGCCGGAAAGGCCGCCTTGCTCGTTCGCGTGCGGCTCGCCCGCCACGCCGGAACGGTCGATCGTGGTGTTGGTGCAGATCAGGCCGTCGATGCCGGAATCCATGATTGCGGCGGCGATCGCATCCATCTGCGCGTCGTCGAGATCGGGCGCGATCTTCAGGAGCATCGGCTTGCGCGAACCATGCCGGGTGGCGAGTCGTTCGCGGGCATCGATCAGTGTGGCGATCAGGCGCTGCAGCGAATCGCCCCGCTGCAGGTCGCGCAAGCCGGGCGTGTTGGGCGAGGACACGTTGACCGTGACGTAGCTCGCCAGCGGATAGACGCGTTCCAGGCAGGTGAGGTAATCGTCGCCGGCCCGTTCGTTCGGGGTGTCCTTGTTCTTCCCGATATTGATGCCCAGCACGCCACGCCAGCGCGACTGTTCGACGTTGCGCACCAGCGCGTCCACGCCGTCGTTGTTGAACCCCATCCGGTTGATCAGCGCTTCGCGCTGCGGCAGCCGGAACAGGCGCGGCTTGGGATTGCCCGGCTGCGGGCGCGGCGTGACCGTGCCGATTTCGATGAAGCCGAAGCCCAGTGCCCCGAGTGCGTCGAGGTGCTCGCCGTTCTTGTCCATCCCGGCCGCGAGCCCGACCGGATTCGGGAAATCGATGCCGAATGCGCGCACCGGCAAGTCGGCGGGCGGCGGCTGCGCCACCCAGCGCATCAGGTTGCTGCGCTGCGCGACTCCCAATGCGTACAGCGTCAGGCGATGCGCGGTTTCGGCCTCCAGCGAGAACAGCAGTGGGCGCAGTGTCTGATAGGTCGTCATCGGAATCCGCCGAAGGCGATGGCGCCGAAGAAGATCAGGACGGCGGCGCACAGCAACGCAAGCATGAAGCCGATCTGCAGCCAGCCGAGGATCAAGCCCGCCAGCGCCATGCCGTCGCCTTCGACGCTGCCGGGCGGTGCGTGGCGGATTTCCGAGCGCGCGGAGTGACCGCAGACGATCGCGATCAGCGCGCCGAGACCCGGCAGGCAGACGTAGGCCAGCACCCCGAAGATCAGGCTGACCACGGCGAGCGAATTGGTGCGCGGATAGACCGTGTTCATGGCGGCGGCGCTCCTGGCGACGGCGGCGCTATGTTCTCACGGCGCGTCATGGCGCGCAGTCGCATCCGTCAAAAGCGCAGCGACTGTCCGCCATCCACCGTCATGATCTGGCCCGTGATCCAGCCCGCGAACGGCGAGGCGAGGAACAGCGCGAGGTGGGCGACTTCCTCCGGCGTGCCGAAGCGGTCGAACGGAATCGTGCCCAGCACGTGCGCATATTGCTCCGGCTTTTCGTGCTTGACGCGATCCCACACCCCATCTGGAAATTCGATGGAACCGGGCGCGATCGCGTTCACGCGGATGCGATGTTCGGCCAGTGCCAGCGCCTGCGTGCGGGTGTAGTGGTTCAGCGCCGCCTTCATCGCGGCGTAGGGTGGACCCATGGTGCGCGGCCGGAACGCGCCGATCGAACTGGTGTGCAGGATGCACGCGCGCGATGACTGCTTCAGGTGCGGCACCGCGAAGCGCGATGCGCGCACCGCGGCCATCAGGTCCACGTTGAAATCGACCAGCCACGATTCGTCGTCCTCGCGGAATCCGTAGCCGGTCGCGTTGTTGACCAGCACGTCGATGCCGCCCATCGCGCGTGCGGCCTCGCCGACCCAGCGTTCGATCTGATCGAGGTCCGCGAGATCACAAGAATGCGTGTGCAACCTGCTTGCATGCGAACCCGCATCGTTCGACAACGCATCCAGTCCTTCCTGTCCGCGCGCGCACACCGCGACCTGCGCGCCGCCTTCGAGGAATCCCAGCGCGACCGCGCGGCCGATGCCCTTGCTGCCACCCGCGATGGCGATGCGGTAGCCGGTGAAGTCGAAGGGTGAGGTCATGGACGTGGATCCCGTTGGTGCGGTCGTTGCTGAGCTTCAGCCGGGAATGGAGCAGCCCCATGATCGTCATTCCGGACGCTGTTCAGCAGCGATCCGGGATCGGTCTGCTCCTTGGTTCGCAGATAACCGATTCCGGGTCCCGCGCTGTGCGCGGCCCCGGAATGACGACCTGGGTTGTTACGCTGTCCCGTGTCCCGTGTCCCGTGTCCCGTGTCCCGAGTCCCGAGTCCCGAGCGGCGTCACAAGTCGAACTTGATGCCCTGCGCCAGCGGCAACGCGTCCGACCAGTTGATCGTGTTGGTCTGGCGGCGCATGTACGCCTTCCAGGCGTCGGAACCCGATTCGCGCCCGCCGCCGGTTTCCTTCTCGCCCCCGAACGCGCCGCCGATCTCGGCGCCCGAAGTGCCGATGTTGACGTTGGCGATGCCGCAGTCGCTGCCCATCGCCGACAGGTATTGTTCGGCGGCCTTCAGGTTCTGCGTAAAGATCGCGGACGACAAACCCTGCGGCACTTCGTTCTGCATCCGGATCGCGTCGTCCAGCGTCTTGAACGGCATCACGTACAGGATCGGTGCGAAGGTCTCGGTCTGCACGATCTCGTCGGAGTTCTGCACGCCAGCGATGATCGTCGGCTCGACGAAATTGCCCTTGCCATTCAGCACCGACCCGCCGCTGACGACGCGCGCGCCGCTGCTCTTGGCCGTCTTGACCGCGTTGGCGAACTGCTCGACCGCAGCCTTGCTGTTCAGCGGCCCCATCAGCGTTTCGGATTTCGTGGGGTCGCCGATCTTCTTTTCGACCTGCTGGTAGGCGTGGCGCAGCTTGCTGAGCACATCATCGATGATCGATTCGTGCACGAACAGGCGACGCGTCGTGGTGCAGCGCTGGCCGGCGGTGCCGACCGCGCCGAACACGATCGCGGGAATCGCAAGACCGAGATCGGCCGAACGATCCAGGATGATCGCGTTGTTGCCGCCCAGTTCCAGCAGCGCGCGGCCCATGCGCGCGGCCACGCGTTCGCCCACCATGCGGCCGACCTTGGTGGAACCGGTGAAGCTGATCAGCGGAATGCGCTTGTCGTCCACGAACTTCTGCGCGAGCTCGCTGCCGGCGTCATTGAACAGGTAGAAGATTTCCGGAAACCCGCCGGCCTTCAGCGCCTCGTTGCAGATGCGGATCGACGCAATCGCCGACAGCGGCGTCTTCGGCGACGGCTTCCAGATGCACACGTTGCCGCACACCGCGGCGATGAACGCGTTCCAGCTCCACACCGCGACCGGGAAGTTGAAGGCGCTGATGATGCCGACCAGGCCCAGCGGATGCCATTGCTCGTACATCCGGTGGCCGGGACGCTCGGAGTGCATCGACAGGCCGTACAGCATCCGCGACTGGCCGACCGCGAAATCGGCGATGTCGATCATTTCCTGCACTTCGCCGTCGCCTTCCGGCTTGATCTTGCCCATTTCCAGCGCGACCAGCGAGCCCAGCGCATCCTTGTGCTCGCGTAGCGCGTCCGCGCACAGCCGGATCGCTTCGCCGCGCTTGGGCGCAGGGATGGCGCGCCATTCCGCGAACGCTTTCTGCGCGTTGCGCACGATGGTTTCGTAATCGGCATCGCTGGTCGCGTACACCTTGGCCAGCGGCTCGTCCGTGGCCGGGTTCAGCGGCTCCAGCACGCCCGCATCGGCTGCCTCCGACCACTGACCGTTGCCGAGGAAGGTGCCGGAATTGGTGTCGGCCAGGCCGAGCGCGGAAAGGATGGGATGGGTCATCGAGGCTCCTGTGTCCGCTGCACGTGCAGCGCGTGAAATCAATCGGGCATTGTAGCAGCGCGCAAAAACGCGGGTCCGCGCGCAGCCGACGTCGAGAGGGCGGAGTGAATCCGCGCATGGAGTGGCGAACCCGGGCCGATTCGACGAGGCGCGCAGGAGCGCGCCCGAACGCCGAAGGCGGCCCAAAGGTCGAGAGCAAGGTAACGCCCGAGGAGCTCGAGACAAGTTGAAACCGTGCAAACTAGGCGACCACTCCCGGCTGAGAACCAGTGACCTCGCCCTTACGAGGGTCTCGATCTAAACATCTCAGCTTCGTGGCAAG
>JBQCCP010000165.1:0-3439 GCA_051962095.1 Rhodanobacteraceae bacterium
ATCTTCATTGAGTGGGCCGTGGAAGTTCACGGAGGCATAATAGCAGAAAGTTCCCAAAGGTGGAACTTGCTTGTTGTTCCCAAATTTTGCGTCGGCGGCCCAAGAACCTATCCTGCCGATTGCAGAACCCCTTCCGCACCCCCAACTCCCAACTCGCCCGAGATCAGCTTGGGTAGCAACGCGTCGCGCTGCGACGCCAAGGTCAACGACTCCGCGCGGCTCGCCTCTACACGCGCGTGCACGTCCGAAGCGATTCGGGAGAACACGTCAATAATCGGAGCCGGAGGCACGATGATTCTGGGAATGACCAACGCGTCTGAAGGCAGCATGTTGATAGTGGTGCCGTTCGAAAAGCCGCTTATCAGTTGGTGCCAGCGCGGGTGATTGAAGAGCCGTAGGAGATAGTGCGGAGTGAGTGGCGAGCCTGGCTTCGCGCGGATGTGAAAGATATGGTGGCTGTACAGTCCCCGAGGACCATAGGTTTCGGGCACGATTGCAGCATGACCGACCAGCAGATGGTCAAAGCCCTGCTCGGTGTTCGTCATGATCAAGTCGCCGGGAGCCAAGACGTGCTTCTCGCGATATTCGCCGCCGTAGAACTTGATGCCTTCGTGCTTGTAGCCCCCGCCTTCATAAATCGAGTTCAGGTTGTGCATCGGAAGGCCTGTCCCGTCATCCCGAAGGCCTTCGCCCTTGTAGCTCAATCCCCGTTCACCATCGACATGGTCACCAAGGCATTCAACAGGCCACCCTTCGGGGGCTTGGCCGAGTTCGGAGTCGACGAGGCGGTCGGGGAAAAGGTCGTAGAGATGAGCGGGCAGGCCCGGCAGCGATTGACTGCGCTGCCAGCGGCCTTCCATCTTGGCGCGGACGGGATCGAAGTCTACGAACAACGACTTGAACAGCGCCCGCACCATCGTCTCCAGCGTTTCGCTGATGCGACGGTTCAGTTCGATCTTGTCATCCAGTGTGCCGAGGATGTGCGCTATCGCGCATTGTTCGTCGGCAGGCGGAATAGGGACGATGAAATCTGCAAGTCGACTCCGTGCAAGTTCCGTCTGACCAGTGGAGCCCTCACCTAGCTCCTCGATTTCTGGTTCGAAGCATCGAACTGCATAGCCGAGGTAACGAGGGTTGATGGCTTCCGGGTCGGGCCGAACTACCGTTACGTGGGAATCCACTGTCGAGGGCTCGGGTAGGAAGTTGATCTGTGCAACACGGCCAAGGGTACCGATACCCGTCGAATTCACGATAATGTCAAACGGCTGGAGCATGCGCTCGCGACTGATGGGCTTCCGCAGATTGTCAGTTCGCCGAACTTCGGCAAAACTCACACGCTGATCGCGCACACACTTCTGATTGAGAACGAGAATACCCCCCGTCTCGACGTACGCGGGAGCAGCACCACGATTGATGTAGGTGCAAAGCTCCGACAGCGGGCCGTCTCGCCACTCACCCGCCATACCCCAGTTCCTCCATGTTGGCGGCGATGGCGGCGTCAAGCTTCGCGGCTTCGACCTGCTGCTCGCGCAATGCGGCGACGAGGCGCTGCATCTTTTCTTCGAACGGTTCGCCGTCGTCTTCCTGCGCTTCGGCGCCGACATAGCGGCCGGGCGTGAGCACGTGGCCGTGCTTGCGGACTTCTTCGAGGGTGGCCGATTTGCAGAAGCCCGGGATGTCTTCGTAGGCATTGCGCGGACCCGAACCCTCACCCCCTGCCCCTCTCCCGACGGGAGAGGGGTGAACGGCTTCGCCGCGCCAGAGGTGGTAGGTGTCGGCGATGCGGGCGATGTCCTCGTCGGTGAGTTCGCGCTGGGTGCGGCTGATCATGCGGCCGAGCTTGCGCGCGTCGATGAAGAGGATCTGGCCGCGGCGGTCGCGGAACTTGTGGTTCTTGCGGTCGCGCGCGAGGAACCACAGGCACGCCGGAATCTGCGTGGAATAGAAAAGCTGGCCGGGCAGCGCGACCATACAGTCCACCAGGTCCGCCTCGACCAGGTTCTTGCGGATTTCGCCTTCGCCGGACTGGCTGGACGACATGGAACCGTTGGCGAGCACGAAACCCGCCACGCCCGCCGGTGCGAGGTGGTGCACCATGTGCTGCACCCAAGCGAAGTTGGCGTTGCCGCGCGGCGGCGCGCCGTATCGCCAGCGCCGGTCGTCGCGGAGGCGATCGCCGCCCCAGTCGGACACGTTGAACGGCGGATTGGCGAGGATGAAATCCGCCTTGAGGTCGGGGAATTTGTCGGCATGGAAAGTGTCACCGTGCGCGATCTGGCCGTCGATACCGCGGATCGCGAGGTTCATCTTGGCCAACCGCCACGTCGTGTAGTTGGATTCCTCGCCGTAGATGGAGATGTCCGCGTTCGTGCCGCCGCCGCCCTTTCCGTTGCCGTTTCCACTCGCGTGAGCGCGGATGAATTCCACCGATTGCACGAACATGCCCGATGAGCCGCAACAAGGGTCGTATACGCGGCCGTGTACGGCTCTAGCATTTCGACCAGCAGCTTCACCACGCAGCGCGGCGTGTAGAACTCGCCGCCCTTCTTGCCTTCGGCGCTGGCGAATTGCGACAGGAAATATTCATACACGCGGCCGAGCACGTCCTTGGCGCGGCTTTCCTCGTCGCCGATGCGGATGTTGCTGATCAGGTCGATCAACTGGCCGAGCCGCGTCTTGTCCAGTGCGGGGCGCGCGTAATCCTTCGGCAGCACGCCCTTGAGCGCGGGATTGTCTCGCTCGATGCCGGCCATGGCGTCGTCCACCAGTTGGCCGATGGTTGGCTGTTTCGCCTGCGACTTCAGGTGAGCCCAGCGGGCTTCCGGCGGCACCCAAAAGATGTTGTGCGCGCGGTATTCATCCGGATCTTCCGCATCCGCGCCCTGCGCCTGCTCGGCGACGAGCTGGGCGTGCCTTTCCTCGAACGCGTCGGAGATGTACTTGAGGAAGATCAGGCCGAGCACGACGTGCTTGTATTCGGCCGCGTCCATGTTGCCGCGCAGGGCATCGGCCATCTTCCAGAGCTGCGACTCGTAACCGAGATCGCCGCCGTTATTCCGGGCCGTCTTGTCCCTTGGCTTTCTGCCGCGCGCCATCGTGTTCCCCCAAGTGCCGGCCCAAATACCGCACGCTACGACAAAATGCACAGCGTCGCAACGCGCGGGCACGCCGTCACAGGACTTGGCT
This sequence comes from Rhodanobacteraceae bacterium, assembly GCA_051962095.1. Taxonomy (GTDB): domain Bacteria; phylum Pseudomonadota; class Gammaproteobacteria; order Xanthomonadales; family Rhodanobacteraceae; genus 66-474. Next base: position 3,187 of record JBQCCP010000165.1, read on the forward strand.
CACGCAAGACGGCTGCGCGCTCGAACCTTCATCCATGCCTCTCGATCAGGCGAACGGATCCTGCAGGACGATGTTGGCGTCACGGTCGGGGCCGGTGCTGACGATCGCGAGCGGGCAGCCGGCGAGTTCTTCGAGTGCGCGGAGATACGCGCGCGCGGCGGGCGGCAACTGGTCCCACTCGGTGATGCCGTGGGTTTCTTCCTGCCAGCCGGGGAATTCCAGGTACACCGGCGTGCATTCCTTCCAGCCCTCG
>JBQCCP010000166.1:0-21332 GCA_051962095.1 Rhodanobacteraceae bacterium
GCCTCGCCGATTGCGGCTTCACCCGCTGCACGCCGATCCAGGCGCTGACCCTGCCGGTCGCGCTGGAAGGACGCGACGTAGCGGGGCAAGCGCAGACCGGCACGGGCAAGACCTGTGCGTTCCTGGTCGCGGTCATGAATCGGTTGCTCACGAAGCCCGCGATGCCCGGACGCCATGACAACGACCCGCGCGCGGTGATCGTGGCGCCGACGCGTGAACTGGCGATCCAGATCGACAAGGATGCGCAGGCGATCGGCCGCCACACCGGGCTGCGCTTCGCGCTGATCTACGGCGGCGTCGATTACGACAAGCAGCGCCAGCAACTGCGCGACGGCTGCGACGTGATCATCGCGACGCCTGGCCGGCTGATCGATTACTACAAGCAGCACGTCTTCAGCTTCCGCGCGGTCGAGGCGACCGTGATCGACGAGGCGGACCGCATGTTCGACCTGGGCTTCATCAAGGACGTGCGTTATCTGCTGCGCAAGATGCCCGCACGCGAGGAACGCCAGGGCATGCTGTTCTCGGCGACCTTGAGTTACCGCGTGCTGGAACTGGCCTACGAGCACATGAACCAGCCTGAGAAACTCGCCGTCGAGACGGAAAACGTGACCGCCGACCGCGTGCGCCAGCAGGTGTATTTCCCGGCCAAGGAAGAGAAGATCCCGCTGCTGCTGAACCTGCTGGAACACTGCAACCCGCAGCGCAGCATCGTGTTCGTCAACACCCGTGCCGCCGCCGAACGCGTGACCGAAAAGTTGAAGCGGCAAGGCTTCAGGGTCGGCGCGCTGTCGGGCGACGTGCCACAGGCCAAGCGCCAGAAATTGCTGGAGCGTTTCAAGAAGGGCGAAGCCGAGGTGCTGGTCGCGACCGACGTCGCCGCGCGCGGCCTGCACATTCCCGACGTCACCCACGTGTTCAATTACGACCTGCCGCAGGATGGCGAGGATTACGTGCACCGCATCGGCCGCACCGCGCGGCTCGGCGCCGAAGGCGATGCGATCAGTTTTGCGTGCGATCTGTACGCGATGAACCTGCCCGACATCGAGCGCTATATCGATATGAAGATTCCGGTCGGCGCGATCGAACCGGCCTGGTTGGCCGCGCCGGCGCCGCGTGCGAGGACGCAGGCGACGCATGACGATCATGAAGAAGCCGGGGCGCCGTCTTCCGAAGTGGCGGCAACCACTGACAAACCCGGCCCGAACAAACGTCGGCGCCGTCGCCGCAAACCCGCGAATCACGCGGCATCGCCGGCGACCCACGCCTGACCAGGCCGAGCGCATTCATTCGCCTTCCGTCATTCCGGGAACGCCGAAGGCGGAGCCCGGAACCCATTTTCGAGATGCTGGCTGGATAAACTCACCGCATCCTGCGGTTCGCCCTGCGGGCCATCGGCTGCGCCGATGTTCGCTTCGGCGTCCTGCCTCCGCAGTCGGATCGCCGCTGCGCGGCGTCCGGAACGACGGCAAAGTTGGTAGGCTTCGCTCATTACTTGCCTTGGTCCCTCGTCCGTTCGTGATCCGTTTCGAGTCCGTCAGCAAACGTTATCCGGAAGGCCGCGAGGCGCTGATCGACCTGACATTCAGGGTCGATGCCGGCGAGATGCTGTTCGTCACCGGCCATTCCGGCGCGGGCAAGACCACGCTTCTGAAACTGATCGCGCTGATCGAACGCGCCAGCCGCGGCACGATCGAGGTGCACGGCCGCGATCTCGCGAGGCTGAAGCATCGCGATGTGCCGCGCCTGCGCCGCGACCTCGGCATGGTGTTCCAGGATCACCGCCTGCTGATGGATCGCAGCGTCGCCGACAACGTCGCGCTGCCGCTGGTGATCGCCGGGGTTCCGCGCGAGGAAGGCGGCAAGCGCGTGCAGGCGGCCCTGGAGAAAGTCGGCCTGGCCGGGCGGGGCAAGGACGCGCCGTCGGGGCTGTCCACCGGCGAGCAGCAGCGCGTCGGCATCGCGCGCGCGATCGTGGGGCGGCCCGCGCTGATCATCGCCGACGAACCCACCGGCAACCTCGATCCGCAACTGTCGGAAGAAATCATGCAGTTGTTCGTGGCGCTCCGGCAGACCGGCATCACGATCCTGATCGCCAGCCACGACCTGCCGTTGCTGAAACGCATGAAGCAGCGGGTGCTGGTGCTCGATCATGGCCACATGATCGACGACGTTCCCGCGAGCCAGGTCGCATGAACGCGCGTGCCGCGATGGCCAGCCAGGTTCGTCCTTCGCACGCCGCGACGTGGCGGCGCCAGCACGCGTGGTGCGTGCGCGACAGCCTGCGCCAACTGGCGCGCCGGCCACTCGGCAGCGCGTTGACGATCGCGGTGATGGGCCTTGCCTTGGCGCTGCCGCTGGCCTTCTATCTGCTGTTGACCAATCTGCAGCATCTCGCGACCGCGCTGGGCGATTCGCAATCCGTCAGCGTGTTCCTAAAACCCGACGTGGCCGCCGAGGGCGCGGACAAACTGGCCGCGACCTTGCGCGCGCGGGCGGATGTTGCGGGCGTCACCGTCCGCACGCCCCAACAGGGTTTGGCGGAACTCGCCGCGATGCAGGGCTTCGGTGACGCGCTCAAGTCGCTGCCGGACAATCCGCTGCCGTTCGTGCTGCTGGTCGAACCGCGTGCGGGCGCGGACCGCACGCAGGTCGAGCAGATGGTCGCGGCGGTACGCGCGATGGGCGAAGTCGACCTGGTGCAGGACAACGGCCAATGGCGCGCGCGGCTGGATGCGCTGATCGCACTGGGCCGGCGCGCGACGCTGCTGCTGGCGGTGCTGCTGGGTGCGGCCGCGGTGCTGGTGATCGGCAATACCGTGCGGCTGGACCTGCGCAGCCGCGCCGACGAGATCGCGGTGCAGCGGTTGATCGGCGCCAGCGCATCGTTCGTGCGCCGGCCGTATCTTTATGAAGGTGTGTGGTACGGCCTCGCCGCGGGCATCGTGGCCGTCCTGCTGGTGCTGTTGCTGGAAGCCGTGCTCGCGGCGCCGGTGCGTGACCTGGTCGCCAGTTACGCGGGCCGCCTGCACTTCGGCGGGTTGTCCTGGGGTACGTTCGGGATTGCGCTCGCGATCGCGGTGGCGCTCGGCTGGCTTGGCGCGTGGATCGCGAGCGGCCGGCACCTGGCACGCCTGCGGCCGTAAATCGAAAGCGGATATGAACGACGTTCTTCGCCACATCGCCAGCGACAACCCGCGCGTGATGGTGGTGGACGGTTCGAAAGTGGCGCGCACGCTGATCGCACGGGTGTTGGAACAGCAACTTCCGGGCAGCACCATCATCGCCTGCGCCAGCGGGCGCGAAGCCAAGCAGGCGCTGCACGAAGGGGTGGTGGATCTGGTCACGACCGCACTGCGGCTGCCCGACATGGACGGCACCACGCTGGCGTACTACGTGCGCGACCACGCGCCGCAAGCGTACATCCCGATCGTCGCCGTCTCCGGCGACGTCCAGGAACGCCTGCAGAAACGCGAAATCGGCGACGCGATCACCGACTATTTCGACAAGGCGGCCGGCTACGCGGCGCTGGCGGATTTCATCCGCGGCTACGTGGCGCCGGTGGAGCACGCCGAAGGCAGGGTGCTGTACGTCGAGGACAGCCGCGTGGTCGCATTGGCGACGCGCCGCATGATGGAGCGGTATGGACTCACGGTGCACCTGTCCGGCAGCGCGGAGGAGGCGGTGGAGTTCCTGGCCGCGGCGCGCGACGGCGGCGAAACCGGCGCCGACGTGGTGCTGACCGACGTCAGCCTGAAGGGCGAGATGTCCGGTGGCGATCTGCTGGAGTGGATTCGCCTCGATCTCAAGCTCGGCAAGGGCCGCTTGCCGGTGCTGGTGATGACCGGCGATGAGAACCCGATCAACCAGGCCGCGCTGCTGAAAGCCGGCGCCAACGACCTGGTCGAGAAACCCGTCGAGGAACGCCTGCTGATGACCAAGCTGTTGTTCCAGTTGCGCGTTGCGCAGCGGCAGCGCGCGTAGCGCGGTCTTGACCCGCCGGCAGACCGGCACCAATGTTCGGCGGGTTGGACCCGCCCTGCCTTCCATTCACGTTTATTCGTGTTCATTTGCGGACGAAATGCTTTTCGGTGACGGCATGACGAAACCATGACCGACGAACGCCTGAAACTCGAACCGTCCTGGAAGGTGCGCGCGGGCGACTACTTCGATCGCCCGGACATGCACGCCTTGAGCGAGTTCCTGCGCGCGGAGAAACACGCGGGCAAACGCATCTATCCCCCCGGACCGCAAATCTTCGCCGCGCTGGATGCGACGCCATTCGATGCGGTGAAAGTCGTGATCCTGGGGCAGGATCCGTACCACGGGCCGGGCCAAGCCCACGGCCTGTGCTTTTCGGTGCAGCCCGGCGTGGCGGTGCCGCCGTCGCTGCAGAACATCTTCACCGAGATCCAGAACGATCTTGGCATCGCCCGACCCGACCACGGCTGCCTGACGCCGTGGGCCTGTCGCGGCGTGCTGCTTCTGAATTCGGTGCTGACGGTGGAGGCCGGTCGGGCGGGTGCGCACCAGGGCAAGGGTTGGGAAGGGTTCACGGACCGGGTGATCGAGGAGCTGAACCGCGGCCGCCAAGGGCTGGTGTTCCTGCTCTGGGGTTCCTACGCCCAGGCCAAGGGCCGACTGATCGATAGCCGCCGCCATTGTGTTCTGAAGGGCCCGCACCCATCTCCGCTGTCGGCGCACCGGGGCTTTCTAGGGTGTAGGCATTTTTCCAAGGCCAATCAGTATCTTGAAGCGGAAGGCCAGGCGCCGGTCGACTGGTCCTTGCCGCCCCGCAGCAGTCTGGCGAGGAACGGATCCGGCAGCCATCCGGCCGCGCTGGAATGACTTCCGACCCCTTGCAATTCCTGAACTCATCAGTATAATTTCACCTATCGCCCTCGTGGCGAAGCCGGTTCCGAGCCCGGAGCCGCGCGGGAACCTTCACGAGGGCTTGGCACTCGAAAATCTAGAGTGCCAATACAGACGAGTGGGGTACATAGGATGAGCGAAGCTCTGGTCGCCAACAACCTGCCGATTCCCAGTGTCGTCGGCAGTCTCGATGCCTACATCGGCGCGGTCCACCGCATCCCGGTGCTGGAAGCCGCGGAGGAACGCGAGCTCGCCCAGCGCTACCGCGAAGACGAAGACCTCGACGCAGCCCGCAAGCTGGTGATGTCGCACCTTCGTTTCGTGGTTCATGTGGCTCGCGGTTATTCCGGTTACGGCCTGCAGATGTCGGACCTGATCCAGGAAGGCAACATCGGCCTGATGAAGGCGGTCAAGCGCTTCGATCCCGACCACGGCGTGCGCCTGGTCAGCTTCGCGGTGCACTGGATCCGCGCCGAAATGCACGAATTCATCCTGCGCAACTGGCGGATCGTGAAAGTCGCGACCACCAAGGCGCAGCGCAAGCTGTTCTTCAACCTGCGCAAATCCAAGAAACGCCTCGGCTGGATGAACATGGAGGAAGTGCGCGAGATCGCCAAGGATCTGGGCGTGCCGGAAGCCACCGTGCTGGAAATGGAATCGCGGCTTTCGGGTCGCGACGTCGGCTTCGACGCGCCCACCGAAACGGACGACGACGCGCCGCCGGCACCGGTCGCGTATCTCGAGGACCAGGGCGCCGATCCGTACCTGCAGCTTGCCGACGCAGACCAGGAAGAGCACCAGCTCGACGCGCTGCAGCACGCCCTGTCGAAACTCGACGACCGCACCCGCGACATCATCCGCCGCCGCTGGCTGGTCGAAGACAAGGCCACCCTGCAGGATCTCGCCGACGACTACGGCGTGTCGGCCGAGCGCATCCGCCAACTCGAAGCGAATGCGATGAAGAAGATGCGCGGCGCCTTCGCGGCATAGCGCAACCTCGGTTACAAGAGCAAAGCAGGACGGCCGCCTCGTGCGGTCGCCCTGCTTCTGCAGGTTGGGCTGAGGCGGGGCTTCCTCCGCCGAAGCCAACATCAATGCGCCTAGACGTTGGGCTTCACTCCATTCGGCCCAACGTACGCGTGGCCTCAATACAAATCCACCGGATCGATGTCGATCGACCAGCGCAGGCCGCGTGGTTGTGGCAAGGCATTCAATCGTGGAATCCATGCCGCGAGCGCCTGCCGCAGCGACGGACGTTGCGCGGATTCCAGCAGCAATTGCGCGCGATGGCGGCCGGCGCGCAGCGGCATTGGCGCGGCCAACGGGCCGGTGACGCGCACGGGCTGGTCGAGGCGCGATGCATCGGCACGCGCGGACGCCGCAATCGCATCTCGCGCCGCCGCCATGAATCCGTCGAGCACCTCGCACCGCACGCATTCGGCGCGCAGGAGCGCCATGTGTGTGAACGGCGGCAGCCCCGACACAAGCCGCTCGCCGAGTTCCAGCGCGGCCGCCGCGTCGTAGCCGCCCTTCAGCAGCGTCACCAGCAAGGTGTGATCGGGTTCGTGGGTCTGGAGCCACACGGAGCCCGGTTTGCCCGCGCGGCCCGCGCGGCCGGCGACCTGCACGATCAACTGCGCGAGCCGCTCGCCGGCATGGAAGTCGACGCTGTGCAGGCCTTCGTCCACGCCCACGATCGCGACGGTGGTGAGGTTTGGCAGGTCGTGGCCTTTCGCGAGCATCTGGGTGCCGACCAGGATCGCGGGATCGCCTTCCGCCAGCTTGTCGAATACTTTCGCGAAGGCGTCGCGCTGGCGCGTGCTCTCGCGGTCGATCCGCACCACCGGAATGTCCGGATAACGCGCGGCCAGCGCTTCCTCCAGGCGTTCGGTGCCGTGGCCCTGCGGAATCAATGCGCTGGCGCTGCAGTTCGGGCACGTTTCCGGTGCGCGTTCGCTGTGTCCGCAGTGATGGCAAAGCAACTGCCGGCGTCCGCGATGCAGCGTCAACGGCTTTTCGCAACGCGGACACACCGCATGCCAGCCGCACGCGTGGCACAGCAGCACCGGCGCGTAGCCGCGGCGGTTCTTGAACACCAGCGCCTGTTCGCCGCGCGCGAGCGCGGCGTCCAGCGCGTCCAGCAACGCGGGCGACAAGCCATGCGCGAGTTTCAATCCACGCATATCCAGCACGTGCACGGGCGAGGGTGGCCGCGCGTGCGCGCGGTGGTGCAGGCGCAGGCGCGCATGGCGTCCGGCTTCCACGTTGGCCAGCGCCTCCAGTGAGGGTGTGGCGCTGCCCAGCACGATCGGCACGCCCAGTGATTGCGCGCGCATCAGCGCGAAGTCGCGCGCGTGGTAGCGAAAACCCTCCTGCTGCTTGTACGAGGTGTCGTGTTCCTCGTCCACCACGATCAGTCCGGCCTTCGGCAGTGGCGCGAACACGGCCGAGCGCGTGCCCAGCACGATCGCCGCTTCGCCTGCGCGCGCGTCCAGCCATGCACGCGCACGTTCGCCTTCGGCGAGATTGGAATGCAGCACCGCGATGCGCGCATCGAAGCGCGCGCGCAGGCGGCGCAGCGCCTGCGGCACCAATCCGATTTCCGGCACCAGCCACAACGCCTGCCGGCCTTGCTGCAGGACGCGTTCGGTGAGCCGCAGGTAGATTTCGGTCTTGCCGCTGCCGGTGACCCCCTGCAGCAGGAAAGGATGAAAGCCGTCGCCGGCGGAGAGCATTGTTGCGAGGGCGTCGGCTTGCTCGTCGTTCAATACGGGTGCGGCGCCCTCGCGCGCCTGCGGCGCGCCGATGCGGATAGGTGTGCGTTCGATCAGGTTCGCCACCGCCAGGCGCCGCGCCGCCGCGCGCCAGCCCGGCAGCAGGATATCCAGTTCGCTGCCGGACAACGCCGCGTCACCCAGCGTTTCGAGCAACGCCGCCGAACCGCCGCGCCGGCTGCGGGCGTCGCGCGCCGCCGTTCCGGCCGCAGTGGCGCGCCAGGCTTCTTCCGCGAAATCGGATATCGCGCGTCCGTCGCGCAACGCCAGCGGCATCGCGCCGAACACCACCTCGCCGATCGCGCCGCACCAATAGTCGGCCGCGCGCCGCAGGTTCGAGAGCAATTCCGGATCGAGCAACGGTTCGTCGTCGAGCGCCGCTTCGATGGCCTTGAGCGGGGGCCCGGCGGGATGGTATTGCGTGCCGGTTTCGACAACCACGCCGATCCGATGGGTACGTCCGAACGGCACGCGCACGCGCGAGCCCGCAATTAATCCGGGCGACGCCGACAGGTAGCTGAAAGTCTGCGGCAGCGGCACCGGCAGCGCGACCTGTACCACCTGCGCCGGACGATCCGAATGCGGCGCTCGGCTCATGACTTATCGCGGCTTGTTGTCACGGCGTGCAGGAATGGCCGGTAAACCGGTGACGTATCGGAAAAAATTTTCTTATCCACAATCGCTGTGGATAAGGTTGTGGAACACCGGCGGGCAAGCGCCGCCAAGGCTCGCCGCGCCGGCCCGCTCCACGGGTTGGCGATTTTTTCGACAACTGATATTTTATCATAATATTCAATGATATGGCGGTCTGTCGCAGGTGAAAATCGCATGATGACTGGCTCCCCGACTACGCCGAGCCGCCGGTTTTGCGGCTGTGCACAACGAGCACTGGGACCTGCCTCAGATGCGCTCCAGCAGCCGCCGGCTCGCCCGCACCCGCTCGCCGAAACGGGCCCGTCCCGCCTCGCGCATCCTCGGCGCGTGTTCGGCAAGGTAGTGGTCCCAGGCTTTCCGGTCGCGCAAACGGTACTGCACGCAAACGACGCTGCGTCCCATCGGCGGTGGTGGATCGATGGGTGTCAGGATCTCGGCGCCCGTGAAGCCCGGAAGCGCCCGCATCTCGCGGACGTGCTCCTGCAGCCACGCCATGTACCCGTCGCGCAGCGACGTGTCCATTTCCAGTTCGACGAGATACAGGATCATGCGCCGGTCAGGCTGATCAGCACGGCAAACACAAAGCCGAAACCGGCCATGATCGTGTAGCAAAAACCGAGGCTCCAATACTTCACGTTGGTCATGAACCAGCCTTGCCGGTAGACGCGCTTCTGCATCAGCCACAGGTACACGAATATCCAGATCCATGCAGCCGCTTCGAGCAACCTGAAGGGCAGGGAGGCCCAGCCGCCATGGGGCGTGAGCCATGCGCGCAGCAACGCCAGCACCAACAGCACCAGCATCGACAGCATCAGGAAGGCGTGGCTGTGCATCGCCACGATCAGGTGCTCCATGTACAACCGTCGCTTGAAGATGTAAAAGATTTTCAGCAGCAGTGCGAACACCGGCAGCAGGATGAACAGAACCGTGGGCGCCGCCGAAAACATGCCCAGGGTGAATTTGCGACGCGCCTCTGTCTTGGACTCGAGGCTGCCTGAATTCATCGCGTGCAGCTGTTGCTGGGCGTTGCCCATCAAGTCGTTCAGCCAGGAGTTGAGCACGCCGGGAAGCCAAGCGATCTTCAGCGGTTTGGTATCACGGTTCCAGATCATCCTGTCATTGATCGTGATGCTGTCATGTGCGAAGGGATCATTGTCGGATTCTGAGGCGCTTTCCTTGGGCCGCGGCACCAATGAGACATTGGCGGAGCCCGCCGGTGACGTTGTAACGGCATATTTCGGCGGCTGCATCGTGCCGGTCCGGACGGTCAACTGGACGCCGAAGAAGGCAATGATCGCGAGGAAGAACACCAGCCGGAACGGTGTCACGTAACGCGCGCGCCTGCCGGCGAAGTAATCGAGCGTGAGCCTGCCCGGCCGCAGGTACAATGGCCCGATCGTGCGGAACAGCCGCTCGTCGACGTTCAGCACGCTGTCGGCGATGTCGGACATGACGCTGCCGAAATGCCGCACCATCCCCTGGGCAGGCTGGCCGCACGCGTAGCAGTACTTGCCGTACAGTGGTGCGCCGCAGTTTTCGCAGTTGCCCGTCGCAGGCACGGGAAGCGGTGCCGCGGGTTCGGCAGGTGGCGTCGAGGTTTCGTGTTCCATCGGGTCTTTCCGCAATGCCCCAGATTCTAGCCTTGGATCGCGCGCGTTTCGCGCGGGAAACACGCGCGACGGTGAAGCTGGCGTTGCCGCTGATCGCCGGCCAGTTGTCGGCGGTCGGAATGAGCGCGGTGGATGTCGCGCTGGCCGGACACTACAACGCGCACACGCTGGCTGCGGTCGCGGTCGGCGCCAACGTGTGGGTGCTGGGGCTGGTCAGCGCGGTGGGCGTGATGATGGCGTTGTCGCCGTCGGTCGCGCAGTTGGACGGCGCGGGCCGGCAGCACGAAATCGGCCCCTTGTTCCGGCAGGCGCTGTGGCTGGCGGCGGGCTTGTCGGTGCTGTTGTGGTTCGGCGCGCGCCATTCGGGTCCGCTGCTGAGCCTGATTGGTGTGGATCCCGCCTTGACCCACGACGTGCAAGCCTTCCTGCACGCGCTGAGCTGGGGCGCGCCAGGCCTGTGCGGTTATTTCGCGCTGCGCGGCCTGTGCGAAGGGTCGAGCTGGACGCGGCCGACGATGCTGTTCGGCATGTTCGGTCTCGCGGTGCTGGTGCCGCTGGACTGGATCATGATCTACGGCAAGTTCGGTTTCCCCGCGATGGGCGCGGAAGGCGCCGGCATTGCCAACGCGCTGGCGCTGTGGCTGCAACTACTGGCATTCCTCGCCTATCTGAAATTCGGCAAGCGTTTTCGCAGCCTCGACCTGTTCGCGCGGATGGAGCGTCCCGACTGGCATGCGATCCGACATCTGCTGTGGATCGGCGTGCCCATGGCGGTGACCCTGCTGATGGAAGCCGGGCTGTTCGTGATCTCGGCGCTGCTGATCAGCCGGCTCGGCACGGTCGCGATCGATGGCCACCAGATCGCGATCAACGTCGCGTCGGTCACCTTCATGTTGCCGCTGGGTTTGGCGCTGGCGGTCACGGTGCGGGTCGGCCACGCCGCCGGCCGCGGCGACGCGCATGCGGTGCGGTACGCGGGATTCACCGGTATTGCGTTGACCTTGGCAACGCAGGCGCTGTCGGCCACGCTGATGCTGGCGATCCCGCATGCGATTGCGCACGTCTATTCGGGCGATCCGCGCGTGATCGCGCTGGCCGCGCAACTGTTGACCCTGGCCGGCGTCTTCCAGTTTTCAGATGGCATCCAGGTGGTGTCGAACGGCGCGCTGCGCGGTTTGAAGGACACGCGCATGCCGATGCTGATCACCGCCGTCGCGTATTGGGTGGTGGGCATGCCGATCGGCGCGTGGCTGGCGTTCGGCGCCGGCTATGGCGTGCGCGGCATGTGGGTGGGGCTGATCGCGGGACTCACCGCGGCGGCCGTGCTGCTGACGGCGCGCTGGACGATGCAGACGCGAGGCGAGCGCTGGCGGCGCTTTGCCGTCGGCTCGTCGCCGCTGGGCAGCCTCGACTGAGCCGCGTGTGCTTCCGGCGCGCCGCGTGACGTCAACCCGGCGCACGGCTACGCTTGTGGCGACCATTTCGTCCACCCGGGAAGCAGCGCCATGAACAATTCCCCACGCCGCGGTTTCGCGGATTTCATGCGCGCGCTCGGACGCGGCATCAACATCGCGCGGCTGGTGATCATCAACGTGGTGTTCTTCGGCATCCTGGCCCTGATCCTTGGCCTGATGTTCCGGGGTGCGCCCAAGGTCGGGTCGAATACGGTGCTGTTGCTGAAGCCCGAAGGCCAACTGGTCGAACAGTTCAGCGTCGATCCCTTGGCGCGCGCGGCGGCGCGTGCGTCGGGCCAGCCGGTGGGACAGGTACAGGTGCGCGACCTGGTCGCGGCCATCGACCACGCCGCGCACGATTCGCGCATCACCCGCATCCTGATCGATCCCTCGAACCTGCAGTTCGGCGGCATGGGCGCGCTGGAAGAAGTCGGCGCGGCACTGGATCGCTTTCGTGCGGCGGGCAAGCCGGTGATCGCATGGGGCACCCAGTTCGGCCAGATGCAGTATCTGCTCGCGGCGCACGCCAACGAGGTGCTGCTCGATCCGGCGGGTTCGATCTCTATCACGGGCCTGTCCGACTATCGCAGTTACTACAAGGGCCTGCTGGACAAGCTCGGCATCAGCGCGCACCTGTTCCGGGTCGGTGAATTCAAGTCGGCGGCCGAGCCGTTCATCCTCGACCAGCCGTCTCCGGCGTCGCTGGAAGCCGACAAGTACTGGATGGGCGGAATGTGGAATACCTGGCTGGACGAGGTCGGCAAGCTGCGCCACGTCGATCCCGTCACGCTGGCCCAGCAGATCGACAATCTGGCGACGGAAATTCCCGCGGCCAACGGTGACATCGCACAGCTCGCGCTGAAACTGCATTGGGTGGATGGCCTTGCCACGCGCGAAGACGTGGTGCGCATGATGCAGAAGCACGGCGTGGCGACCGACAACGGCACCGGCTTTCGCGCGGTCGACCTCGGGCAATACCTGCCGCAGACGATCGATCTCGGGCTTGGCAAGTCGCAGGTCGCGGTGATCGTGGCCGAAGGCGACATCGTGGCCGGGCGCCAGCCGGGCGGCAAGATCGGCGGCGAATCGACCGCCGCGCTGATCCGCGCCGCGCGCGCCGACCGCAACGTGCGCGCGATCGTGCTGCGCGTGGATTCGCCCGGCGGCGAAGCTTTCGCGGCCGAGCAGATCCGCCGCGAAGTGGTGCTGGCCGAGAAGGCCGGCAAGCCCGTGGTCGTGTCGATGGGCGACCTCGCCGCGAGCGGCGGCTACTGGATCTCGATGAACGCCAATCGCATCTTCGCCGAACCCGACACCATCACGGGTTCCATCGGGATCTTCGGGTTGTATTTCACCGCGTCCGAAGGACTCGCCAAGCTCGGCATCAACACCGCGGGCCAGGGCACGACACCGTTGGCAGGCGCGATGGACCCGCGCCGTCCGCTCGATCCCGCGCTGGGCGCGATGATCCAGAGCACCATCGACCGCGGTTACCGCCAGTTCGTCGGCAACGTCGCCGAGGCGCGCGGCAAGAGCTACGCGGAAGTGGACGCGATCGCGCAGGGGCGCGTGTGGTCCGGCGCGCAGGCGCTGCAGCGCGGACTGGTCGACGAGCTGGGCGGCCTGCACGATGCGATCGCCTATGCGGCGCAGGATGCGAGTCTGGGCGACGAATTCGCGGTGCGCTACTTCCAGCCGCCGGTCAGCCTGTGGCAACGATTCCTGCTCGGCGCCGGCGACAGCGCGTCGGCGCACGTGTTGGCGTCGCTCGGTGTCGAGCTGCCGAAATCGTGGTTGCTGGCGGCGCCGAAGCTGCTGCCGGAACTAGCCTGGCTGCAGCACGCCGCACCGGGCAAGCCGGTCGCCTACGCGTATTGCTTCTGTCGATTGCAGTAGCCGCCTTTCGATCGCAGAACTTATGCGTTGCGTGGCATAACGGCATAGCGAGCGCTCCTTTCCGTTGCACGAGTGCGGCGGCGTAATTTGCGGGCTCTGTTCCCGCACGCCGTTCCGGTCATGCCACTCGTCGCCCTGCCTCGTCCGCCCTTGCCGCGGGATCGCGTCCAGCACCTCGAGTCGTTGACGCGGGGCCTCGACACCGCAAGCCTGTGGTGGCTCTCGGGTTACACGGCGGGTCTGGCGGCCCGGGTGGACCCGACATCGGGAGCGTTGCGGGATGCGCGCGCGGAAGCGGAACCGGAAGCTGGCACGCGCGTCACGATCGTCTATGGCAGCCAGACCGGCAATTCGAAGCGCGTTGCCGAGCAACTGCAACGACGCATCGAAGATGCCGGTCTGGCCGTGCGTCTCGTTCGCGCCGACGCCTATCCCTTGCGCGAACTGGCGCAGGAGCGCTGGCTCTATATCGTCATCAGCACCCAGGGCGACGGCGATCCACCCGATGATGCGCGCGGTTTCGTGGATTTCCTTGCGAGTCGTCGCGCGCCGAAACTGGAGGCGCTTTCGTTCGCGGTGCTGGGCCTCGGGGATTCGAGCTATCCGCAATTCTGCGCGATCGGGCGGAAGCTTGATGAACGCTTGGCCGAATTGGGTGCCGCTCGCCTGTTCGCATTCGGCGAGGCCGATCTCGACATCGACACGGTCGCGGAACCGTGGACGCAGCAGGCGCTCGCGCACGTGCGGGACGTATCGAAGACCGCCGCGCCGCCGAGCAACGTCACGCAGCTGCGACCGCACGCGGAACCGGCGACGTGGTCCGCGGCGCGACCGTTCAAGGCCGAGGTGTTGGCCAACCAGCGCATCACCGCCGACGGCAGCAGCAAGGACGTGCGTCATCTCGAAATCGATCTGACAGGTTCCGGGCTTGATTACGAACCCGGTGACGCGCTGGGCGTGGTGCCGCGCAATCCCGCGCCGCTGGTCGACGCGGTATTGGGTGCACTGCGCCTGGATGGCGGCGCGACCATCGCGCATGCGGATGCCACTCACACCCTGCGCGAGTGGCTGGGGTCGAAACGCGAACTGACGCGGCTCAGCCGTCCGCTCGTGGCGGCGCTGGCCGAGCGCAGCGGTGATGCAGCGCTGCGGGCGCTTCTGCAGCCGGAAAACGCTGATGCATTGCGTGCTGTGCTGGTTGGCCGGCAGCCGATCGACCTGTTGCAGAAATATGCCGCGGAATGGACCGGGGATGCGCTGGTCGCGGCGTTGCGACCGTTGACGCCGAGGTTGTATTCGATCGCGTCCAGCCGCGCGGTGGTCGACGATGAAGTCCATCTCACGCTCGCGCACGTCGAGTACGCCACCGACGCCGGCACGCGCTGGGGCGCGGCTTCGCACTGGCTGGCGACGCGTGCGGAAGGCAACGCGATCGAGGTGTACCTGGAACGCAACGAGCGCTTCCGGCTGCCTGCCGATCCAGACCGCGACATCATCATGGTCGGGCCCGGCACCGGCGTGGCGCCGTTCCGTGCGTTCGTGCAGCAGCGCGCCGCGGCCGACGCGCACGGGCGCAACTGGCTGCTGTTCGGCAATCCGCATTTCCGCAGCGATTTCCTGTACCAGACCGAATGGCAGGCGGCGCTGAAGAACGGCACGCTGCACCGGATGGACGTCGCGTTTTCGCGCGACCAGGCCGACAAGGTCTACGTGCAGGATCGCCTGCGCGAGCACGGCCGCGATGTGTTCGACCGGCTGGAAAACGGTGCGCACCTGTACGTGTGCGGCGCGGCGCAGATGGCGCGTGACGTCGAGCACGCGCTGCGCGAAGTGATCATCGAACACGGCGCCCGCGATGCCGAAGCCGCCGACGAATACATCGCCGGCTTGCGCGAACAGCATCGCTACGCACGGGACGTCTACTGATGTCCGAGTCCTCCGACCTCGAACGGATCAAGCGCGGGAGCCACCACCTGCGCGGCACCTTGCGGATGAGCCTCACCGATCCGATCACCGGCGCTTTGCGCCAGGATGACGTGCAACTGCTGAAATTCCACGGCGGTTACCAGCAGGACGACCGCGACGCGCGCGAGGCGCGGCGTCTGGCCAAACTGGAACCGGATTACTCGTTCTTCCTGCGGCTGCGCCTGCCGGGCGGCACGATGTCGCCTGCGCAATGGCTGGCGATGGATGCGATGGCAACGCGCTACGGCACGCGCGGCCTGCGCCTCACCACGCGCCAGACGATCCAGACCCACGGCATCCGCAAAGTCGATTTGCGTGCGGCGGCGCAGGCGATCCATGCGTGCGGGCTCGACACGATCGCGGCGTGCGGCGACGACAACCGCAACGTCGTCGCGGCGGTGAATCCGTTGTTGTCGCGCGTGCATGCGCGGATCTTCGAGCAGGCGCAGGCGCTGTCGCTGCACTTTCGCCCGAACTCGCGCGCGTGGTACGAGACCTGGTTGGATGAGCCGGCCACCGACGGCAACGAAGCCGAGCCGCTGCTGGGCGATGCCTACCTGCCGCGCAAGTTCAAGATCGGTTTCGCGGTGCCGCCCGACAACGACATCGATGTGTATTCACAGGATGCCGGGCTGGTCGCGATCATCGAGAACGGCGCACTGACAGGTTACGTCGTGCTGGTCGGCGGCGGCATGGGCGCGACGCATGGCAACGCCAAAACGTACCCGCGCATGGCCAGCCCGATCGGCTTCATCGTGCCGGAGCAGGTGACCGCGCTGGCCGAAGCTGCGTTGACGCTGCAGCGCGACCACGGCGATCGTTCGGATCGCATGCGCGCGCGCTTCAAGTACACGGTCGACAACCACGGGCTCGCATGGATCAAGGCCGAGATCGAACGGCGGGCCGGATTCAAGTTGCAACCTGCACGCGATTTCGAATTCACGCGACGCGGTGATCGCTTCGGCTGGCGCAAAGGCGATGACGGCCGCTGGCACCTGGGCCTGCGCATTCCGTTCGGGCGCGTGCACGACCGGGATGGCGTGACGCGCCAGAGCGGGATGCGCGAACTCTCGGCCTTGCTGGCCGAACATGCGCCCGATGCCCGGATTCGCCTGACGCCGAACCAGAACGTGCTGATCGCGGGTGTGCCGGCAGAGCTTCGCGCAGCTATCGATACCATGGCGGCCGGGCACGACCTTGCATTGCATCGTGCAGGTTCGCGCCTTGCATTGAACACCATCGCTTGCGTCGCGCTGCCGACCTGCGGGTTGGCGATGGCGGAATCCGAACGCTGGATGCCGGCGTTCCTGTCGAAATTCCAGGCGCTGCTGGACAGGTACAACCTCCACGACGAGCCGATCGACCTGCGCGTCAGCGGCTGCCCCAATGGCTGCTCGCGGCCGTATCTCGCCGAGGTCGCATTGATCGGCAAGGCACCCGGCCGCTACAACCTGATGCTGGGCGGCGACCACCGCGGCCAGCGAATGAACGCGCTTTACCGCGAAAACATCACCGAACCGGAAATTCTCGCCGCGCTCGAGAAATTGCTGGCGCGCTTCGCCAGCGAGCGCGAACAAAATGAACACTTCGGCGATTTCGCCGTGCGCACCGGCGTGGTGACGCCGCCGCCCCCGCGCGACGCCGCGGCATGATCCCGCCCGATCCCGTCACCGCCGCGCAGTCGCCCGAAGCGCTGGCGGAACTGAACCACTGGCTCGGCGGCTTGGCGTCCGAACGACGCATCGAATGGGGGCTCGCCGCGCTCGCGGGCGAGCACGCCCTGTCGTCCAGCTTCGGCGCGCAGGCCGCGGTGTCGCTGCATCTGGTGACGCGGGTGCGGCCGGACATCCCGGTGATCCTGGTCGACACCGGCTATCTGTTTCCCGAAACCTATCGCTTTGTCGACGAGCTTCGCGCACGCCTGCAGCTCAACCTCAAGGTTTTCCGTCCGGATCTCGGCACGGCATGGATGGAGGCGCGTTTCGGCAAGTTGTGGGAACAGGGCGTCGACGGCATCGCGCGCTACAACCGCCTGCGCAAGGTCGAACCGATGCGGCGTGCCCTGGACGAACTCGGTGTGCGCACCTGGATTGCCGGCATCCGTCGCAGCCAGTCGCAAAGCCGCTCGCAGGCGCAATTCCTGGAACTGCACGACGGTCGCTGGAAGCTGCACCCGATTGCCGACTGGTGCGACCACGACGTGTGGCGCTACCTCAACCGCCACGACTTGCCGTATCACCCGTTGTGGCACGAAGGCTACGTGTCGATCGGCGACGTGCACACCACGCGCCGCTGGGAACCCGGGATGCGCCACGAGGACACGCGCTTCTTCGGCCTCGCGCGCGAATGCGGCCTGCATTTCGCCGCAAAGTAAATGGACGTCCAAACACTTGCGAAGTCCGCGCGGCGCCGTCAAGCTGCGGAGCTTTCCTGAAGGAGAGCCTGCATGGCTGGCAAAACCCGGCGGCCGCGCGGTTCAGCCGCAAAATCCGCACGCGCGCAAGCCGCGGGCAAGCGCGAAGCGCCTGCCCCGAAGCCCGACCTCGCCGCGGTGCGCGCCGAAATCGACGGGATCGACCACCAGATCCAGGCGCTGATCGCACGCCGCGCGTATTGGGCGCACGAAGTCGGACGCGCGAAAGGCAAGCTTGCCGCCGCGGTGGACTATTACCGGCCGGAACGCGAAGCGCAGGTGTTGCGGCGCGTGGTCGATCGCAACGATGGCCCACTGGCCGACGACGTATTGGTGCGGCTGTTCCGCGAAATCATGTCGGCCTGCCTCGCCCAGCAGGAGCCGCTGAAGGTCGGCTATCTCGGTCCGGAAGGCACGTTCTCGCAACAGGCGGTGTTCAAGCACTTCGGGCATTCGGCGAAGGGCTTTCCGCTGGCCAGCATCGCGGAGGTGTTCGACGAGGTCGCCGACGGCCGCGCCGATTTCGGCGTGGTGCCGGTGGAGAATTCCGGCCAGGGCACGATCCAGTCCACGCTGGACCTGTTCCTGGGCTCGCCGCTGAAGATCTGCGGTGAAGTCGAACTGCACGTGCACCAGTACCTGCTGTCGCGCGGCGGCCACATCGAGGACATCGAGCGGGTGTATTCGCATGGCCAGTCTCTGGCGCAATGCCGCGGCTGGCTGCGCCAGAATCTGCCGCGCGTGGAACTGGAGGCGGTCTCCAGCAACGCCGAGGCCGCGCGTCGCGCACGCAAGGCCGACGACGCCGCGGCGATCGCGGGCGAAAGCGCCGCGCACGTGTACGGGTTGCAGGTCGTCGCCGGCCCCATTGAGGACCGCCCCGACAACACCACGCGTTTCCTGGTGCTCGGCCGCGCGCTGTTCCCACCATCCGGCAACGACCGCACCTCGCTGCTGGTCTTCGTGCGCGACCAACCCGGCGCGCTGTACCGCGTGCTGGAACCGCTGGCGCGGCGAGGTGTCAGCATGAACCGCATCGAGTCGCGGCCGGCGCATACCGGCAAATGGCAATACGCGTTTTTCATCGACGTGAACGGGCACGTGGACGAATCGCCGCTGCGCGACGCGCTGGCGGAACTGGGCGACTTTGCGTCGCAGGTGACGGTGCTGGGTTCCTATCCCGTGGCCGTCGCCTGAAACTCGGCGGCGGGTTCCGCGGTCCCACGTTCATTGCCTCGAACGAGATCGCGCCATGCGACGCCTCTGCCTGCTGCCGGTTTTGCCAATGCTGATGTGCGTGTGGTCAGGGTCTGCCCGCGCCGGTTCCTACGCGGACGCGCTGTCGCAATGCCTGATCCATTCGACCACGCCCGCGGATCAGAAGACCGTGGTGCGCTGGGCCTTCGCCACGATGGCGCTGGACCCGGATGTCGCGCCGATGGCGTCGATTTCGTCCGCGCAACGCGCGTCGATCAACCAGAGGGCGGGTGCGCTGGTGACGGACCTGCTGGCGCGTGCGTGCAATCAGCCTGCGCAACAGGCGCTGATGTTCGAAGGGCCGGGCGCGGCGCGCACCGCGTTCGAAGCCTGGGCGCGTTGGGCGATCACCAGCCTCGCCACGGAGCCGCACGTGATGCAGGGCGCCGGCGCGCTGCTGCAGTACATCGACATCGGCAAGCTGATGTCGCTGATTCCGCTGCAAGGATTTCCACCGGCGAGTGCCAGCACGCATTGAATGTGGATCGAGCTTCGCGGTGTGCCCGAATGTAATCGCATGGACTCGCCCCCGCGCATTCAACCGACGCGTTACGGCGTTTCTCACGCCGCCACGCGATGCAGCTCCGTCCACGCAGGCGGTTCCGGCCATGTCGGTTCGGCGTTGCCGGCGACCACGCGTCGCAGATCGATGCCGTCGACTTGCGGCGCGACTTCGCGCAGCAGGCGCAGGGCAAAATCGCGCAGCACCCGCCCACGCGGCAGCACCGCCCAGGTGATGCACTCGGGCAGGGCATCGGGCGCGCGCAGCACGCGCAGGTCTGCATCGGCCGCCGACACTGCCATTTCGGCCAGGATGCCGACACCCAGTCCGGCGCGCACGTAGGTCTTGATCAGGTCCGCGTCGTGCGCGGTCATCGCCAGTTGCATCGGCAGGCTCGCGCCGTCGAACGCGCGCCGCAGCGACGACTCCGGTTTGCGCGACGATTCGTAGCTGACCAGCGGCAGCTCGGAGAGATTGCGCAAGGTCACGCCCCTGCGCTTGGCGAGCATGTGGCCGGCGGGCACCAGCACCACGCGTCGCCAGCGGAACAGCGGCACCGCGACGCCGCCAGTGGGCGTAGCGCCGCTGGTGCTGATCACGGCCAGCTCGTCGCCGCCGCGCGCGAGCCGCGCCAGGATTTCGCTTTCCTCCGACGGCTGCAGCCGGATGCTGACCGCGGGAAACTCGCGCCGCGTCGCGGCGATCGCATCGGGCAGCACGTAACGCGCCTGCGTGTGCGTGGTCACGAGGGTGAGCCGTCCCTTGCGCTCGCCACGCTGGTTGGCCGCCAACGCACGGATGTTGCCGGCCTCGTCGAGCAGGCGACGCGCGTGCACCAGTACATGTTCGCCGGATTGCGTCAGCGAGGTGAGGCTGCGACCCTTGCGGGTGAACAGCAGGAATCCGAGTTCGTCTTCCAGTTGCTTGATCTGCCGCGACAGGCCCGGCTGGGTGGCGTGCACGCGGTCGGCGGCGAGGGTGATGTTGAGGCCCGAGTCGGCGATGGCCACGAGATAGCGGAGTTGGTTGAGGGTCATTCGAAGGGTCCCGTGGGTGGTCGCAGGCAGGCACGATGCGCGCGTTCGGCGCGCCACATCGGAGAGGGGCGACAACACATCACGGGACGTTTGGGATTCATCGGATCGGTTCCGGCGCTCGATGGCGCTATGCGACCACCAGCGAGGCAGCCTAACATGTGGACGTCCAGACGTCCATATCGACATATAACCGCGATGCATAAGGCTGTCGCCGATGCGTATTTCCGCTCGCGCCCACGGGGGCGCACACTGCACCGATGATCGCGAATGCATCCACCGCAACGACCACACCGGCGCCGCTGTTTCCGCTGTTCGCGGACCTGCGTGCACGCGCCGTGCTGGTGGTCGGCGGCGGCAGCGTGGCGCGCCGCAAGGTCGAGGCGCTGCTGGAATCGGGCGCCGAGGTGACCGTCGCTGCTGGCTCACTTGAACGCGAATTGCAGTGGTGGGTCGAGCTCGGACGCGTGCGCCACCGCGATGGCGAATTCCGGTCCGCATGGCTCGACGGGGTGTGGCTGGTAGTCGCGGCCAGCCGCGACCGCGCGCTCAATCGGCGCGTGGCCGAGGCCACCTCGGCGCGCGGCATTTTCATGAACGTGGTGGACGACGCCGAGGCGTCCACGTTCCATGTTCCCGCGCGGGTCAGGCGCGGGCGACTGCAGGTCGCGGTGTCGTCGGGCGGCGCGGCGCCGGTGCTGGCGCGGCGCGTGCGCGAAAAGCTGGAAGCGGACCTGGATGGTTCATTCGGCGTGCTGACCGAGCTGCTTGCGCGCGAGCGTGCGCGTATTCGCTGGCGCTTTCCCCAGGCTGGCAAGCGCCGGCGTTTTTTCGAACGGTTGCTCGATGGCGATCTGCCGCGCCTGCTGCGCGTCGGCGACGAAGCCGGCGCGAAGATCGC